>CANRBK010000008.1 GCA_947628845.1 uncultured Clostridia bacterium | reverse complement strand
AAAAATATGAAAATGGAAAATATAAATTTAGATAATATTAAAGTAGTAATTTTTGATTTTGATGATACGCTAGCTATTCATAAAGATAAAGATTTTTCAAAAAAACGTAGAGAAAGTGAAAATAAATATCTTGGATATTACTTAAATGCATATAAATATCCAGATACATTTTATGAAGATATTGAACCATGCATAAAATCTGAAATATTATATAAATTCATTAATAATTTAAGAAACAATGGTATTAAGATGTATTGTTTATCAGGAATGAAATTTTCATTTCATTTAAAAGCAAAACAAAATTTTATTAATAAATATTATGGACAAGATATTGAAATTATATCTTCATCATCACAAGAATTAAAAGTTGATGGAGTAAAAATTATTTCAAAACTTAATAATTGTAATTTAGATGAAATATTATTTATAGATGATAATAAAGATATCATTGAACTTTTAAATGCAAGTAGAATTAAAGCAATACTTGTAAATGACATTACTTAAAATACTATATTTTTTTAGCCATACTATGCTTGTCAAATCATTGATTTATTTTGAGAAAAATGATATAATATTTACATAAAATTGCACACCCAGAAAACTAAAATATTGGGGAGACCAATGATGTAAAACAAAAATAAAAATTTTTCAAAAATATATTGCATAAAATTTTTCATTTTGGTATAATTTATGTGAAAATGCATACTAAGCCACTATAAAAAGCGACTTAGTTTTTAATTTACTTAAAAAGGGGGAAAAATTTTATGAAAAAAGTACTAAGATTTGCAGTTGTTATTAGTATTATTTTTTCAATGCTAAGTGGAAACATAGCAGTAATAGCAGCAGAAGTTGTAGAAAAAAATACAACTAAAGTAGAAGCTAATACTATAGAAAACGAAACAACTACAGGAAACAATTCAGCTATAGAAGAAAATACTACACCACCAGCAGAATCAAATAATGTAGTAATAACAGAGCAATCAACTGAAGAAACATCTGAAAACAATGTATCACAAACTAATAATGAAATTACATTGAATAATGAAAAAGGTACAGAGACAGAAAATAGGTTAAAAACTTATGAGCAGAATGATGAAGTTGAAAATTCAGGAATAGCAACTATTGATAACGAAAATTCTGGTATTCCAGAAAGAGACCCATTAGACACATTGTTAGGAAGTTTAGAATTAAAAATAGATTTAAGACTTCCACAAAAAAAGATAAATGCTAATAATATAATAGTAACCTTAACTAAAGGAAATACTATTATAAAATCAACTGATTCATCAACTGAAAAAGTAACTGGAAGTGCAAGTGAAAAACAATTATTTTATACTTTTAATAACTTAGAACCAAGTGGTGATACAGATGACGAAAAGTATACATTAAGCATTTCAGGAGCTGGATATCAAAATTTTGAAACAACAGGAATTATAGTTAAACCAAATACAACAACAGAACTAAAATTTACAAATGGATATGATGCAACATATGTAGATCCAACAACTGGAGCTAGTATGGGAACAGGAATAATTAGATTAGGAGATGTAGATGGATCAAAAGATGTTACTAGTAATGATGTAACTGCTTTATTAGAAAGAATAGAAGGTACATCAAATATTCCAGGATATAACTATAATTTAAACCAAGATACAGATAAAAATGGAAAAGATATAATAGATATAGTAGATTTATCTTATGCAGTAATAAATCAAGGACAAAATTATATTGGATCAGCACAAAGATTTATAACTAACTTAAATTTAGATAAAATAACAACATCAAAACCAGAAGAAGGATCTTATTATACAGAATCAGAATCAAAAGACCCAACTTTAGCAACAGATATAAAGGAAGTATTATCAAGTAATGATAAACATGTAACTTTACAACCAAAGGATCCAAGCCAAAATATATCTGATACAAACTCAATAAAAATTGATATAAACATAAACGAAAATACAGCAGAGACTGAATATATAAATATTGCACCATCAACAAATGCAAATAACAATATAACATCAGGAATAATCACAATAGATGGATACGATTACAAAAATAACAGAGCTGTAGAAATACCATGTGTAATAGAAGCAAATGATGAAGAAGAACAAAAAACTGCATCAGTACAAATATTAGGAAAAGTAGCAGAAAAAAATCCAATAATAAAAATAGATTCACCTAACGGAAATTCTGAAACGACTGTATATGAACCAATTACAGGAGGAAAAGCATGGATTGAATCTAATGGTAGTATAACAATTGATTTTGGAAATCAAATTGCAGTAAAAAGAGTTATTATAAAAGTAACAGGAACAAAAGGAAATAAATTAGCTGATATAGGAAAAGTAGAATTCTTAAACGGAATGGCAGACAAAATACCAGATCCACAATTAGGAATACCAGAATTAAGAAAAGATGAAATTAATGAATCTGTAAATGAAGAAGGATTTACTATAAGATGGAATAATGTTCCAAATGTTACAGGTTATAGAGTAATTATAAGAGCTGAAATAAATGGAAAAGAAGTAACAGAAGTACATGAAGTTAGTGGACATGAATTGGAAATAATGACATTTAATGGTGGTAAATTCATAAAAGATTTAATGAATCAAAATAATTATAATGATTTTACTAAATATAAAGTAAGTGTATATTCAATAAATGGAGAATGGCAAAGTAAACCTTGTGAAGAATATGAAGTTCAACCTAAACCAACAAGTGCACCTCAAGCAATTACTGGAGTAACAGCAAAAGGTGGATACAAATTAATAAATGTATCTTGGAATGCTGATCGTAGAGCATCAGACTATTTTGTATATTATAGAAAATCAGGAGATACAGAATGGATATTAGCAAGTCCAACAGAAGAAAAAGATGAAATAGTAATTGAAAATAATAAAGTAGTGCCAGGTAAGACAAAGAAGGTAACAAAAGGCATTATAGAGACAAGCTTTACAATTTCTAATTTAGATAGTCTACAAACTTATGAAGTAATGGTAAAAGGACGTAACTTTATGGGAATGAGCCCAGAATCAGAGACTGCAACAGCAAAAACATTGGATGTTCAAGAAGTAGAATTACCTAACTATAAAAGAATAAATAAGCCAACTATAGATGAAAATGGAGAAGAACAAGTAGGAGTATTAACACAAGGAATTAAAGCAATATGGCATACATCTAATGGAGCATATTCTATGAAAGATAGTGCTTTAGATACAAATGAAGATGGAACATTAATTAAAGAAAATAACAAATATTCAGCAAAAGGTGTAGCAGACAATAGTTATAGTTCATACTTTGCTTCAAGTGACTGGGATGCAGGTGGATTCTATGATGGAGATGATAAAGGAATAATAGTAGAATTTAACGAAGCTCATAAAATGAACTATGTAACATTAGCAAAAGTTCAATGGGATTCTTCATTACAATATGCAACTTTACGTTATAGAGATACAGAAACAGGAAAAAATATAAGAGTTCGTGCATCATTAGTTGCACAAAGAAAAGATAAAAATGGATTTAATTATGTAGCAATTAAATTAGCAAAACCAATAACTACTGATAGATTAGTAATCGGAGTAGGTGGAGGCGGAAAAATTACTATTGCAGAAATGGGATTCTATAACTATGACACAATAGAAGATGACATAAATGCATTATTTGCAGATAGTATGCACTTAACATTAGCTGATAATATAGATATATCAACAGAACAAGGTAAGCAAGCAGCTTATGCTAAAGTTGCCGAAATTGAAAAAAGATTAACTACTCCAGATGAAGAAACAGGAGAAATAAATCCAGAAGCAGATAACTTAAAGAAAGAATTAGCAACAGCTAAAACACTTATAGAAAAAGGTGACTTAGGAAAAGTAACAAAAATAAATAGTACAATGTCAACATGGTATGATACACCTAGTGCAGATAATAACAAAAATATAGAATTTAGAGGTAGCCTAAATGCATGGCAACCATTAGGAGTTTCAGCACGTGCTGGAGAAGAAATTACAGTATATGTAGGAAATCCATACAAATCTGTAGGAGATTCAACAAGACTACAATTGATTTATACACAATGGCGTGCAGAAGCAGGAAATTGGCAATCAACTGTAATTAATAACTTACAAGTTGGAGCAAATACTATAACACTACCAGATTTAATAACAACAAACAGAGAACATGGAGGTTCATTATATATTAATTACACTGGCTTAAAAGATAGTGAACCAACAAGATTTATGGACAGAGAATATGCTGTTAGAGTATTAGGTGGAAATGAAATACCTGTACTTGATTTAAGTGCTCAAGAAGTACCAGATACAATAAATTATAGTGGTGCAACTAGAGTACAAATATCAGAAGAAGAAAGACAAAAGAGAATAACACAATATATAGATGACCTAGATAAAATGGTAAAATCTCTACCATCAAGACATAATGAAGAATGTATGCATTCTACAGATAAATATAAAGTACAAGAATACGAAGATGGTTCAGATTGTATTTTAACAGCAACAGAAATTGTTATGGACGATATGATGTATTCAGTATCTTCAAAACAAATCTGGGATGGTCTAGAAGAAAAAGGATATAAAACAAAAGAACAAAAAGTTGCTGGACTTACAAAAACATTAACAGCAATGGAAGATATGATGGAATTATTCTACAATCAAAAAGGACTAAGCAAAGAAGGTACAGCAGGAGTAGATTATAAAGATACATTCCCACGTACAAGACAAAACATAAGATGTATGAGAATGACAGGATCAGCATTTATGTACGCAGGTGGATTACATATAGGTATACAATGGAATGAAGTTAAAGACTTAGCAAAAGGAGTACCATTTATAGTAAATTCAAATGGAAAAGTAACAAATACTGATGGAAATTATTTTGGATGGGGAATTGCACATGAAATAGGACATGTAATTAACCAACAAGCATATGTACATGGAGAAGTTACAAATAATTATTTCTCAATATTAGCTCAAACAGATAATACAAGAGATACAGTAAGATTTAATTATAAAGATGTATATGATAAAGTAACATCAGGAAAAGTAGGAAAATCTCAAAATGTATTTACACAATTAGGATTATATTGGCAATTACATTTAGCTTATGACTTAGGAGGATATAACTATAAGAAATATAATACACCAAAAGAACAATTTAACAATTCAATTTATGCAAGAATAGATACATACGCAAGAGATACATCAAAAGCACCAAAAACTAATATTGCATTAACATTGGTGGATGGAGATACTGATAATAACTTAATGAGATTGGCATGTGCAGCAACTAACAAAAATATATTAGAGTTTTTCGAAAGATGGGGAATGGTACCAAATCAAGATACAATTAATTATGCAAACCAATTTGAAAAAGAAACAAAAGCTATTTACTATGTAAATGATGAATCAAGAAATTATGTATTACAAAATGGAGCTCAATTAACAACTGATAATAGTAAATTAACAGCTGAAATAACAAATATAGAAAATAATAAAATAAAAGGTAATAGAGTTGACTTACAATTTGATTTTGCAACAGAAAATAAAAATGCAATATTAGGATACGAAATTGTAAGAAGCTATATGGAAAAGGACAAAGAAGTTTCAAGAACAGTAGCATTTGTAGAAAGTGGAACAAATACATATACAGATGTAGTAACTACTATAAACAACAGAGCATTTACATATAAAGTAGTAGCTTATGATAAATATTTAAATAAAATCGGTGAAAAAGTATTAGAGCCAGTAAAAGTTTCTCACGAAGGTCAAATAGATAAAGACGGATGGATAATTACAACAAATGCAACATCAAAAACAGATACAATAGTTGAAAATGATTCAAAAAATAATCAAGTAGATACATCAGATGAAGCACAAACAATTTCAGGTATATCAGTACTTGCAGATAATAAATATGATGTATTTGAAGCATCAACAAATGGAGAAAATGTAGAAATAGTAATTGAATTACCAGAAGTTAAGAAATTAGTTGCACTTAAGTATTTTGCAGATGAGAAAATAAAGGATTATGAAATTCAAGTAAAGAGAAATGAAAATGATGAATGGACAACAGTTAAATCTGAAAAAACAAAAAATAAAGAATTCAATGGAGACGAAACATTATACTTTACAAAAGTAGATGA
Organism: uncultured Clostridia bacterium; assembly: GCA_947628845.1. Lineage (GTDB taxonomy): Bacteria > Bacillota > Clostridia > TANB77 > CAG-508 > CAG-269. The sequence continues at coordinate 23,929 of CANRBK010000008.1, read as the reverse complement.
AAAAGGCAAAAATGAAATTTATAATTATGATTATGATGTTGCTTATGTTAAATTTATAATCCATGATTCAAAAATAGCAATAAAAGAATTAGATTTAATAGGTCAAACAGGTGATAATGTAGAATTTAATGATGAAGGTTCAATAGGTTTAAATAGTGAAGAATTTACTTATGATGCATCAAAAGGATATAAAATACCAAAAGATTCTATTGTGTTTACAGGAAAATATAAAGGAAATCCAGCTTATAATGTAGTACTAATATGGTATCAAGAAGAAGGTTCAGATGAATGGCAAATAGTAGATGGATATCAAGTAATTTTAGCAGATGATCCAGGAGAAGCAAATTTAGGAGAAACTAATGATGGAAACTGGGTATATGTAGTAGAAAAACAAGCAATGGATAAAGATGGAAAATATATAGAAGGAGAAGAAAATCCATTCTATACAAAGATAAAACAAGGAAAAGGAAAAGTAAGAGCAGAATTATATCGTGTAGATAATGCTGAAACACTAGAAGGAGAAAGAGTGGTTAGTGATACATTAGTAACAAAAATACCACAAAAATTAGAACAAATTACATTAACAGATAGTAGAACAAATAAATAAAATTGGTAGAGAGCGCGTAAAGCTCTCTACACAAATAAAATTTGAAAGGGGGATTTTATGAAACTAAATAATAAAGTAAAAATATTTATTATTGCTATGTTAGTAGCCCTTGTAACAATAGCAGGCTTAGCCTTTGCTCATAATTTAGAAGAACGTAAATCAGAAGATGTAGTTACAAGAGAATACTCAAGTGTATATTTTGAACCAATATCTGGTGATCCAACAAAAGTAGATGTATACCTTGGAATGCATGACACAGCAAGTATTGCAAGTTTTCAAATTGGATTAGAAATAGATATGGCAGATTGTTATGATTCAACTTTTGATTGGACAACTGGAGAATTAAACAATTTAGATACAACTAAATTTAAGGAATTCAGATCTTCTGAACAAAGGAGAGATGAAGTAACAGGAAATTTAGTAGAAAACTTAAATTTATATTATGTTGGAACTGGAGAATTAAATGAATTAACAAGTACAAAAGATGTAGATCACATAAAATTAGGAACAATAAGTATAGTTCCAGATAAAGATGCACAAAATGAAGATGTACCAGTAAGAAGCTCATTTGTTGCAATAAAACCAAGAGAAGACTTTTCAAAAACTATATCATTATCTCATGAACCTGAAATTATAAAAACAAATCAAAATTCATCATACTCAACTAAGATAACAATAAAAGAAGCTCCAATGATAGATAATTTAACAGCAAGTGTAGAAGCAATTATAGAAGGGGATGTTGCTAATGGACAATCAACAGATGGTTCAAAAGTAGTAGTAAACTTTGAAGTAACAGATAGTACAAATTCATTAACAGCATTAGAAGTAAGATTAGTTGATGAAAAAGGAAATGTAAAAACAAAAACTATAGATCTTCAAAACTTAAACAATGAAATACCAGTAAGTTTTGTTAAAATAGAAGAAGGAACATATAAAGTACAAGTTGTTGGATCATATACTTTAGATGGAGGAGTTTCAGTATCAAATGAAGTTTTAAAAACATCATCAGGAGCAGATGCAGAACTTTCAGATATTAAAGTAATACATACAGAAGAAACAAATTCAGGAGGATCTTCAAGTTCAGGTGAATCTTCAGGTTCAGGAGGGTCTTCAAGTTCAGAAGAATCTTCAGGCTCAGGCGAATCTTCAAATTCAGGAAGTTCTTCAAATTCAGAAGCTTCTTCAAAACCAGATAATAAAGGAAAGGGAGATTCTGTAGGAAGTAAAATTATTCAAGCAATAAAAACAGGAGCAAATCTTTCTGTAACATGGGTAATAGTTGCTTTAATAGTATTAATAATTATTGCCGTTGCAATTGTTAGAATGAAAAACAAAGCAAAAGGAAAATCAAAACATTAAAATTTGAATTAAAAAATAGAATAAACAAATTTATAATAAAAAACAAACAAGCTGAAAATTTCAGCTTGTTTGAATTTTTATTATTGATTAAATTCATTTTCAATAATAGGCGTACTTTCTGCAAGTACATTTTCTTTTACCTCATATGGTATCTCATACTTGGGCACAATTACTAGTTTTTTGCAATTAGGGCATTTTGCTTTAAAATGATATAAAGGCTCATTGCCCCAATCAGAAAAAGATGTAACAATTAAATCCTTGGATGTTATGTTGAATTTATTTTCGCATTTACATCTACAAACATAATTCCATGAATAATCATAGATTCTTGTTAACCGCTTTTTCCTTCCAAACCACATAATAATATATCCTCCTTATACAAAAAATATTTTATAATACTAATAATATTATAAAGGAAAATAAAAATTATGTCAAGTGCCATTTATATTCTTATTTTGCAGCAAATTTTTGCTTAATTGTATCTATTTTTTGTTGTTCAGCAGTATCCATTTTATACCAACCTTTTTCAGCCATTAAAGTATAAATTTTATTTTGTATATCTAAAGATTCATTTAAAGCACATTTAAAAGCTTCATGAACTTCAGCTGTAGAAGACTCTATTGTACCATGAAGATATAAATCGCAAACACCTTTAATAATTAGTAATTCTTTTTCCATTAAATCTTTATCTTCCATAATAACCTCCTCTTATAATAAATTTAAAAACTTATTAAAAATTTCATTATGTTTTTGTTCTAATTCTCCAATGTAAGTTGAAAGATTAACATCTTTTAACATACTTGCAGTATCTTTACAACATGTTTTCATAAAAGTTTCATGTCCTAAAGCATCTTCAACATATAAAAGCTCTTTACTCGTCATATAATCAACCTCCTAAAAATATAATTTCCCAAAAATATAAAAATATACCAAAAATGGAAAATAAGCATATAAATATAAGAGGAGGTTTTTTATGGAATATCAAGATATATATGAATCAAAAAAATACTTATCAAGATTTGAACAAATATTATGCCAAATGGCAAATAGAATGTTAACAGCAGAAATAACAAACAACATAACAAAAGATTTTATAAGATGTATGATACCACATCATCAAGCAGCAATATATATGAGTCAAAATTTATTAGAATTTACAAATTATGAACCATTACAAGAAATTGCAAAAGGAATCATACAAATGCAAACAAGAGGAATAGAACAAATGAAAGAAATATTAGAAACTACAGAAGGGTATGAAAGCAGTCCAGTAGATGTTAATTGTTATATGGCAAGATATTATTCAATAACAAGAAGAATGATTACTAGAATGAAAAATAGTCCAAGATGTATGAATATTAACTTAAGTTTTGTTGGAGAAATGATACCACATCATGAAGGGGCTATTGCAATGTGTAAGAATTTATTACAATATAGAATTGATCCAAGATTAAAAGAAGTTGCAGATACAATAATTAAAGAACAAAGTGAAGGTGTTAGAGAATTAAAGGAGGTAAGAACAAATTTATGTAGAAATTAAGTTGTCAAAATAAAGAGTTTTGACAACTTTTTTATGAATATGATAAAATTAAATCAAATTGAAATTAGGAGAAAAAAATGCTATCAATAAAAGAAATGAGAAACAGACTACCAAAAGAATTTATGCAATTTTTATATGAAAAATATACACCATTAAAAGTTGATCAAATATTACTAGGAATGACAGAAAATAGATATACAACATTAAGAGTAAATACATTAAAATATGATATACAAAGCTTAATGAAAAACTTTAAAGAAAAAAATATAAAATTTGAGAGAGTTCCATGGTATAAAGATGCGTTAATTATAAAAAATACAAATGAGAAACAAATACAAAAACTAGAAATATATGAAAAAGGATATATATACATACAAAGTTTATCAAGTATGATACCACCACTAGTTTTAAATCCAAAAATAGGAGAAAAAGTATTGGATTTAACAGCAGCACCAGGAAGTAAAACAACAGAATTAGTAGCTTTAATGTATAATGATGGATATATATTAGCAAATGAAGTAGATAAAATAAGGTGTGAAAGATTAAAATATAATGTGGAAAAACAAGGTACAAGCATAGTAGAAGTAATAAATGAAAGAGGAGAAAAAATAGGAGACAAGTACCCAAAATACTTTGATAAAGTCTTATTAGATACACCATGTAGTGGAGAAGGAAGATTTATTGTAAATAGTGTAGCAACATATAGAGATTGGTCCCCTAAAAAAGTAAAAGATCTATCAAAATTACAAAAGAAATTATTTGAAAGTGCATATAAAGCTTTAAAAGATAATGGAACTATGGTATATTCAACCTGTACACTAAATGAGCAAGAAAATGAGATTATTTTAGATTGGGCTATAAAAAATTTCAATTTAAAATTAATTGATATAGAATTAGAAATAAAGAATAAAGAACAGGGATTTTGTGATAATTTAGATAGAACAATTAATAAGGCGATTAGAATATTACCATCAAAGGAAACAGAAGGATTTTTCGTAGCGAAATTAATAAAAAAATAATTGGAGGAAAATATGATATATGAATTTGAAGTTCCAGGAAAAGTTATAGGAAAAGGAAGACCAAGATTAAATACATACACAGGAGTAGTATATACACCAACTAAAACAAAAGATTATGAAACACTTATAGAGCAGTACTTTTTATTAAAATATCCTAAAATTAAAATGTTAGAAGGTAGAATAAAAGTAAGTATTATAGCGTATTTCTCAATACCTAAAGCTACAAAGAAAGAAGATATAAATGAAATGCTACAAAACAATATAAGTCCTACCAAAAAACCTGATATAGACAATATTGTAAAAATAATTCTAGATAGTATGAATAAATTTGCATTTAAAGATGATATACAAATTACTAAATTAGAAGTTGAAAAAAAATATGCTATGGAAGATAAAATATATATAAAAATTGAAGAATATTAACAAAAAAATATACTTGTAATATAATATACAAGTATATTTTTTGGAGAGATAAAATGAAAGAATTATTATATGATAGACGAAATGCATGTGAATATGCAAGAAAATGGGCATATAGTAGAAATCCTAAGTACTATAACTTTGATAGTGTAGGTGGAGATTGCACAAGTTTTGTATCTCAATGTATATTTGCGGGGGCAAATGTAATGAATTATTCTAAACAAAATGGATGGTATTATATAAATGGAAATAACAAATCACCATCATGGAGTGGAGTAGAATTTTTATATAAGTTTTTAACAAATAATAATGGTCAAGGGCCTTATGGCGAAGAAATTAATCAAGAAAAAATAGAACTAGGAGATATAGCTCAGCTTTCATTTGATGGAACAAAATTTGCACATACGTTAATGATAGTGAAAATTGAAAATAAATTAGATTTTAGACAGATTTATATTAGCTCTCATACATTTGATTCTTTTAATAAAAGAATTTCTGAATATAATTTTGAAAAAATCAGATTTATTCATATAAAAGGAGTAAGAAAATAATGGAATATAAGACAAACAATATGTATAAATATTAATAACTAAAAATAAAAGGAGTTATTTTATGAAAGTTATTAGTATTAAAAAGAAGACATTATTTAAAATAAGCAGTGGAATACTATTTATAATGATATTGTGCATTTTTACAAACTCATTTAGTATGCAACACTATTATAATGTTGGATTTACAACAGGATTAGTTACAGCAAGTACATTAAACGTAAGAAGCGGACCAGGGACTAATTATGGAATTGTTACAACAGTAAAAAAAGGAGAGTACATAAGAGTTTTTGCAGGAGTAGGAAGTTGGTATATTGTACAAGTAGAAGGAGATTATGTAGGCGCAGTAAGTCAACAATATGTAAAAGCAATATATCCAAGTACAGGTAGTTCATCAGGTAGTTCCAATAATTCCAGTAGTTCTGGAACAACAAGCAGTACACTATCCACTGATGAAAAAGAAGTATTTGATTTAATCAATAAACAAAGAACAAACAATGGACTTCAAGCATTAAAAATAGATTCAGAAGTGCAACGAGTAGCAAAAATAAAGGCACAAGATATGGTAAATAATAATTATTTTGCACATGAATCTCCAACATATGGAACTCCATTTCAAATGTTAAATAGTTTTAAAGTAACATATAAAACAGCTGGAGAAAATATTGCAGGAAATTCAAGTAATTCAGCAGCTGTAAATGCATGGATGAATTCTTCTGGGCATAAAGCAAATATATTAAATAGTTCTTTTAATTATACAGGTATTGGAGTGGTTAATGGCTCTAAATATGGGAAAATTTATGTACAAATATTTATAGGGAAATAAATAAAAACTTAGTAGAAAGTTAAAATGAGACTTTTTATTAAGTTTTTTATATAATATTATTAGAGGTGAAAATATGGCAAATGTATTTAAAGGATTGTACGAAGATGCAAAAAATTTTAAAGAAAAAGATCCAGCATGCAGAAGTATTATAGAAGCTATAATGCTATACCCAGGTTTCCATGCCATTTTATTTCACAGAATAGCACATTTTTTATATCGTAAAAAATTATTTTTTTTAGCAAGATTAATATCTCAAATATCAAGACATATAACAGGAATAGAAATACACCCAGGTGCAAAAATAGGAAAAAAACTATTTATAGACCATGGAATGGGAATAGTAATTGGAGAAACAGCCACAATAGGAGATAATTGCACAATATATCATAATACTACGCTTGGAGGAACAGGAAAAGATAAAGATAAAAGGCACCCAGATCTAGCGAATAATGTAATGGTTGGTTCAGGAGCTAAAATCTTAGGACCAATAAAAATAGGAAATAATGTAAAAATAGGAGCAAATAGTGTTGTATTAAAAGATGTGCCTGATGATGTAACTATAGTTGGAATACCACGGGAAAATAGTTAATAAAATAAACAAAGAAGATATTATGATTTAATCATAGTATCTTTTTATATTGTAGGAAAGTTCTCCTAGTAGGAGGACTTTCCGTACAAGATAAATATGGGAATTTATAGAATTTCTTTGCGGTTGCCACCGCTTAGAAATTCTTAAATTCGTTTTTTAAATAATTTTATATAAATTTATAGTTATATCATTAGTAGTGTTTGTAACTTCTATTTTTACATCAAAACCAGTATCATTTCTAAACTTTAAATCATAAGAACCATAACTAACAGCGGCATCTTTGCCTGGTTGAATATAAGGAACTTTATGACTATGAGCATGTCTTTCAGTAACAACTAAATTAGGAACATTAAGAACAGCATTATATAAAGTAGTACTAACTTGACATTTACCTCCTCCTAATCCTTTTTCTTTATCTCCATCCTCATCAAAGACATAAGCTTCTTGGTATCCTTGTTCAGGAGTTGCAGGACCTAAAGTATTACAAAAAGAAAAAGTAGAACCATTAGCTACAATTGTTCCATTTAAACTTTGACAAGTCAAATTAATATTATTTTGTCTACCCAATTCCCAACTTAAAATTTTAGTTGAAAAAGTAGAAATTAATTCTTCATTTTTAGGTTCATTATTAGTAGCATTTTGAGTAGTATCTATTGTATTTGTATCATTTTGAACATAATTTTCTTCCTCTGTAGATGTTCTAGTAGAAGAATAGTTGTTTTCATCAGATTTTTTATTTTGATTAAAAAAATAAAATCCAATGCAAATACCAATAATAATTATTAAAACAAGAATAATCCATAATTTATTTTTCAATTTTATCACCATAGCTATTTTAACCAAAAAAAGTCATAAAATACATAAATTCGAATATAATATTAAAATAGAATGTTTGTCCTTTTTATAACAATTTTGAGGAATAGGAGAAAATATGAGAGTAGTAGATGAAATTTTAAAATATTTTCCTAACAATATATATCAAATTTTTTTTAATTTATTTCAAGAAAATAGTAAAATGATTGACGAAATACAAGAAATAAGAATGAGAACTAATAGACCAATGTTAATAAAAATGAGAGAAAGAGATTTAATATTGCAATATAATATTTCTCAATCAGAAATATTACAAATACTAGAAAGATTATGCGAAAATTCTATATATGCATATAAAAATCAAATATGTGAAGGATTTTTAACAATAAAAGGTGGACATCGTGTAGGATTAACAGGATCATGTGTTATAGAAAACGGAAAAATAACAAATATAAAATACATATCAAGTTTAAATTTTAGAATAGCAAGAGAAATATTAAATTGTAGTACAAGAGTACTAAGAGAAATAATAGATATAGAAAATAAAAATATATACAATACTATAATTGTAGCACCACCAGGAAAAGGTAAGACTACAATATTAAGAGATGTAATTAGAAGGTTAAGTAATGGAATAGATGAAATTAATTTCAAAGGAAGAATATGTGGAGTTGTAGATGAAAGAGGAGAAATTGCTGCAATGTACAAAGGAACACCACAAAATGATGTTGGAATAAGAACCGATATTATAGAAAACGTTAATAAAAATAAAGGAATACATATGCTAATAAGAACAATGGCACCAGAGATAATTGCTTGTGATGAAATTGGAAGTAAAGAAGATGTAGAAGCTATACATTATGCATTATATTCAGGCGTAAAAGGGATATTTACAATGCATGGTAAAAATGTTGAAGATATTAAAAATAATAAACAAGTATATGAATTGATTGAAAGTAGGGAGATACAAAAAGTGGTGTTTTTATAATTCTAAATTTTCATTGACATTTGATAAAAATAAAAGTATAATATATATGTATTATTTTGAAAAGGAGAAAAGTTATGCTTAAAAGATATTGGAAAAAAATCGGCATGCTTATATTAATAGTAGCTTGTGTATTTAATGTAATGAATAAATTAGTGCATAAATTATCATTAAATAAAGAAATGTTACAATCAGCACAATATGTATATAGCGAACAAGAAAAAGAAAATAAACAAAAATAATACTTGAAAAATCAAAAAAAATATGTTATTATAAAAAATAGTCATGTTATAAAAATTGAAAAAGAGGTGAAATTAAATGAAAGAAGGAATACATCCAGAATATAACCAAACAACAATCACATGTGCATGTGGTAATGTTTTAGAAGTTGGTTCAACAAAAAAAGATATAAAAGTTGATGTTTGTTCAAAATGCCATCCATATTGGACAGGAAACTTAAGACAAGAGACAGTTGGTGGTAGAGCAGATAAATTTAAAAAGAAATATGGACTTGCATAGTCTATATGAAATAGCAATAAAGAAGGCTACTTTTATATATACAATTTCTAAGTAATTATTAATAATGATAAAATATGGAAAGGGAATCTTGTTTAAGGTTCCTTTTCAATTTTTAAAGAATTACATATACACATTGTTTTTATTGAATAATAATAAAAATAATAAACCATACTAATTATCAAAACCATAAAAATAAAAAAATAACTAAAAAATAGTTGATATTTTTTCTCATTTAATATAAAATTTAAAAGACAAAAAGGAGGAAACAGATGATAACTTTAAAAGATGTTAAAGAAAATCCTGAAGTAGATGCATTGATTACAGGTGCACAAAAACAATTAAACGCATTAGGATATACAGAACATGGACATAGGCACATTTCTATAGTATCAAAAAGAGCAGGAGATATTTTAGAAAAACTAGGTTATCCTGAAAGAACAATAGAACTTGCTAGAATAGCAGGGTATATGCATGACATAGGGAATTGCATAAACAGAGTTGACCATGCACATAGTGGAGCAATTTTAGCATATAACATTTTAAAAGATATGGAAATGCCAGTTAATGAAAGAGCAGAAATAATGATGGCAATAGGGAATCATGATGAAAATACAGGAAGTGCCATAAGTGATATATCAGCAGCTTTGATACTAGCAGATAAATCAGATGTGCACAGAGATAGAGTTATAAATACAAACTTATCAACATTTGATATACATGATAGAGTTAATTATGCAGTAACAGATGCAAATTTAACATTAGACGAAAAAGAAAGAAAAATAATTTTAAATTTAAAAATTGATAATAAAATATGTCCAGTGCTAGATTATTTTGAAATATTTATGGATAGAACAATGATGAGTAAATATGCAGCAAAATATTTAAGAATATGGTTTGAATTAATAATAAATGATACAAGATTATTATAATATGGAGGAATGAAAATGAAAAAAGAAAATAAAAATATAATGAAAGTAGTAAAATTATTAACAATAATATTAGCAATTATATTGATATCAATGATAGGCTTTTTTGGAATCTATGCACAAAGTAAAAATCAGATGGTAAATAAAGTAAAAGATTATACATATTCAAAGGAAATAAATGGAGCAAGAACTATAAAATTAGAATTAAATGGAGAAACAACAGAAGTTGTAAAAGATAGTGAAGGAAATATAATAGAAGATGCAACAGATGAACAAATTGAACAAAATGGATATGTAAAAGAACAAGTACCAAATAATAGTGATGAAGTAAAAACGCAAGAAAACTATAAGAAAGCAAAAGAAATAATAGAAAAAAGGTTAAGCTCTTATGATGCACAAGATTATACTATTAGCTTAAATGAAACAACAGGAGAAATGACAATAGAAATACCTGAAAATGACAGTACTGATACAATAGTAGGAAATATAGCTAAAATAGGAAAATTTGAAATAATAGATAGCGAAACAAAAGATGTATTAATGGATAATAGTGATATAAAATCATCAGATATTTTATATAATACAACCACATCTGGAACAACTGTATATTTAGAAATAGCATTTAATAGAGATGGTAAAAATAAATTAGAAGAAATAAGTAAAACATATGTAAAAACAGAAGAAGAAAATGAACAAAATGTAGCTGCTGAAACAACAACAGCTGAAAGTGTTGAAAATAATACTACAGATGAGACAACAGACGAAACAACTACAGAAAAAAAGATAACAATGAAAATTGATGATGAAGAAATAATGTCAACAAGCTTTGATGAACCATTAACAACAGGAAAAATACAATTATCAGTAGGTTCAGCAACTACAGACTCTACTACTTTACAAGATTATATAGCACAAGCAAGAACTATATCAATAGCATTAGATAGTGGAAAATTACCAATAAAATATGATGTAGTTAAAAATCAATACATCTTATCTAATATATCAGAGCAAAATTTAATATGCATAGCAATAGTTATAGCAGTAGTAGTAGCTATTGGAATTATAGTTTTAATAGTTAAATATAAATTAAATGGATTATTAGCAGGAATTTCATTTGTAGGTTTAACAGCATTATTTATAATATTAGTTAGATATGCTAATGTAATAATATCAATAGAATCAATATTTGGAATAATATCAATATTAATATTAAATTATATATTTACTTTAATATTATTAAATAACATTAAGAAAATAGGTAAAGAAAAAGAAGAAAACATTGTTAACAAAGCAACAAAAGAAACTTATATAAAATTCTTTAATAGAATAGTACCAATATGTATTATGGTAATAGCATTTTGTTTTGTAAAATGGATACCTATAAGTAGTTTTGGAATGATATCTTTCTGGGGACTAGTTTTAATTGCAACTTACAATGCAGTAATTACAAGAATATTATTAAAAATAAAAGTTGAAAGCAAATAGGAGGATTAAAAATGAAACAAAATAGTACAAAGATTTTAGTAGCACTAATTGCTATAATACTAGTTGTTGGTGCAATAATGATATTTACAAAAGGACTAGCTTTTGAACTAAAATATCAAGAAAATCAAAAAATAGAAATTAATTTAGGAAAAGAATATGAAGAAAATGATATAAGAATAATAACAAATGAAATATTTGGAAAACAACCTCTTACAATTCAAGCAATAGAGGTATATAAAGATGCACTAAGTATAACTACTACAAATATTACAGAAGAACAAAAGACTGAACTAATAACAAAAATAAATGAAAAATATGCGACAGAATTAAATGCTGATGAAATAAAAATAGAAAATGTAGCTCATATAAGAGGTAGAGATATAATAAAACCTTATGTAATACCATTTATAGTAGTCACAATAGTAATTTTAGCATATTTATTAATAAGATATAATAAGTTAAACTCTTTAGAAGTTTTAACTCAATCAATAGGAATAATAGTATTAGCTCAATTAGTATTATTAGGAATAATGGCAATTACAAGAATGCCAATTGGCCAATTTACAATTCCTACAATATTATTAGTATATATGTTATCAACATATATCTGTACGGCTAAATTTGATGAAGATTTAGAAAGTATGAAGGAAATTGACATTTAAGATTATAAAAATAAAGAATTCTAATTATTAAATTAAAAAAATTTAATAGTTCGAATTCTTTCTTTTTATATATTCTTTCATAATTAAGTAAAAAAATTAAAAAATCACTATACAAAATAAAAAAACAAGTGATATAATAACATCAAATATAAATAAAAATCGGAGGTAAAAATGGGAAACATAGTATTACTAGATGATTTAACAATAAATAAAATAGCTGCTGGAGAAGTTATAGAAAGGCCAGCATCAGTAATAAAAGAAATGGTAGAAAATTCTATAGACGCAGGAGCAAATAATATAACAATAGAAATAAAAAATGGAGGAATATCATTTATAAAAGTAACAGACAATGGAAAAGGAATAGCACAAGATGACTTAGAAATAGCATTTGAAAGACATGCAACAAGTAAAATAAGAAGTGCGGAAGATTTAAGCTCAGTAACATCAATGGGATTTAGAGGAGAAGCATTAGCAAGTATTGCAGCAATTGCAAATGTAGAAATGATATCAAAAACAGAAAGTCAAGATATAGGATATAAAGTAGTAGTAGAAGCTGGAAATGTACTAGATAAACAAGAGGTAGGATGCCAAACAGGAACATCTATTATAGTAAGAAATTTATTTTTTAATACACCAGTTAGATATAAATTTTTGAAAAAAGACTATACAGAATCAGGATATATAGAAGATGTAATTACAAGAATTGCTTTAGTAAATCCAAATGTTGCAATAAAATTAATAAATACAGGAAAAACAATAATACAAACAAATGGAAATGGAGATTTAAAAAGTGTAATTTATAGTATATATGGAAAAGATGTAGCTACTGAGATATTACCAGTAAATTATACTTATGAAGATATACAAATAACAGGAGTAATAGGAAAACCAGAAATAGCAAGATCAAATAGATCAAATCAACTATTTTTTGTTAATAAAAGATATATAAAAGATAAAACTTTATCTGCAGCTACAGAACAAGCATTTAAAGGTTTAATTCCAATTGGGAAATTTGGATTTGTAATTTTAAATATAAATATGAATCCAGCAAAAGTTGATGTAAACGTACATCCTGCAAAACTAGAAGTAAGATTTGAAGAAGAAAATAAAATTTTTCAATCAATTTATCATGGAATAAAAGATACATTATTAAAAAGTGAATTAGTAGCAAATACAGAAAGTACTGATGAAACAATAGAAAATAGGATAGAAGAAACTGAAAATGAAGGATTATTTGATTTTAGAAAGAATGAATCAAAAAAAATAGAAGAATATAATGATGAAGAAAGTAAAATAAAAACAAATGTAATAAATGTTGGACAAGGAGGTCCAATAAATACAGCTGATATTTTAGAACAATTGAAAAGTATACAACAGGATTTACAAAAACAGGTTGAAGATAATCCAAATATAAAATTAAATACTGAATATCAAAATATGAATATTGATGAAGTTAATAAGGATATTGAAGAAAGAGCCGAAAACGAAGAAAATATAGAAAAAACAAATGAAGAAGAAAAAATTATAGAACAACAAACAACTGAGCAAATGAATGAAGAAGAAAAAGAACAAGTAGAACAATTAAAGGAAGAACAAGTAACAGAACAACAACAGGAGATAGAAAATAAAATAAAAGAAGCAGAAGAAAAATTAGAAAAAGTAACAGAACAAATAGAAAAATTAGAAAACATGAACTATGAAGAAAAATCAAATGTTAATTTTGATGAAATGTATGCCAAACTTTTTGGAACAAAACCAGTATCCACAAAAAGTGAAAAAAGTGTGGAAAAAGAAGACCAAAATACAGCTGTAGATTTAATAAAAGATAATGTATCTGTATTTGAAAATGTAGAAGAATATCAAAAACCAATGTATAAATTTATTGGAATAGTATTTAATACATATATAATAATAGAAATTGACAAAGAAATGTACATATTAGATCAACATGCAGCACATGAAAGAATTATGTATGAAAAGGTTAAGAAAAATTACTATAACGATGAATTTAAAGATTCACAACTATTACTATTACCAGATATAATTAATCTTTCACATAAAGACATGGAAGTTGCTAAAGAAAATATGGCTATGTTTGAAAAAGCAGGATTTACTTTAGAAGAATTTGGTGAAAATACAATAAAATTAATAGGAGTTCCAACAGTGTGCATAGATATAGATAATAAGGACTTATTTTTAGAAACTTTAGATGAAATAGATTCTGTAGCAAGGACAGCAAAACAGGAAAAAGAAGAAAAATTTATAGCTACAATAGCTTGTAAAGCTGCTGTTAAAGCAAATATGGAATTGACAAAAGAAGAAGTAGAAAATTTAATGGATAGATTATTAATGTTACCAAATCCATTTACATGCCCACATGGAAGACCAACAGCAATAAAAATGACTAAATATGATATTGAAAGAAAGTTTGCAAGAAAATAGAAAGGGAAAATTATGATAGTAATATTTACAATAATATTGGTAATTACAATTATTTTAATTGCATGGATGTGGACTAGTTTAGGTAGTATAGAAAAAACAACAAAAATTGCATGTATAATTTTAGGACTTATAATAGTATATATAATGACATTTATTATATATAATATCTCTAAAATAGGAATTACTTATGAAGATAAAGAAGTAATGAAAACAATAAGAAAAGTATTTGTTTTATTATTTACAATAATAAACTCATATATAATATTACCTTATACATTTAGAAAATTAGATCAAATAAACAATGAAGAAATAGAAAAAGAAAAATTAACAAAAAGTATAACTATATTATTAGGTATGGTGGCAATATTAGCTATTTGTGAAGGAATATATTTATCAAATATACAACAAGGAACTTTAAATTTGATAAAAAAATAAGCAAGTAAGTTAATTAAATGAAAGGAAATAGAATGAAACCAAAAGTTATTGTAATATGTGGGCCTACAGCATCAGGAAAAACATTGTTGTCAATAGAGCTTGCTAAAAAAATAAATGGTGAGATAATATCTGCGGATTCAATGCAAATATATAAAGATATGAATATTGGAACTGCTAAACCAACAAAAGAAGAAATGCAAGGAATAAAACATTATTTAATAGATTTTGTTTCACCAGATACTAGATATAGTGTGGCACAATATAAAAAAGATGCAAAAAAATCAATAAAAGAAGTGCTAAATAAAGGGAAAACTCCCATAATAGTTGGTGGAACAGGACTATATATAGATAGCCTAATATATGAAATAGAATATAATGATATAGAAATAGACGAAAATTATAGAAATGAATTAAAAAAAATAAAAGACAAAAAGGGCTTAGAAGAATTATACAATATAGCTTTAAAAATAGACCCAAAAGCAATGGAAAAAATAAGCAATAATGATGAAAAAAGAATAATGAGAATTTTGGAAATATATCATACTACTGGAAAAACAAAAACAGAACAGGAAATTGAATCTAGGAAAAAACCAGTAGAATATGATTATAGAGTATTTGCATTAAATTGGGAAAGACAAGACCTATATAGTAGGATAAATAAAAGAGTAGATATAATGATAGAGAAAGGTCTTGTAGAAGAAGTAAAATACATTTTAACAAAATATGATGCTTTTCCAACAGCAATGCAAGGCTTAGGATACAAAGAAGTAGTGAATTATATAAATAATATTTATACAAAAGAAGAAATGATAGAAAAAATAAAAATGGAAACTAGAAGATATGCAAAAAGACAATTAACTTGGTTTAGAAAAAATAAAGAAACAATATGGTTAGATGGAAAAGATGATATACAAAATAATATAAATATTATTTTGGAGGGTATAAATTGAAAAAAATAAAAACAAAACAAAATAAAAACAAATCAAATAATTTTAATCCAAAAAGAACAATTATATACATAGTTTTTTTACTTATACTAATGTATTTAATATATGCAGTATACTTACTAGTAAAACAGCCTTCAGACAAACTTACAATAGAAGAAGGTACTTTATATTTAGAAGAAACAGATATTGGATATTTAATAAGAGATGAACAAGTTATAAAAGGTAATAACTATAAAAATGGTATGGAACAAATAAAAACAGAAGGAGAAAAAACTGCTAAGGAAGACTCTGTATATAGATATTATAGTCAAGATGAAGAAAAATTAAAGACACAAATATCAGAATTAGATAACCAAATACAAGAAGCATTAAAAGGACAAACAGAAATATTTTCATCAGACATAAAAATGATAGAAAATCAGTTAGATGAAAAAGTAGAATTATTAAATAAAACAACAGATATATCAAAAATAGTAGAATATAAAAAACAAATAAATGATTTAATAAGTAAAAAAGCAAAACTAACAGGAGAATCAAGCTCAGCAGGTTCTTATTTAAAACAATTATACGATCAAAGAACAAAATTAGAACAACAATTAAATTCAGGAGCAGAATATATAAAAGCACCTAAAAGTGGAATTGTATCTTATAAAGTAGATGGACTAGAAGAAATATTAACTCCTAATAATTTTTCAACATTAAATAAACAATTTTTAGAAAGCTTAAAATTAAAAACAGGACAATTGATATCAACTAATAGTGAGTGTGGAAAAATAATAGATAGTTCAAAATGCTATATTGCAACTATTGCTAACTCAGAAGAAGCAAAAAATGCAAAATTAGAAGATAAGGTTAATATTAGATTATCAAATAATAAAATTATTGAAGCAAATATAAATTATATATCACAAGAAAATGAAGATGAAATATTATTAATTCTAGAAATAGATAAAGAAATAAGTGAACTTGCAAATTATAGAAAAATTTCATTTGATTTAATATGGTGGAGCACTACTGGATTAAAAGTACCAAATCAAGCAATTGTAGAAGAAAATGGTCTTAATTATGTAGTTAGAAATAGAGCAGGATACTTAAATAAAATATTAGTAAAAGTTACTAAAAAAACAGATAAATATTCAATTGTAACAAATTATGAAACAAAAGAATTACAGGAATTAGGATTCACAAAAAGTGAAATTAGTTCAATGAAGACAATAACTATATATGATGAAATATTATTAAGACCGGATTTAAACAAAATAAAGTAAATATTACAACAATATTACAATAATATTAAAAAACAATTACATTTGTAAAAACTATTGACAATAAATGAAAAAAAGTAGATACTTATAACAAATAGTATGCAAAAGAAGTATTTAGGAGGTTTTTTTATGGCAGGAGCTTTAATGGATAAAGTATGGGGTTTATTTGGAATGGATCCAGTAGAATCAGATGATTACGAAGACGAAGATATTTATGAATATGAGAATGAAAATGAAGACGAAGAAGTAGAAGATAAAAGAAGATTTGGAAGAAAAAACAATAAAATTGTAAATATGCCACAAAATCAAGCAATAAAAATGGTTATTTCTCAACCAACAACATTTGAACAATCAGATGAAATTTGTGGTTTCTTAAAGGAGAAAAAATCCGTAATTGTAAATTTAGAATATGTAAATAAAGATGTTGCAAGAAGAATAGTTGACTTTATTAGTGGTTCAGTGTATGCATTAGATGGATATATTCAGAAAGTGTCAAATTCAATATTTTTAGTAGCGCCATCAAACTACGAAATAACAAATGAAATGGCAAGAGAAGAAATGAAAAGTAAATTATCAGTTTCTTGGTTAAGAAATAACAACGTAAATAATTAATATTTTTTTATATAATTTAGGAGGAAAAAATGATAACGCCTTTAGATATAGAAAATAAAAGATTTTCAAAAAAAATGGTAAATCGGATATAGTGTAGAGGAAGTAGATGAATTTTTAGATGAATTAATAGTTGACTATAGTAAAAATTTTAAAGAAGTAACTGAATTAAAAGAAAAAGTGGATGAACTAAATAATAGTTTAGTCCAATATAAAACATTAGAAACTACTTTGCAGAATACATTAGTAATGGCACAATCAACTGCTGAAGAAGTAAAAAGTGTAGCAAAACAAAGGGCACATCAGATAGTAGAAGAAGCAAAATCTACTGCACAAAAAGAACTCGATCAATTAAATAATAAAATAACAATAAAGCAGAAAGAATTTGAAGATCTTCAAAAGCAATTTGATGTATATAAAGCAAAAATGGAATCTTTATTAATAGCACAATTAGAATTATTAAAAGATGTAAATCCAGATAAATAAAAGAAAAAACTACCTATCAAGGTGGTTTTTTTGTATAAAATGTAAAAGAAAAAAGAAAATTATTACATTTTAGGAATAATATTACAGAACTATTAAATGTATGTTACAATTCTATGAATAGTATTGACTTTAATGAAAAAATGAATAAAATTATATCATAGGAGTAAAAGCAAAATGAGAATAGTAAGTGGAACAGCCAGAGGAACAAAACTATTTACACTAGAAGGAAAGACAACAAGACCAACATTGGATAGAGTAAAAGAATCATTATTTAATATAATACAAAACGAAATACCTAATTCAAAATTTTTGGATTTATTTTCAGGAAGTGGAGCAATAGGATTAGAAGCTGCAAGTAGGGGAGCTCAAAAAGTAATTTTATGTGATAAATCTAAAGATGCTATAAATATTATAAAAAAAAATATAGAAAAGACTCATCTAAGTAATAAAGTTGAATTGTATAATATAGATTTTAAACAATTATTAAATACAAAAATTAATGAAAAAATAAATTTAATATACATAGATCCACCATACAACTCAGATTTTGCTATAAAGTCACTAGAGATCATCGTAAATAAGGATTTTGTGGATTCTAAATCTACAATAATTATAGAAACAGATAATGAAAAAAAAATATTACAAGAATTACAAAATTTAAAAGTAGAAATTACAGATATAAGAAAATATGGGAGAGTAATATTAATCTTTTTAAAAATTAGAAAGGGGTAAACTATGGAAATATTTGAACTACTAGAGACTCTAGAAGATATAATTGAAAGAAGTAGGAATCTACCATTCTCATCTAAGGGAGTAGTTGATAAAGACGAAATGTTGGATTTAATAAAAGAAATGAGATTAAAACTTCCAGATGAATTAAAACAAGCAAAATGGGTAAAAGAAGAAAGGCAACGTATATTATTAGAAGCACAAAAAGAAGCAGAAGGGATCGTTAAAGAAGCTGAAAATAGAATTATTTCAATGATAGACGAACATGAAATTACAAGAAAAGCATATGAGCTAAAGAAAGAAATTATAGAAAATGCCAATGAAAGATCAAGAGAAATCTCAAATGGAACAAAAGAATATGCAGACGAATTGTTATCAAATACAGAAGAAATTTTAACAAAAACATTGGAGAACCTAGAAAAAAATATATCAGAATCATTAAGGCTAATGGAACTATCTGTTGAAGATACAATAAAAACAGTTCAGAATAGTAGAAAAGAATTAAAATAAAAAATATATTAGGAGGGAAATATAGAACTGTCTATTCTCTCCTTAATTTTATAGACAATAAATGGAGGAAAAAATGGCCAAAAGGAAATATAAAAAGAGAAATACAACAACTTCAAAAAAAACAAATAAAAAATCGAAAATTGATTTAACTATAGTTGGATTAATAGTATTAAGTATATTATTATGCGTTTTAATTTATGGAAAATCAGGAGTAGTAGGTATAAAACTAAATGAAATTCTAGGCGGAATGATGGGGATTATAAAATATATTTTACCGATAGGAATATTTGCTATTAGTATCAAAATTGCTTGTGAGGATAATGAATATATATCATCAAAACTAATACAATATACAATATTATTAATAAGTATTGCAGTATTGATGAGTATATATGAAATAAATACAGGTAAGATAACTATAAGAGATAGAGATATATCAGATATTGTTAAAGATGCTTATGCTATAGGAGCACAAGGCTATGGAGGAGGAGCTTTGGGAGTAATATTAGCAGTTCCACTTATTAATCTTTTAGGTGAGATAGGAGCAACAATATTAGGTATAGGAGTAGTTGTAATGCTCGCAGTATTTACTTTTGGAATTAATATGTCAGAAATAATAAATAATTTTGTACAGAGAACACAAGAAAAGCAAGAAGAAAAAATAGAAAGAAAACAAAAATTAAGAGAAGAAAGATTAAAAATCAAACAAGAGGAATTAGAAAATAGAAAAAAACAAAGAAATATTGATAATCAAAAAAGTGAACCATTATCAGAAGATAATATTGGAGAACAAATAAAAATAAATTTTGGAGGAAGAATACTAGAGGATGAAGAATCAATAGGCAGAAAAAAATACAATCATAAAGATGATGATTTAACACCATTAACTAAAGAAACAAAAAAAACACGAACAATCCAACCAGATGTTATAGAGAACAATTTATTTAGACAAGAAGAAGAAAAGAAAGAAGATAAAACAAAAGAAGTTTTACAATTGGAACATGCAATGGTGGTAGAAGATGAAAATTATGAATATCCTCCATTAGAATTGTTAGGAAAAACATCAAAAAAATCATTAAAAGGTGGAGCAAAAGCTCTAACAGATACAGCTACAAAGTTACAAAAAACTTTATATAGTTTTGGCGTATCAGCAAAAGTAGAAAATGTATCAGTAGGACCAGCAATAACAAGATATGAATTAAAACCAGCAGAAGGAGTAAGAGTAAGTAAGATAGCTAATTTAGCAGATGATATAGCATTAAATTTAGCAGCTGAAACAATAAGAATAGAGGCACCAATACCAGGCAAGCAAGCAGTAGGAATAGAAGTACCAAACAAAGAAAAAGAAGCAGTGCATTTAAGAGAAGTATTAGAAAGTGAAGAATTTGAAGATAATAAATCAAAATTAACAGTTGCATTAGGAAAAGATGTTGCAGGTAATATACAATTAGCAGATATTGCGAAAATGCCACATGTTTTAATAGCAGGTTCAACTGGATCCGGAAAAAGTGTATGCATAAATACAATAATTACAAGTATTATATATAATGCAAAACCAAGTGAAGTAAAAATGGTAATGGTAGATCCAAAAGTAGTTGAATTATCTGTATATAATGGAATACCACATTTATTAATACCAGTAGTTACAGATCCAAAAAAAGCAGCAGGTGCATTAGCTTGGGCAGTACAAGAGATGGACAATAGATATAATTTATTTGCTAACAAAGGAGTAAGAGATTTAAAAGGGTATAATAAAGCAATAGAAAAAGAAGAAGGATTAGGAAAATTACCACAAATAGTAATAATAGTAGATGAATTAGCGGATTTAATGATGGTTGCAGCAAAAGATGTAGAAGAAGCAATATGTAGATTAGCCCAAAAAGCAAGAGCTGCAGGAATGCATTTAGTAATAGCAACACAAAGACCATCAGTAGATGTAATAACAGGTTTAATAAAAGCAAATGTGCCATCAAGAATAGCATTTGCAGTATCTTCACAAGTAGACTCAAGAACAATATTAGATTCAGTAGGAGCAGAAAAGCTATTAGGAAAAGGAGATATGTTATTCTTCCCATCAGGTGCACCAAAGCCAGTTAGAGTTCAGGGAGCTTTTGTATCAGATGAGGAAGTAGAAAAAATAGTAGACTTTGTAAAACAAAATGGAACAGCAACTTATAGTGAAGAAATATTAGAGACGATAGAAAATAGTAAAAAGACAGAGAAAGAATTAATGCAAGAACAAGCAGAAGATGATGATACAGACCCATTTTTGATGGATGCCATAGATGCAGTAGTTGAACAAGGACAAGCATCAACTTCATTTATACAAAGAAAATTCAAAGTTGGTTATGCAAGAGCAGGAAGAATAATAGACCAAATGGAAGAAAGAGGAATTATCTCTGGATATCAAGGAAGCAAACCTAGAGAAGTTTTAATTACAAAAGAAAAACTTGAAGAATTAAAAATGGGAACAGATATTAGTATATCTGAAAATGAAGAATAATTTATGATTAGCAAAGTGAGAGGAGAGTACATAATGCAGAAAAAAACAAAGCTATTAGAAAAGATTGTAAAAAAAGATTACAATAATGAATTAGAAAAAATTTTAGAAAAGAAAAAGTTTGATGAAAATGTAAAAAGTACTCTACTAAGTATTTTGTATAAAATAGAAGCAGCATATAAAGATATAGAAACAGTAAAAAAAGACATAGACAACAAAGAAGAATATATAATAAATATAATAAATATTATAAAAAATAAATGCAACTCAATAAAAATAATAAAGATGAGTGATAAGCAAAATGAAATACCAAAAAACAAGACATATATTATTAACAAAGAAGAAAAGGAAATAATAGCATATCCAATAGAAAGAAAGATATTGTATGCAATAGCTAAAATAGGGAAAAAAGATGAAATAGTAAAAGATAAGTATTTTATAATAAATGAAACATTATCAGATCTTATAAATATAGGAAATAATATTGAAATAGTTGAAACATTAAGAGATTTTAATGGATATTCTTGGTCAAGTTTACCACAAGAAATTGAAAGCATAGATCACAATTTGATATATCAAAATCTGAGAATGATGGTAGGAAATAAATTATTAAAAAAATGGATAAATAATAATGAATTTGTAATAGATTATTTTGATTTATTTAAAGAAGAATTAGAAGATAGATATGGAAAAGAAAATAAAAATAAAATAGTAGATAATATTATAGAGCTAGCAATACTACTGGATATGAAAAATGATAAAAATAAAAATGAAATAATTACAGAAGAAAAAGATAAAGTTGAAGAAGAATTATACAAAATGAAAGATAAAAAACAATTTTTAGAAGATATAACTCAACAAAAAATAGAGACAGAAGAAAAAATTAGAAAAATTGATACTATAATAAATAATAAAGAATTATTAAAAAAAGAATATATAAGAAGAAACGAAAAATTAAACTTAGCAAATAAAATATTTAGTATAAAGATATTATCAAAATTGATGATAAAAGAAAGAAACTTATATATACAACAATTAGAAGAATTAAATAAAATAATGAATCCAATAGAATTTATAGAATATAAAAAAGAATTAGAACGAAGATATAAATATTTAGAAATAATAGAATTTAACAATTTTGAACAAATAGATAAATTAAAAAATGAATTGCAAAAGAACTTCTTAGAAACATTGAAAATAAATATAGAAAAAGCAGACACTAAACAAAAAATAGAAAAATTAATATATGATTTTAGATATTATCTTCTTTTGCAATATAATGAAAAATTGATGATAAAAGAAGTAAAAAATTTGCAAAAGGATATAAAAATAATAACAGAAAAAATAATAAAAAAAGCAACTGAATTAAAAGTAATAGAAAAAATATCAAATGACGAAAAAACAAATTATGAAATATTAAAGAATATATTTAGTATTAGAATCATAAAGCTAGAAGATGCATATTTAAAAATTATTAAAGAAAAAGATAAATATTTTGTACAAATATTTGATGAAAACATATTTGAAGAAAAAGTAGAAATTGAAAAACCTAAAGACTTAGAAATTAAGCCAGAAAAAAAGATTTCAATATGGTGCTAGTGCACCATGTCCCAAGAGGGCGTTGTCCCAAGAGGGCGTTGTCCCAAGAGGGCGTTGTCCCAAAAGGGCATTGTCCCAAGAGGGACGTTTACCTGTGGGACATTTTAGT
>CANRBK010000007.1 GCA_947628845.1 uncultured Clostridia bacterium | reverse complement strand
CCTTATTTTTATATAAAATTTTTCATTTTGTGGAAAACATATCGGGATTTTTTCAAAAAATACCGAAACTTAAATGACCCATTAGGGACGTTTACTTGTGGGAAATTTTTTATAAAATGTCCCACAAGTAAACGTCCCTAATGGGTCAACGTCCCTAATGGGTCTTGACAAAACTAAAACATATTGATAATATTATTTAAGCAGAAAACTAAAGAAAGAGAAGGAAAAAATGAAAAATTTATATCCCAATTTATATTTAAAAAAAATAGAAGATATAACAATAGAAACATTAATAAAAAATAAAATAAAAGTATTAATATTAGATGTAGACAATACTTTGATAGATTATTATAAAAACTTGTCAGAAAAAATAATACAATGGGCTAAAGAAATGAAAGGACAGGGAATAAAATTATATATATTATCAAATACATATGATAGAAAGAAAGTAAAATCAGTAGCAGACAAGCTAGACATACAATATAAACATTTTGCAACTAAACCACTAAAAAGAGGATTTAAATATGTGCAAAAACAAATAAAAGTACAACCAGAAAATATAGGAGTTGTAGGAGATCAAATATTTACAGATGTACTTGGAGGAAATAGATGTAAAATGTTTACTATATTAGTAGACCCAATAAATGAACAAAAAGAATATTGGTATACGGCTTGGAAAAGACCAATAGAAAAAAGAATAAAGAACAATTATAAAACAAAAGAAGGGAAAAATAAAAATGTATATTAAAGAAACAAATATATGGTACTATGCATTTGTAGCAATATTAGGTCTCTTTGTTGGCATGTTAATAGATTGGATGAATAAAAGATTGCCAGAATATAAAAAAGTATTTTCAAAGGAAATATTTACAAAATACTTTAATGAATTCAGACCAAACTATATATTAGTCATAATAACACCAATAATTTACATAGCACTATTATATACTTATGGAATAAAAAACACATTTATCGGTAACTTAGACTTGATAAAATATATTATATTAACACCAATGCTATTATCAACATTTGTTATAGATTACAAACTACAAATAATTCCCAATAGACTAAATCTAACTATATTTGAAGTAGGATTAGTAACAGCGTTTTTGTATGGACTATCAGATGTAGCAATTACAATAAACATGATACTTGGTATGTTGGCAGGAGCAGGAATATTCTTAATAATTACTTTAGTAGGTGGCTTAGTATATGGGAAAGAAGCAATGGGATTTGGAGATGTAAAACTAATGGGAGCATTAGGAATATATTTTGGACTATCAAACATAATAGCTATAACATTGTTATCTTTCTTAATTGGGGCAATATTAAGTATAATATTATTATTGACAAAAATAAAAAAAATGGACGAATACATACCATTTGGACCATTTATTGTATTAGGAACATTTATAAGTATATTTGTACCATTTGAAACAATAAAAAATATATTATTTGAAATATTTACACTAGGAATGTATTAGTAAAATACATAATTTAAGGAGGAATTATAATGAATTCAAAGCTGCAATGGCTAAGAAATAAAATGTGTAGTTTAGATTTACAAGGAATGATAATATCAAATCCAATAAATATAAAATATTTAACTAATATTGATGCAGAAGGAACCTTAGTAATAACACCAAAAGAAAATATTTATATAACAGATGGAAGATATATTGAACATGTACATAGTATTCTTACACTATTTGATGAAATAATAGTATATGATATAAATGATGTATCAAAAGACGACTACGAAAACTTTTTTATGTTTTGCGAAAATGTAGGCTTTGAAGAAAATTATATATCTTATGCAAAGTATAAAGAATACATAAGGAAGTATAAAATTAATAATTTTGTAGAAACTGAATATATAATAGAAAAACAAAGAATGATAAAAGATGAAGAAGAACTAGAAAATTTAATTAAAGCTTGCAACATAACTGATGAATGTTTTAAATATATCTTAAACTATATAAAACCAGGAATGACAGAAAAACAAATAGCAAAAGAAGTAGAAGATTATTATGCAAAAAACGCAGAAGGAGTATCATTCGAAACAATAGTGGCATCAGGAGAAAATTCTTCAAAGCCACATGCAGTTCCTACAGATAGAAAAATACAAGAAAAAGACATAATTACTATAGATATGGGATGCAAAGTTAACGGATATTGTTCAGATATGACAAGAACATTTTTTGTTGGAGAACCAACAGAAGAAATGAAAAAAGTATATGATTTAGTATTAGAAAATCAAAAATTTGTACTTACACAATATAAAGATGGAGCAAGCACTAGACAAGTTACAAAAATGGTAGAAAATAATTTTAAATTAAATGGTTATGATTTAATTCATAGTTTAGGACATGGAGTTGGTCTAGAAATTCATGAACCACCATATATTAGTTATAGAAGTGATACATCTTTAAGAGAAAATATGGTAGTTACAGATGAGCCAGGGATATATATACCAGGAAAATTCGGAATTAGAATAGAAGATACAGTACAAATTACAAAATTTGGTTGTATAAGTCTGACAAATTCTGAGAAAAATTATATTATAATATAAATAAAGGTTGATTTTTCCAGTAATATATAGTAAAATATAAAAAGTGTAAAATAATAAATGTTTGTAAAATAAAACATTAAAAATTTTTATTTTATGATGAACGAAGCGAAAGGGGAGAAATAAAAATGGCAGGAGTATACTCAGCAGGAGATTTTAGAAACGGAACAACATTCGAAATGGAAGGAAATGTATTTAGAGTAGTAGAATTTCAACATGTAAAACCAGGAAAAGGATCAGCATTCGTAAGAACAAAATTAAAAAATGTAATAACAGGAGCAACATTAGAAAAAACATTTAATCCATCAGATAAATTTCCAGGAGCAGAAATAGAGAAAAAAACAATGCAATATCTATATGAAGATGGAGAATTATATTATTTTATGGATAATGAGACATATGATCAAATGCCTCTAAACAAAGAAACATTAGGAGATTGTTTAAAATATTTAAAAGAAAATATGGAGGTTTCAATATTATCTTATAAAGGAAAAGTATTTGCAGTAGAACCACCAATATTTGTTGAATTAGAAGTTACATATACAGAACCAGGATTTGCTGGAAATACAACAACAACTTCAGGAAAACCAGCAACTTTAGAAACAGGTTTAGAACTACAAGTTCCAATGTTTGTTAATATCGGTGACATATTAAGAATAGACACAAGAACTTGTGAATATATGGAAAGAGTATAGAAAGGATTTTTATTATGGGTGATTTAAATCAACAAATAGAAAAATTATTAAATGAAATGAAAGAAATAAAGGAAAATCAAAAAATATTGACAGAGAAAATGGAAAAAATGCAACAAGTAATTGACCACATAGAAAATGATATATATTCTGACGAAGGTTTTGATTTTGAAATTGTTTGTCCTTATTGTGAATATGAATTTGTTATTGATGCAAATGAGGAAAATCAAGAGATTGAATGCCCAGAATGTAAAAATTTAATAGAATTAGATTGGTCAGGAGACTTTAGCGAAGATGACCAATGTTCAGGAGGACATTGTCATGGATGTTCAGATTGTGGAAATACTGACGAAGATGATGATATGTAAGAAAGGAAAAGAAGGGGATTTTTAAAATTTCCTCTAGATTAAAAGAAGCGTACACTCTTTATGAGCTTATAGACTCATAAGGAGTTTTCCTTTTTTAAAAAAAACTTAAAGGATTAACATATTTATCATCAATTCTAAAACCGCAAATGCAGATGACAACCAGTAGTAGCACCATTAGTAGGCTTACCACTAGAATCATGATATTGATTTCCAGGAACTCCATACACATTTTTAGGACCAACAAAACCGAATAACTTGTCCCTGTTTAACTAAATCACCAACTTTAACTATATAATTAGGAGAAACATGGCAATAAGTAACTTTATAATTATCAAAAGAGAGAGTGATAGTATAACCACCAGCACCTAAAAAAGAGCAAAAAGTAATTTCACCATCAGCTATTGCAATAAATTTAGTACCTTCAGGTGCAGGAATATCAACACCATAGTGATAACTTGAAGCTCCACCAGTAGGAGCATTTCTTTTACCAAAACGAGAGCTTATATTAGTATATCCAGGAATAGGCCAAACAAAACCATTAGGATTAAAATCAATTATTTCTTTTTCTGAGGAATTATCATAATTAAAATTACTACTTTGAATTATTGGAATAAAAAAGATTGAAATAAAAATAGAAAATAAAATAATAATAAATAAAAATTTTTGAAAAAAATCTGAAATAAATATCACTTCCTTGAATAAAATATTATAGTAAATTTTATAACACATAATTAAAAAAAATACAAGTGAAAAAAATAAAAATTTTAATATAATACTTGTCAAAAATAAAAAACTATGCTAATATAATAAATGACTTTAAAAGAATTATTACGCAATTTAGGGGTATAGTGTTAATGGTAGCACATCGGTCTCCAAAACCGCCTGTGAGGGTTCGAGTCCTTCTACCCCTGCCATTTTAATAGATTACTATGAAAAAGAAAAAATGCTGGAATTTTATTTAAAGAGAGCAAACTACATGGTGTAAAGTTTGTAATAAAAAAAGCATGGGGAGCTTTGGAGTAATACAAATAAAATTAAGGTGCCTAAAACTAATAAAGTTTTAGGAATTAGGGTGGAAACGCGGAACTAAACTTTCGTCCCTAGCTATTAAATAGCTAGAGAAGAAAGTTTTTTTGTATTATAGGAAAACTCTCTGAATTTCCTATAATATAAAGCATTCCACTTTAGCAAATTATAAAATATAAAAGGAGGAATTTTTATGTTAAAATCAATGGATACACTAGTATCATTATGTAAAAACAGAGGATTTATATATCCAGGATCAGAAATTTATGGAGGGCTAGCAAATACTTGGGATTATGGACCATTAGGAAATGAATTAAAAAATAATGTTAAGGCAGCTTGGAGAAAAAAATTTATACAAGAACAACCAAACATAGTAGGATTGGATGCAGCAATATTGATGAATCCTGAAACATGGGTAGCATCTGGGCATGTAGGAGGATTTTCAGATCCACTAATAGATTGTAAAGAATGTAAAACAAGACACAGAGCTGATAAATTAATAGAAGAATGGGCACATAAAAATGGTAAAGATATGATAGCAGATGGAATGTCAGATAAAGAACTTATAGATTTTATCAATGAAAATAAAATTGCATGTCCAACCTGTGGAAAAACAAACTTTACAGATATTAGAAAATTCAATTTAATGTTCAAAACATTTCAAGGTGTTACTGAAGACACAACATCAACAGTATATTTAAGACCAGAAACAGCACAAGGAATATTTGTGGACTTTAAAAATGTTATACGTACATCAAGAAAAAAAATGCCAATGGGTATAGCTCAAATAGGAAAAGCTTTTAGAAATGAAATAACACCAGGAAACTTTACTTTTAGAACAAGAGAATTTGAACAAATGGAACTTGAATTTTTCTGTAAGCCAGGAACAGACTTAGAATGGCATAAATATTGGAAAGATTATTGTGAAAATTGGTTATTAAGCTTAGGAATGAAAAAAGAAAATATAAGGTTAAGAGACCATTCAGCAGAAGAATTAGTATTTTATAGTAAAGCAACAACAGACATAGAATTTGCTTTCCCATTTGGATGGGGAGAATTATGGGGAATTGCAGATAGAACAGATTATGATTTAAAACAACATATGGAACACTCAAAACAAGATTTAACATACCAAGACTTAGAAACAAACGAAAAATATATACCATATGTTATAGAGCCATCTTTAGGTGCAGATAGAGTTGTATTAGCATTTTTATGTAATAGTTATGATGAAGAAGAAATAGCAGAAGGTGATACAAGAGTTGTTTTGCATTTACATCCAGCATTAGCACCATATAAAGTTGCAGTTTTACCATTATCTAAAAAACTTTCTGAAAAATCACAAGAAGTATATAACAAACTTTCTAAAAAATTTATGTGTGATTATGATGAAGCAGGAAGCATAGGAAAAAGATATAGAAGGGAAGACGAAATAGGAACACCATATTGTGTAACTATTGATTTTGATACTTTAGAAGACGAATCAGTTACTATAAGAGATAGAGATACAATGGAACAAGAAAGAATTAAAATTGAAGAATTAGAAGCTTGGATAGCTCAAAAGATAGAATTTTAGTGGATTTTTTAACAAAAATATGATATAATTATAATTATAAAAATATTTATATCATTAGAGGAGGTTTTAGTATATGTATACTATAATAGACACACTTATTGATGGTTTTGAATTGCATCCATATTTCTTAAAAATACGGGATAAGCAAATTTTAAAAAGGTTAAAAATTGATTTTTTAAGAAAAGGAGAGGTATTAGCAACTGAAAGTTATGACAATATTACTATTAAAGAACTGGAAAGATTACAAAAACAATTATTAGACTCGATTATCATGAACTTGAATATTGAGGATAGCTGGACAAAAGCAAAACAGATGTCAGTAACGACAAGAACTCTCGGAGTAGTCAATATGTATAAAATTGAGCTACTTGGAGAGAATGAAGATAAAACTCGTAATATAAAAATATGTTTTATCAAAAGTGGATATCGCACAGCTGAATCAGTTTTTCATGGTGTGTCCAAAGAAAAGTATGAAAGCATAATTAGCATACTTTCTAATAACTCAGCTTTCAACTTAACATGTACTAAACAATGCAACGCAGTACATTATTTAGATTTGCTAGCAATAATGTAAATCTAAAGAAAGGATCATCCAATATGGATGGTCCTAATTTAATTATATAAATCTTTTTCATATAAATCTTGTACATAAACATCTTTTTCTTCAAAATTATCAACAAAGCCAACTTTAGCTATATCATTAGTATCATCAATACCTTGAATCCAAACAGGTCTATCGTTATAGAAAATATCACATTTTTCTTTATTATTTAAAATAGAATGAACTCTTTGTAAATCCATAATATCAACTCCTATAAATATATTTAATAAAATTATATCCAGAATAAAATTAAATATAACTCAAAAATTTGACTAAAAGCAAAAATTAATATAAAATAAAAAAGATAAACAAAGGAGGAAATTAGTATGGAAGTACAATATAACAGAAAGAAAATAAAAGTTGATTATGAACAAAAAGTATCAGAAGTATTAAAAAAAGAAATAGAAAAAAATAAATATGAAGTTATAGGATGCATATATAATAATGAATATAAAAATTTAGATACAAAAATAAAAGAAGATGCAAAGATACAATTAATAGATACATCTTCAAAAGAAGGAATGAAAATTTACAGAAGAACACTTGTGTATATAATGGGAAAAGCACTAGAAACTTTATATCCAAAAGAAAAAATAACTGTAGAATATCAATTAGGAAATGCAATGTTTTGTAAATGTGATAACCTACCAATAACAAAAGAATTCATAAAAAATTTAAAAGAAAAAATGAAAGAAATAATAGATGCTGATTTAGAAATAAAAAAAGTTGAAATGACAAAAGCTGAGGCACAAAAATTTTATGAAGAAACAAATACATCAAAGGGAAGGTTACAATATGATTTTAAAGAAAACGATATAATATATATGTATTATTGTCAAGAATATTACAATTATTGTTATGGGGTATTAGCAAACAGAACAGGAGTAATACAAAAATTTGATGTAGTACCATATGAAGAAGGCTTTTTAATTAGATATCCAAGCTCAAAAAAACCAACAGAATTGCCAGAATTTAAAGAAACTAAAAAATTAGCATGGGCATTAGAAGAATTTGAAAAAATACATTCAGTATTAGATGTAAATACAGTATACAAATTAAATAAAGCAATAGCAGAAGATAGAATAAAAGATGTAATAATGTTAGCAGAAGCATTGCATGAAAAAAAGATAGCAAATATAGCAGATGATATAGCCAATAGGAAAAATGTAAAAATGGTATTAATAGCAGGACCATCATCATCTGGAAAAACAACATTTGCACAAAGATTGGGAATTCAATTAAGGCTAAATGGCTTAAAACCAGTAACAATATCAGTAGATAATTATTTTGTAGAAAGACAAGATACACCTAGAGATGAAAATGGAGAATATAATTTTGAATGTATAGAGGCAATAGATTTAAAATTATTTAATGAACATCTCGTAAAGTTACTAAATGGCGAAGAAATAGAAATGCCAGAATTTGATTTTCATGTAGGAACCAAAAGATATAATGGTAAAAAATTAAAATTAGCATCAGATGAAATATTAGTAATAGAAGGAATACATTGCCTAAATGATAAATTAACAAGCCAAATTGCTAAAGAACAAAAATATAAAATATATATAAGTGCATTAACAGTACTAAATATGGATAGATATAATAGAATTTCAACTACAGATACAAGACTAATAAGAAGAATAGTAAGAGACTATCAATTTAGAGGATATTCAGCAATACATACATTAAATACATGGCATAAAGTGACTGGAGGAGAAGAAAAAAATATATTTCCATTTCAAGAAGATGCAGATAAAATATTCAACACATCATTAATATATGAATTAAGTGCATTAAAAGAAATAGCAATGCGATTATTACAAGAAATAAGTAGAGATTATAAAGAATATGCAGAAGCACAAAGATTAATAAATATGTTAAAATATTTTAAACCAATACCTAATGAATATGTACCAAATAATTCATTATTAAAAGAATTTTTGGGAGGAGGGACATTTGATTTGCATTAAAGAAAAGTGACCCAAAAGGGACGTTGACCCAAAAGGGACGTTTACTTGTGGGTCATTCTTTATATAAAAAAAAGTGACCCACAAGTAAACGTCCCTTTTGGGTCAACGTCCCTTTTGGGTCACTTTGATAGAAAGGAAATAATATGTTAAATAATAGTAAATTTACGGAAATTGATGAAGAATTTATATGTGATAATTGTGGAAAAAAAGTCCCAAAACTTGGATATTCATGCAGAAACCATTGCCTATATTGTTTACACTCAAAACATGTAGATAAAAATCCAGGAGATAGAGCAGAACAATGCCATGGGGATTTAGAACCAGTAAGTATGGAAATAAATGGAAAAAAAGGATATATAATTGTTTTTAAGTGTAAAAAATGTGGAGCAATTAGAAAAAATAAAGCTGCAAAAGATGATAATATGGATTTATTAATTGATTTAAGTAGTAGACAAGTTTAAGTAATAATAGAAAAATTACTCATATTATAATTTCATGAGTAATTTTTTGTTTATATTTCTCTATTTAAATTGCCATTTGTATATTCTTTTCCTTCCAATCTATTACCAGATATAACTTGTTTAATAATATAATTGATTTTATCTATATCTTCATCTATAAAATCCAATCTTAAAATGTTAGGCTTAAATTCGTCTGTTTTCATAGAAGTAATTTTGCTATTATATATAGTAGAAATAGTTTGAAAGTTATCAAATAAAATTCTAAAATTTAAATTCAATCTATCTTTTAAATAGTACTTATTATTAGAGTTACATTTAGAAGTACAAGTTGGGTAACATTTATTAGATTTTCCAGTTAAACAATAATTAATATTCATTAAAGGAGTATTTCCATAAATAATTAATTCACTAGGTAAAGAACAATTTCCGACCGACAAAGATTTTCTAAGATGTTTTTATCAGATTCTGGTGAAATTGTAAATCTTGTAATACCTAATTGTTTTAATTCATTAACAGAGTATTTATTAAAAATATTAAAAGTATAATTAGCAATTAAATTAAAATTATTACCTAAATCTTCTAACAATTTTAAATTAGAAATATTAGAAATTACAAATCCTTTAATATTATATTTTTGAATGTTTTTTTCAATATTATTATAAAACAAATTACTATAATTAGCTTTTAGTATTGTAGGCATGTAAATATATAAATTAAATTTTTGACTTAAAGTATAAATAATATTAGAGTATTTTTTACTAAAAAAATAATTTAAAGGAATATAAATATTATCTATATTTTCTAATTTTGAATAATCAAAATTAATATTCAAAATATTTAGCAAAACAGACAATTGTCTTTTACATGATGGAGATTCATTTTTTAATTTATCATGGTTAGTTACTTTACAACTTCTTTTGATATTATTTACAGCAAAATTGTAAACTAAATCTAAAGCTGTTCTTCTAAGTTCATTTAGAACACTTATTTTTGGTAAAAAAAGACCATCATCTAATTCAATATTGATATTTTTAAATTCATACATTGAATCATGAGTTTTATTTAATTGAGTTAAAACTCTTTCTTTTTCCAATGGTTTATTTTTAGCAATATCAGGAATAATATCAGATTCACAATTTATATTCAGACCATCATAAATATCAATATCGTTTGCTGAAGTCACATTTAATTTTATAGTTTTCTTGTTTTTAATAGTAATTTTACAATTTAATGTAATCTTTCTATGTTCATTCTTTATACTTTCTTGAGCAATGGAATTTAATTTTTTAGAAGATATTTTAAATATTTTATCTCCTAAATTGATATTTCCTTTCATCCTACCAATAGTAATCGTTTGACCTATTTGAGTTACTTTAATATTTTTACCTTTAAACATCAATTCAGAAACATTATAAGTACCATCTTCTTTTTCTAAAGAAATAGTATCTCCAATCTCGATAGGTTCTTTAAGTTTTATTGTAATATAACCTTTAGTTTTATTATATTTTTCAACTTTACCTAAAAGTAATCCCATATTATTAGGCTTATCTTTGAAAATTAAGTTTTTATTAGGCTCATTAGATAGATGGCCAGTTGATGACATACCTCTATTAAATGCTTGTAACAAAGTTTTTCTATCAGTTTCATCGACTACATATTTTTGACTTGATTCAGCCAAATCAATATATTTTCTATAAATATTAGTAACAATTGCAACATATTCAGGATTTTTCATTCTTCCTTCAATTTTTAAACATGTAACACCAGCATTTATTAAATTCGGGATAAAATCAAGTCCACATAAATCACGAGGACTTAAAAGATGCCCACTATCAATTTTTTTATCATTTTCTAATAATTCATAAGGAAGCCTACAAGCTTGAGCACATTTTCCACGATTACCAGAACGACCTCCAATCATACTAGAAAATAGACATTGACCTGAATAAGAAATACATAATGCACCATGTATAAAACATTCAATTTCTATATCAGAATTTTGACATATATATTCAATTTCTTGAATTGAAAGTTCACGAGCTAAAACAACTCTTTTGAAGCCTAATTCTTGCATTTTTAAAACACCTTGAAGATTGTGTATAGACATTTGTGTACTTGCATGAATAGGTAAGTCAGGAAAATACTTTATAAGTTGTTTAGCTAAACCTAAATCTTGAACAATAATTGCATCAATTCCAAATTCATAAGCCTTTTTAGCAAGTTCAAAAGCATCATTAAATTCATTATCTTTTATTAGAGTATTTAAAGTTAAATTAGTTTTTACACCATGAGTTTTTGCATATATTATTGCTTTTTCTAGATTTTCTAAATCAAAATTAGAAGCAAATGCTCTAGCACTAAATAAGTCTGCACCAAAATACACACTATTAGCTCCATTTTGAACAGCTGCTTTTAAACATTCAAAATCTCCAACGGGAGATAGTAAATCTATCATTGTAAAATCCTCCGAGCAAATTATAACATTTTATTGCACTTTTGACAAATTTAGTGTACAATAATATTGCTTAATAATCATAAATGTTAATATATAAATATTTTCAGAAAAACATATCTGTGGTCTACCATTAGGTCTTTCTTTAAAATATTTATATATTAACATTATAATAAAAAATATTAGGAGGAAAGTAATGGAGAGAAAAGATTTAGCGGATTTAATATTTCCAGATGCAAAGGAAATATCATATTACGAAGAAAAATATCCAGAAAGAAATTTACCAGAAGGAGCTATTGTAACAAGATTTGCACCTAGCCCAACTGGATTTGTACATATAGGAGGCTTGTATCAAGGGTTAATAGCAAGAAAATTAGCAACTCAAACAGGAGGAGTATTTTTTCTAAGAATTGAGGATACAGACCAAAAAAGAGAAGTTGAAAATGGAATAGTAGGAATAGTAGAATCTCTAAAAGAATTTGGATTTGAACCAGATGAAGGTATGATTTCTGAAAATGAAGGAAAAGGAAACTATGCACCATATAAACAAAGCCAAAGAAAAGAAATATATCAAGCATATGCAAAATATTTAATAGAACAAGGAAAAGCCTATCCATGTTTTTGTTCACCAGAAGAAGTCGAAGAAATAAGAACAAAGCAAGAAAATGCCAAAATAAGACCAGGTTATTATGGGGTATGGGCTAAATGTAGAAATGTAACAATAGAAGAAGCCATTGAAAGAATTAAAAATGGAGAAAAATATATAATAAGATTTAAATCACCAGGTAGAGAAGACAGAAAAATAAAACATCATGATGTAATAAAAGGAAATGTAGATTTCCCAGAAAATGACCAAGATATAGTAATAATAAAAGCAGATGGACTTCCAACATATCACTTTGCACATGCTATTGATGATCACTTAATGAGAACAACGCATGTAATAAGAGGAGACGAATGGCTATCATCTGTACCATTACATTTACAATTATTTCAAGAATTAGGCTTCAAAGCACCAAAATATGCACATATAGCACCAATAATGAAAAATGATGAAGGAAATAAAAGAAAATTAAGCAAAAGAAAAGACCCAGAAGCAGCAGTAAGTTATTATGCAGAAGAAGGAATACCATCAGAAGCGGTGAAAGAATATTTACTAAATATAGCAAATTCAACATTTGAAAATTGGAGGAGAGCAAATCCAGACAAATCTATGGATGAATTTGAACTACAATTAAATAAAATGAGTGTAAGTGGTGCATTATTTGATATGATAAAACTATTAGATGTAGCAAAAATAGTTATATCAAAAATGACAGCTGAAGAAGTTTATGAAAATGCTATGTCATGGGCTAAAAAATATGATGAAAAACTAGCTTTAATATTAGAAGATAAAGATTATGCATTAAAAGTATTTGGGATAGAAAGAGGAAATTCTAAACCAAGAAAAGATATTTCAAAATGGTCAGATGTAAAAGATAATATTTCATATATGTATGATGAAATATTTGAAAAAGACACAAGTGAATATCCTTATCAAGTAATAAACCAAAAAGAAGATATTAAGAAAATATTAGAATTGTATATTGAAAAATATTATAATGCAAATGATGATAAACAAACATGGTTCGATAAAATAAAAGAATTAGCCGGAGAATTAGGATATGCTAAAGAAGTAAAAGAATTTAAAGCAAATCCAGATATGTATAAAGCACATGTTGGAGATGTAAGTACAGTATTAAGAGTCGCATTAACAAAGAGAACTAACACACCAGATATGTATGAGATAATGCGAGTTTTAGGAAAAGATAAAATGGAAAAAAGATTTAAAAATGCAATAAAAAATCTTGACAAATAAATATTAAAAATATAAACTATTGAAGATTAAAAAATTAAATATTAGGAGGTATTATTATGGAATTAAAAGGTTCAAAAACAGAAAAAAATTTAATGGAAGCATTTGCAGGTGAATCACAAGCAAGAAATAAATATACATATTTTGCAAGTAAAGCAAAAAAAGATGGATATGAGCAAATAGCAGCAATATTCCAAGAAACAGCTGATAATGAAAAAGAACATGCAAAAATGTGGTTTAAATTATTACAAGGTGGAGAAATTAAGCCAACAGAAGAAAATTTAAAAGCAGCAGCAGAAGGAGAAAATTATGAATGGACAGATATGTATGACAGAATGGCAAAAGAAGCAAAAGAGGAAGGATTTGACCATATCGCATACTTATTCTCAGCAGTTGGAAAAATAGAAAAAGAACATGAACAAAGATTTTTAAAATTATTAGAAAATGTAAAAAATGGACTAGTATTTAGCAAAGATGGAGATACAATTTGGAAATGCAGAAATTGTGGACATATTGTAATAGGAAAAAATGCTCCAGAAATTTGCCCAGTATGTGCTCATCCAAAAGCATATTTCGAAGTAAAAGCTGAAAATTATTAATATATAAGAGAACCTAATAGCTATTCACTTTTGTGAAAGAATTAAGGTTCTTTTTGCATTTAAATCAAAAATATGTTATAATCAAAAACATATTAGATAAGGGAGCAAAAGAATGCCAAAATTTTTTGTAAAAGAGGAACAAATAAAAGAAAATAAAATAATAATAATGGGACAAGACACAAAACATATTAAAAAAGTATTAAGAGGAAAAATAGGTGATGAATTACAAATATGCAATAGTGAAAATGGAGAAAACTATTTATGCAATATAGAAAATATAAACAATGAAAATATAATATGTGAAATAAAACAAAAAATACAAGAAAAAGTGGAATCTAATATAGAAATAACCATATTTCAAGGATTACCAAAAGCAGATAAAATGGAATATATAATACAAAAATCAGTTGAATTAGGAGTATATGACATAACACCTGTAGAAATGAAAAGATGTGTTGTAAAATTAGAAGAAAAAGATAAAAATAAAAAAATTGCAAGATGGCAAAAAATATCAGAAGTAGCGGCAAAACAATGCGGTAGAGACATAATACCTCAAATAAATAATATAATAAATATAAAAAAAATATGTGAAATAATTGAAAAGTATGATATAGTATTAGTAGCATATGAAAATGAAAAACAAAATACTTTAAAAGAACAAATAGAAAAGATAAAAAGTAACATAATATTAGAAAATAAAAAAATAAAAATAGGAATAGTAATCGGACCAGAAGGTGGATTAGAACCACAAGATGTAGAATTATTAAAACAAAATCAAGCAAAAATAATAACACTAGGGAAAAGAATACTAAGAACAGAAACTGTAGCATTAAATGTTTTAAGTATTATGATGTACGAATTAGAAAACTAGGAGGAAAACAAGTGAAAGATATGGATGAAAAATATCTAAAGCAAATATATTTTAATATATTAAAAGCAATAATATTTGTAGCATATTTCCTTATACTAAATATAGTATATCAAAATATAAGTGAAGAAGTTATGGAAAAAGTAATACAATATTTTACTATGATAACACTATTTATATCAATTTGTATTTTTGAAGTAGCATATAAAAAAGATGATGGCTTTTTAGTTATAAAAGGAATAGAAATATTGATCTTATCTATATTTACATTGACAGCAAAACATATAACAAATAGATATAATTTTAATTTTAATTCATATTTGTTAGTAGGAGCATATACATATGCAATATATTATGTTTTAAAAGGTATAATAGCATATACAAAAGGAAAAAAAGAGGAAGCAAAAAAGTTTAGTGACATAAGAGAGATAGTAAAAAAAGAACAGCCAGTAAAAAGAGAAGCTGTAAAAAGAAGAAAACGATAAAGAGGTAAAAAGAATGATTAGAAGCATGACTGGATATGGTAAAGGATTGTTAGATATAGAAAAGAGAGAATATCAAGTAGAGATAAAAAGTGTAAATCATAGATATTTGGATATAAGTATAAAAATG
Organism: uncultured Clostridia bacterium; assembly: GCA_947628845.1. Taxonomy (GTDB): domain Bacteria; phylum Bacillota; class Clostridia; order TANB77; family CAG-508; genus CAG-269. The sequence goes on along the minus strand of CANRBK010000007.1, from coordinate 17,201 downwards.
CCAAGAATATTAAGCTATTTAGAAGAAGATATAAAAAAACAAATATCCGAAAAAATAAAAAGAGGGAAAATAGATGTATTTATAAACTTTCAAAATAATAGTGAAGAAAGAAAAGATATAAAAATAAATAAAGAATTAGCCAAAATATATATAAATCAATTAAAAGAATTAGCAGCAGAAGAAAAAATTTCTGCCAATATAGAAGTTGTAGATATATCAAAAATGCCTGATGTTTTAACAATAATAGCAGACGAAAATGATGAAAAAATAAAATGTGAACTGATACAAACAACACAACAAGCAACAGATAAAATAGTAAAAATGAAACAAATAGAAGGAGAAAAAATATCAAAAGATTTATTAGAAAGAATAGATAAAATAAAAAATCAAATAGAGAAAATATCTGAAAAATCTACTGGACTAATTGACGCTTATGTAGTAAAATTAGAAAAAAGAATAAATGAAATATTAAAAACAGAAGAAATAGATAAAGCAAGACTAGCACAAGAAGTGGTAATATATGCTGATAAATGTTCAGTAGAAGAAGAAATAACAAGATTAAAAAGTCATATATCTCAATTTGAAAATTTAATAGCTAATAACAAAAATGAAGCAATAGGAAAAAAATTAGATTTTATAATTCAAGAAATGAATAGAGAAACGAACACAATAGGTTCTAAAGCAAATGATTTAGAAATAATAAATGAAGTTATAGAAATAAAGACAGAATTGGAAGACATTAGAGAACAAATACAAAATATAGAATAGAAAGGAATGAATTTTATGCAATTAGTAAATATAGGATTTGGAAATATTGTTTCAGCTGAAAGAATAGTTGCAATAGTAAGTCCAGAATCAGCACCAATAAAAAGAATGGTACAAGAAGCTAAAGATAATAAAATTGCAGTAGATGCAACATGTGGGAGAAGAACAAGAGCTGTAATAATTACTGACTCAGGTCATATAATATTGTCAGCAGTTCAGCCAGAGACGATTGTAGGTAGAGTAGATAAAGATATAACATCAGCTGTTTCACAAATACAAGATGAAGAATAAATTAAATTTATGGAGGTAAATAAAAATGATAGTAAAACCAACTGTTACAGAATTATTAAAAAAATCAAAAAATAGATATGAGCTAGTAATAGCTACATCAAAAAGAGCAAGACAAATTGCTATGGGAGATGAACCATTAACAAAAGTTAAAGAAGAATCTCCAGTAACACTTGCTGCTAATGAAATCGCAGAAGGAAAAGTAAGAATTGTAACAAATGAAGAAAATGAAGAAAATGAAGTAAATGAGGAAAATAAAGAAATTGAAAAAAATGAATATATAGAAAATGAAAATATAGAAAATGAAGAAATAGAAAAAAATAAGGACAAATAAATATAAAAATAAAGGGGATATAAGATGTTAGTAATATTATCAGGAGTTTCTGGAGCTGGAAAAGATACAATAAAAAAAGAATTAATAAATAGGATGGAAAATGTAATATCACTTCCATCTTTTAGTTCAAGGAAGCCAAGAAATGATGAAGAAGAAGGAGTTCAATATCATTTTATAACAAAAGAACAATTTAAAGAAAAAATAAAAAATGGTGAATTTTATGAATATGATATACATCATGAAAATTACTATGGAACATCAAGAAAATTAATGAACGAGAAAATCAAAAGTGGCAAAATAATAGTAAAAGATATTGAAGTAAATGGCACAGAAAATTTAATGAAAATTTTAAAGAATGAGACAAAGCTAGTAACTATATTTTTAAAAGTTGACAAAGAAGAATTAAAACGCAGACTTGTAAATAGAGGAGATAACTTAAGCGAGGCTGAAATGCAATTAAGATTAGATAGATTAGAGTATGAAGAATCAAAAATTGGATTGTATGACTATGTAATAAAAAACGATGATTTAGAAAAAACGATACAAATTGTTAAGACTATAATAGAAAATGAAAGAAGAATAGAAGAAATAAATAATATAAAAAGTTAAAAAAATAATATATATGGTATAATTAAGTTGTACAATAGAAAAAGCCAAAAGGTGGTAAAAATGGAAATATTATTAATAATATATATATTAGTATTTATACTATTTGCTTTAATATTATATGCAATAATACAAATTAAATTATTAGGAATAAAAATTAGAGATTTCTGGGGATTTATAGAAGCAAACGAAATGCTAGACAAATTATATAAATTTGCTATACAATATCAAAAAATGTCTCCTCAGGAACAAGTAATATATTTATCAGAAGCGGAGAAAATATTTACAGCTTTTGATAAAGTACCAAAAGAATTATGGGATGAAGAATACGAAAAATATAAACAAGTTTTGAAAAAATATAATGATATTAAGATGTTAAGATGGGTTTCAAATTAGAAAAAGCTACACCTAATTGAATTAAAATTAGGTGATTTTTAGTGCATTTTAATTGAAAAACATAAATATATATGTTATAATATAAAACATAAAAATAGGAGATTACAAAAATGGGTTTAAAAATACAAAGAATAATATTTGCAATATTGACTATACTTACATTTATAATAATTTTTATATTTTCAAATCAAAATGGATATAAATCAAAATCTACAAGTAAAAATTTTACTAGAAAAGTAATAGAAATTTTGCAAATAGACAAAAACTTAAGTGAAAGTCAAAAAGAAAAATTGATAGAAGATTCACAATATATAGTAAGAAAAACAGCACATTTTACTATTTATACTATAGCAAGTTTAAATATAATGATATTTATAAATACTTATAATATAAAGTTTAAAAATAAAATATTAATTGCTTTTATAATAGCTGTAATTTATGCGATAACAGATGAAATTCATCAAATATTTACAGGAACTAGAACTCCTAAAGTATTAGATGTATTAATTGATTCAGCAGGAGTTTTATATGGCATAGGTATATTTTTAATATTTAATATGATTATAAGAAAAATAACAAAAAAAAATGAAAAAATTGGTAATAATTAAACAATATTATGAACAATTATACTTAAAATGATAAATATTACCATTTTTTTTCTGCAAAAAAACTTGAAATGATATATTAGATATTGTATAATATAATGCAGATAAAATCTAATTTAAGTTTGGGGTGATTAAATTGGGGATGAATGTAGTAGATAGATATAATTTTACTGAAGCTAATATTATAAATAAAACAATATCTGAAAATAAAACTATAAATAAAATATCAATTAAAATTAAGATAGAAAGATTTTTAAAAAGAACTATTGATATTATAGGTGGTTTAATAGGCACAATTGCTTTGATACCATTATCAATAGTAATATACATAGCAAATATAATATCTAAAGATAAAGGGCCATTATTTTATACACAAGAGAGGATAGGAAAAGATGGAAAATTATTTAAGATGTATAAGTATAGGTCAATGGTAGTAGGTGCTGATGAAAAACTACAACAATATTTAGAAGATAATCAAGAAGCAAATCAAGAATATAGCAAATATAAAAAATTAAAGAATGATCCAAGAGTAACAAAAATAGGAAATTTTATAAGAAAAACTAGTTTAGATGAGTTTCCTCAATTTATAAATGTGTTAAAAGGAGAAATGAGTTTAGTTGGACCAAGACCATATTTACCAAGAGAAAGTGAAGAAATGGGTACATATTATAATTCAATAATAAAATGCAAACCAGGCATAACAGGCTTTTGGCAAATAGCAGGAAGAAGTGATGTGACTTTTAATGATAGATTAAAAATGGATTATGAATATAGCCGAGAACAGAATTTGAAAGTAGATATTAAGTTGTTAGTAAGAACAATTTTAAAGGTTGTGAAAAAAGAAGGAGCAATGTAATAAAACAAAAAAAGGAAAGGTGAATATTATGCAAAATAAAAAACTCAATGGTACTATAATAGTTACATATAGATGTAATGCAAGATGTACGATGTGCAATAGATATAAATGCCCTTCAAAACCAGATGAAGAAATAGGTATAGAAACTATAAAAAAATTACCAAAAATGTATTTTACAAATATAACAGGTGGAGAACCATTTATAAGAGAAGATTTAGCAGATATAGTAAGAGAATTATATAAAAAATCAGATAGAATAGTAATTTCAACAAATGGATCTTTTACAGATAGAATAATAAAACTTTGTGAAGAATTTCCAAATGTAGGAATTAGGATATCAATAGAAGGATTAGAAGAAACAAACAATAAAATAAGAGGATTAGAAGATGGATTTAATAAAGGATATACAACATTAAAAAAATTAGTGGAAATGAAACATCCAGATGTAGGGTTTGGAATGACAGTACAAGATACAAATGCAAAGGATTTAGTATCATTATATGATTTATCAAATGAATTAAATATGGAGTTTGCAACAGCATCGCTACATAATAGTTTTTATTTTGTAGAAGCAAAAAATATAATAAAAGACAGAATGATGGTAGCAAAAGAATTTGAAAGATTAATAAATAAATTATTACAATCAAATTCACCTAAAAAGTGGTTTAGAGCATATTTTAATCATGGATTAATTAATTATATATTTGGTCAAAAAAGGCTACTTCCATGCAATATGGCTTTTGATACATTTTTTATAGATCCTTATGGTGATGTAATGCCATGTAATGGAACAAAAGAAAAAGAAGTAATGGGTAATTTAAATGACCAAACATGGGAAGAATTATGGAATTCTGAAAAAGCTGAAAAAGTTAGAAATAAAGTTAGACATTGTGATAGACAATGTTGGATGATAGGGTCTGTAAGCCCTGCAATGCATAAATATATATGGAAACCAGCTTGGTGGGTAATTAGACATAAATTTTTAAAATTTTACAAAAAACAAAAATATTCTATATTTGAAAATAAAATTGTTAGAGATTTTAGAGATGGAAAGATTAGCAAAGAACAATTAGATAAATGTTCTACTTGCGATTTAAAAAGTATCGTACATGATGGCCTATCAGAAGCTTCTAAAGAACAACTAAAGAATAAAACAGGAGAAGAAATAGTAGATGCAGATATTAGAAAACAAATGGGAAAAATAGAATAAGTAAGAGGTATATTATGAAAATAGCAATGATAGGACATAAGAGAATCCCTTCAAGAGAGGGAGGAGTAGAAATAGTAGTAGAAGAATTATCAACTAGACTTGTGAAACAAGGACATAAGGTAGATGTATATAACAGAATGGGAAAAAACGTACAAAACAGAAAAGTAGATAATAATAAAGAAAATATAAAAAATTACAAGGGTGTAAATATTATTACAATACCTACAATAAACAAAAAGGGAATAGACGCTTTTTTATATTCTTTTTTTTCTAGCATAAGAGCATTATTTGGAAATTATGATGTAATACATTATCATGCAGAAGGGTCATGTGCAATGCTTTGGATACCACATTTATTTAAAAAAAGAATAATAGTAACAATACATGGATTAGATTGGCAACGTTCTAAATGGGGAGGATTTGCAAGTAAATACATAAAATTTGGGGAAAAATTAGCAGTAAAATATGCGGACGAAATAATAGTACTTTCAGAAGGAGTACAAAAATATTTTAAAAATACATATAATCGAGATACACACTTTATTCCAAATGGAGTAAATCAACCTATTAAAAGAGAACCACATATAATAAAAGAAAAATACAATTTAAATAAAAATGATTACATATTATTTTTAGCAAGAATAGTTCCAGAAAAAGGGTTACATTATTTGCTAGATGCCTTTAAACAAATACATACAGACAAAAAATTAGTAATAGCTGGTGGGTCAAGTCATACAAATGATTATTTAAAAAAAATGAAATGCAAGGCTAATCAAGATGATAGAGTTATAATGACCGGCTTTGTTCAAGAACAAGAACTTGAAGAATTATATAGTAATTGTTATTTATATTGTTTACCTAGTGATATTGAAGGGATGCCTCTTTCTCTTTTAGAGGCTATGAGTTATGGATGTAATTGTTTAGTAAGTAATATTGAAGAAAATAAACAGGTAATAGAAGAATATGGTAAGACATTTAAAAAATCAAATATAGAAGATTTAATAAAAAAATTAAATATATGCTTAAATACAAAAAATAAAAAAAATAAAGAAGAAATATCAAATTTTATATTAAAAAAATATAATTGGGATAAAGTTGTAGATAAAACTCAAAAAATTTATACAATATAAAGGAGTTAATAAAGTTGAAAGTCCTATTAGTTAATAAGTTTTTATATCCTAAAGGCGGAGCTGAAACCTATGTAATAAAACTTGGACAATATTTACAAAAAAAAGGAAATGAAGTTCAATATTTCGGATTAGAAAATGAAAAAAATACATTAAAAAATGATTGGAATTTATATGCAAAAGAATATGATTTGAGTAAAAATAATATAAAAAGTATATTCAATGTATTAAAGTTAATTTATTCAAGAGAAGCTAAAAAAAAGATTAGTAAGCTTTTAAAATTATTTAATCCGGATTTAATTATACTAAACAACATAGAATATCATCTAACACCATCTATTATATTAGCTATTGGTAAATATAAAGAAAAAAATAAAAAAGCAAAACTATTTTATGTAGCTCATGATTATCAGCTAATATGTCCTAGTCATGGATTATTTGATAGTGAAGTAAATATATGTGAAAAATGTTTAAATGGTGATTATTGGAATTGTTATAGAACAAAATGTTTAAAGGGGTCAAGATTAAAAAGCTTAATAGGAACAATTGATTCAATATATTGGCATAAGAGAAATGTTTACAAATATGTAGATAAAATAATTTGTCCTAGTGAATTTTTAAAGAAAAAACTTAATACACAAGAAGAATTTAGAAATAAAACAATTACAATTCATAACTTTACTGATAATATAAAAACTAAAAAATATAAAAAAGAAGATTATATTATTAATTTTGGATATTTTTGTAAAGACAAAGGAACTGAAACTTTGCTGAAAGTAATAAAACAATTGCCAGATATTCAATTTGTTTTTGCAGGATATGGTCCAATTGAATATGAATTTAAAAAATACAAAAATATTAAATTTGTTGGATTTAAGAGCGGAGAAGAATTAATAGAAATAGTTTCTAAAGCTAAACTTAGTATATATCCATCAGAATGGTATGAAAATTGTCCTTTTTCAGTAATAGAATCACAAATGTATGGAACACCAATAATTGGTTCTAATATGGGAGGAATTCCTGAACTAATTAATATAGGTAAAACAGGAGAAATTTTCAAGGCAAAAAATGTTGATGAGTTAAAAGAAGTAATATTAAAATTGTGGAATAATAAAGAATTATTAGATAAGTATTCTAAAAATTGTGCTTCAATAAAATTTGAAACATTAGATAGCTACTGGGAAAAAATGTTTAATTTATATGAAAGGAATTAATAATAATGAAAATTATTGAAGTTGGAACTGGGTATACATCTATACCAGCTAATATGGGAGCAGCTACAGAAATTGTAGTAGAAGAATTAAGTAAAGTATTTCAAAAAGAAAATATTAATTATTATATATTTGATATAAAAGATGAAAAAAGACAAAATACAGATTTAAAAATAAAAGAAATTAATGTCCCTAAATGCTTTAGAAAAAAGGATGTTAGTTTGGGCATAGTTCATAAATTGAAAAGAGTAGTATACTCTATAAATTTATCAAAAGCATTAAAAAAAGAAATTAAAAGTTCTAAAGATAAATTAGTAATTCATTTTCATAATCAATATAATATGTTTTTTTACTTAAAATTAGTACCAAAGAAACTAAAGAAAAAGGTAATAACTGCTTATACAGTACATAATGGTACTTGGAATGGAAAATGGGATAGTATAAAAAATAAGATTAAAAGAAAATATTTTCAAGAAATATATTGCATAAAAAATGCAGATAAAATATTTGTACTAAATGAAGTGACAAAAGATCATTTTATAAAACAATTTAATATTGATTCTAAAAAAATAATTCATATTGCTAATGGTGTAAATACAGATATTTATAAACCAAATGAAAATGATGATATAGTATTTTTTCAATGTGGTTCAGTATGTGACAATAAAAATCAATTAGAAGCTATAAAAATGTTAACTCCATATTTGCAAGAGAATAGAAACTTTAAATATGTATATGTAGGTGGAATAATAGATCAAAAATATAAACAGAAAATTGATAATTATATTAAAGAAGAAAATATAGAAAGTCAAGTTGAATATTTAGGAGAAATTACTCCTGGTAAAGAACTAAGTAAGTATTATAGTAATTCTAAAGCTTTTATATTTCCTTCAAAAGTAGAAGCTTTTAGTTTATCAATACTAGAAGCTATGGCTTCGGGATTACCTGTAATAATGAATAAAAAAGCAATATTAGAAGTTGATAATAAGTTAAATGATATAATTTTATTTTATTATAATGAAGAAACTTTTAGTAAAATTATTAAAGAAAAGATTTTAGATGATCAAGTAAGAAAGGAGTTATCTAATAAAGAAAGGAAAATAGTAGAGGATTTTTATAATTGGAATATTATAGCAAATGAATATTTAAAATATTTTGAAAAATTATAAAAAAATATCAGAAAAATTGGATAAAATTAATTATATGATTATTTTTAATAATAGGTAATATAAATAAATTATAATGAAGAAGAAAAAATTAAATCAAAATATAATAGTTTTTATTTTATAGAAGCAAAGTAAATTTTTATGGAAATCTAAAGAAATTAAAGATAAAAAGTGATAAAAAATTTAAATAATCAAATTTGGGACGAGCTTTGAAATTGAAAAAGCAGATAAACAAAGAATTAAAGTTAGATAAAGTTATAGGAATTATTAGATGGTAGGTATTATTAGCCTTGCAGTGTATAAATATTTAAAAATTAACTTTATTTGTTATAAAACATAAATTTTTAATATTTTTAAAAATAAAATTATTAGGAATTATAAAAATAGAAAAGTAATTAAGGGAGAAATTAATAAGTATTCGAATTGTTAAATAAATGTAGAAATAATAATGGTCTTTCAAAAACATGAATGATACAATTTAATGTTAAATTAAAGAAAAAATGTTGATGAAAATATAGAAAGGCAGGAGGAGAAATAGATGAAAATTAATATCATAACTAGACATTCTGTTCCAAATTATGGTTCATTATTACAATCTTATGCAACACAAAAAATAATAGAAAAATTAGGATGTGAATCTGAAATTATAAATTATACTAGATATGAAGAAAGATATAATAATTTAGCTAAAACTTTGCTAAAGGGTAAGAAGTGGGATAAGAATATTATTTTAAGATTAATTTATAAAATACTTCGAATTCCTGATTATGCTAAAATGTGTAAAAAATTTAAAAAATATAGAAAAGGCTTTCTTAAGGAAACAAAACAAGAATATGGAAATATTGAAGAATTAAAAAATAATATTCCAAAAGCAGATATATATTGTTCTGGGAGTGACCAAATTTGGGGAAGAATAGGAACTGTTAATTATGATGAAGCGTATTTTTTGGATTTTGTAGAAAATAAAAAATGTATTGCTTATGCTTCTAGTTTTGGAAAAACAGAGTTGAGTAAAGATTTGGAAAATAATCTTCCTAATTTATTAAAAAAATATATACATATTTTAGTTAGAGAAAAATCAGCAAAAGATATTTTACAAAAAAGGGGAATACAAAATGTTAAACAGGTTTTAGATCCAACGTTTTTATTAAAAAAACAAGAATGGGATGAACTAGCTGATAAAGCAAGAAAAAAAGAAAAAAGAAAATACATTTTAGTTTACCAATTACATTCAAATAAAGAATTTGATAAATATGCAAAGCAATTTGCTAAACGTAAAAAAATAAAACTTATAAGGTTAAGTTATTCATTATATTACATAATTAGAAGTGGAAAAATGCTTTATTTGCCTACGCCGAATGAATTTTTATGGTATTTTAAAAATGCTGAATATGTATTGACTGATTCGTTTCATGCAACTGCTTTTTCTATAATATTTAATAAAAAGTTTATAGATGTATTACCTAGTAATAAAACTGGAACAAGGATAGAGAGTATATTAAACTTATTTGGAATCGAAGATAGAATATTAAAAAATTATGAAGATTTTGAAACAATTGATAAAATTATAAATTATGATATTGTTAACAAAAAATTAGAAGGAGAAAGAAAAAAATCAATTGATTTATTAAATAATGCTATAAAAAGTTAAATATAAGAGAGGATAAATTTTTATGGAAGATAAAGTTTCAATGATTGTAGCTATTTACAATTCTGAAAAATTTTTAGATAAGTTAATTAATTCAACTATAAATCAAACTTATAAAAATATAGAAATAATTTTAGTAGATGATGGTTCACCAGATAATAGTGGAAAAATATGTGATGAATATGCGAAAAAAGATTATAGAATAAAAGTAATACATAAAGAAAATGGAGGAGTGTCTGATGCTAGAAATGAAGGTTTAAAGATTGCTACAGGAGAATGGGTATTTTTTATAGATGGAGATGATTGGCTAGCAGAAGATTTTACAGAATATATGATGTCAATTGTAAAAAGTACTAATACAAAAATGGCATTTTCATATAATATTTTTACAACACGTGATAATGTACAGGTAAAAAAAGATAGAATAGAAACATGGTGTTCAGAAGATGCTATTGCAGCCATTATATATCCATATATGAAGATGGGCCCTTGGAATAAAATATATAATATGAAGCTGTTAAAGGAAAATAATTTGAATTTTTCAATGACTTGGTTTGGAGAGGGAATCAATTTTGCAACAAAAGCAGCAAAATATGCTGGTAAAGTTGGTGTTGGATATAGAAAAGTTTATAATTATAGATTAAATAATTATGGTAGTGGTCTGACTAATTATAAAGTACAACATGGTCTTGATGCACTAGAACATATAAAAATAACAAAAGAAGAATTGAAAATAAATGATGCTAGAGTTGAAAATGCTTTGAACTGGCATATATGGAAAAATCATAGTTTCTTACTTGTACAAATTATTGGAACTAATTCAAAAGATAAATATATAAAAGAATATAAAGAATGTATAAAATACATACGAAAAAATTTTATAAATATTTTAATAAAAAGCAAAGTAAATTTGAAAGAAAAAATTAAAATTTTAGCTTGTGGAATTTGTCCTGAATTTTATACAAAATTAGTGATTAAAGTAACAAAAAGAAGATTACAGAAGGACAATATGGAATAATAAAATATATGGAGAAATAAAATTATGATTAATAATATAGACAAAAATAATAATATGATTAATTCAAAAATAAGTGTAATAACTGCAACATATAATAGAAAAAATACTTTGTCAAGAGTATATAATAGTTTAAAAAATCAAACTTATAAAAATTTTGAATGGATTATAATAGATGATGGCTCAACTGATAATACAGGAGAACTAGTTGAACAATGGAGAAAAGAGTCTAACTTTCCTATTATATATTATTATCAATCAAATCAAGGAAAGCATATAGCAGTTAATAAAGCTATGGAATATGTAAGTGGGGAATATGTTACAGGTATTGATTCAGACGATGAAATAAAATCTAATAGTTTTGAAATATTACTTAATGAATGGAATAACATTCCTTATGAAGATAGAAAAAAATATAAAAATGTTACTGCTAGGTGCTATGATCCTGAAACTGGTAAAAAAATAGGAAAGGATTTACCTCAAAAAGTATTGGATTGTTCATCTTTAGATGCTAGATATAAATATAAGATGAAATATGAAAGATGGGGATTATCTAGAACAGAAGTTATAAAAAAATTTAACAATCCAATAACGAAAGGCCATTTTTATCCAGAAACAATAATGCAAGATAAGTGTGCAAGAGAATATATTGAAAGATATATAGATATTCCATTAAGAGGATATTATAAAGATACCAATAATAGTATTACTAAAAAGAAAATAAAAAAAGAAAATATTTATTTATGGAGTAATAATATAAATAATAATATGGATTATTTTTTCTATGATATACCGAATTTTCTGAAATCTTTTGTAGGAATATCAATGTGTGGATTTGCGAATAATATGACATTAAAAGAAATTATTAAAGTTGGAAATAATTTTTTTAAAAAATTAGCAATAATATTATTTATTCCTTTAGGTTTTATATTATATCAAAAAAATAAAGAATAATAATTATTAATTTTTATAAGGGAGATTATTAAAATGAGGATTTTAAATTTATTAGCTGAAGGTGGAACTGGTGGAATAGAAGTATTATGCAATAACATTGATAAATTAAGCAAGATTGATAATTATTGGTGTTTTTTTAATAGAGGTGGAGAAATCGCTGAAGAAATAATGTTAAGAAATCCACAAAGAACATATATATTTAATAGAAAAAAATTTGGTATAAAAAAAAGTATATTAGAAATTAGTAATATATGTAAAAAAGAAAAAATTGATATTATAGTAATGCACAATAATGGTTTATATTGTAATATGCTTTTCTATTATTTAAAAAAGAAAAATTCAAATGTAAAATTTGTAAGATTTTTACATTCATGCTATGAAAATAAGTTATCTTTAAATAAAAATATTATTTTAAATAAATTATTTTTATATTATTTTAATAAGGCTTTACAGATTTCGGATTTAATAATTTCTGTATCAAATGCTGTACAAAAATCACACGAAAACAAATTTGATATAAATGATAAAAACAAAGTAGTAATTTATAATGGAATTAGTGATATTTTTATAAATAAAAAACCTATAAAAACTGACAAATTCAAAGATAAAAAATGTAATATAATTTATATAGGCAGACTAGAAAAAGTAAAGGGTGTAGATTTATTAATTAAATCAATTAAAATATTAAAAGAAAATAAATATGATATATATTTGACTATTATAGGTGATGGATCTGAAATAAATAATTTAAAAAAATTAGCAATGCAACTAAATATAGAAAACATAGTTTTTTTTGTTGGAAAAAAAAGAAATGTTATTGATTGGCTAGATAAATCCGATATTTTTGTATATCCATCTACTTGGGAGGAAGCATTTGGGATATCAGTAGTGGAATCAATGTCTAGAGGGTGTATACCTATTACATTTAAAAAGGGTGGATTACCTGAAATAATAGAAGATAATATAAATGGATTTTTAGTAGATGAAATTAATAGTAATAATTTAGCCAATAAAATAATGGAAGTTATAAAAAAAGATTATTTAGAAAAGCAAAAAATATCACAAAATGCAATTGAAAGAAGCAAAAAATTTATTATAAATAACACAATTGAAAATTTAAAAATAAATTATGATAAATTAATAATAAATCAAAAGAAAAATATAAAATGAATATAGGGGTAATAAATGGAAACAAAAAAGAGCGAAAATTTATTTATATTAGGTATAATTTTAACATTTTATAGTAGCATATTTGGTTCATCAATTATATTTAGTAAATATGAAATATTGAAGTTTATAATGCTTTTTTGGGGATATGTTTGTTTTGTTATAAAAATTTTTTTTGATAGATACTATTCTTTAAAAGAAATTATTATATATAGCTTTTTATTTGTATTGGGCTTAACATCATATATAAATACAAGTAACACTGTTTTTTTGACTACTATTATAATAATTATTTCTATGAAAGGCATTAATATAGATAAAGTAATAAAAATATTATTTATAAATATTTCTATTTTTATTATAATACATGTTTTATATTATGTAATTTTACTTTTTTTTGATAAAACTAATTTAAACATTGTTAATAGAAATTTAGTTGATGGTGATGTTATACATAGATATACATTTGGTTTTAATCATCCTAATGTATTTGGAATGTATGTTTTTTGGAGTATAGCTATGTATTGCTATTTGAGTTATAATAAACTAAGTAAAGCAAATTATTTTGTTATATTTTTAGTTGCTATATTTGTATATGTTTTTCCAAATTCTAAAACTAGTTTCTTATCAATTTTAATATTAGAAATTACTATTCTTTTGAGAAAAAAGAACATTTTAAAATTTAAAAAATTAAATTATTTTTTTATTATTTCAGTATTTGTCCTAATTTTTATTATTTTTAATGTTCATTCTAAACCAGTTATAGTACTAAATAATTTATTAAGTACTAGGATTTACATTGGATATATAATCTATATTAATTATGGCATTAAATTATTTGGTTATAGGTTAATAGGAACGCCGACAATATTTTTAAATGGTTCTTATTATACGAGTATTAGTAATATTGATAGTGTTTATTATAGCCTTTTATTAAATTATGGTATTGTAATTTTTATTGTAATGATATTATTAATATATTTAACGATAAAAATATTAATAAAAAAAGATAAAGAAAAAGAAGAAGTATTTATATTTATTTGGATTTTATATGCGATTTCTGAAACAATTTGTTTATATCCATTTATAGGTTTTCCAATATTATTTATAAGTGAATTGTTTAAAGAAAAACTTTGGAAAAAAGTAAATTAAGGAGTTAAATTATGAAAAGTATAGTATATATTGTACCTTATTTTGGAACATTACCAGTAAATTTTAATCTGTGGCTATTAAGTTGTAAATGTAATCCAACAATCGATTGGTTATTAATTACTGATGATAAGACAACATATAATTATCCTAATAATGTTCATGTTATTTATGATTCATTTGAAAATATAAAAAAAAGAATTCAGGAAAATTTTGATTTTGAGATAACTCTTGACAGACCTTGGAAACTTTGTGAATATAAACCTGCTTATGGAGAAATTTTTAAAAATGAGATAAAACAATATGATTTTTGGGGATATTGCGATATAGATTTAATATGGGGTAATATTAGGAAATTTATTACAGATGAAATGTTAGATAAATATGATAAAATTGGATTTCAAGGACATTCAACTATATATAGAAATGACGATAATGTAAATGTAAGATATAGATTCCAAAAAGATGGATTATTATCATATAAAGAAGCTTTTACTCATCAAAGAGGGTATTGCTTTGATGAAGGCCCAATATCAAAAATTTATGATGCATTAAATATAGATTATTATAAAAAAACTAATTTTGCACATTTATGCAAATATGATTATGGATTTTTTTTAGAGCATTTTCCTAAGGAAGATGATTACAAAAATAAAAATCAAATTTTAACGTGGGAAGATGGAAATATTTATAGATATTATATAGTTAACAATGAAATAAAAATTGATGAATTTATGTATATACACTTTTTTTGTAGACCAATGACATTTAAAATAAAAAAATATGATGAAAAAATTAAATATGTTTTTTATCCAGATGTTGCAGAAGAATTATCAGAAGATATAACATTGAAATATATATTGAAAAAGTCAAAAAGATCATTAATAAGGTATTATTTAAAAAGTTTTTGGTTTAATAGAAAAAAAATTACATTAAAAAGAATAATAAACAATATAAGATGGATGTGTATATATAAAACGAGAAAAATAAGGAGTATATGGTTTGAAAAAAAAGAAAAATAGTATTTTAAAAAGCACAATACAATTGACAATATTTGCTTTTCTTGCTAAAGGATTAGGTTTTATTAGAGAAATAGTGTTAGCAAATTATTTTGGAGCATCAGCAGTTTCTGATGTATTTGTTGCTGTTCAAAATATTCCAGCTGTAATTTTTTCTGTTTTTGGAATAGCTGTAACTACTGGTTTTATTCCATTATATACAGAGATTAGGACAAAAAAAAATATAAACGAAGCTGAAAATTTTACTAATAATATTTTTAACATATTTTTAATAATATCTATTATATTATCAATATTAGGAATTATTTTTTCTAAACAATTTGTATATATTTTTGCAGGTGGATTTCCTAAGGATACATTTAATTTATGTAATAAATTTACTAAAATTGTATTTCCAACATGTATAGCCATTATTTTAGTATATGTATATAATGCATATTTACAAATAAATGGTTTTTTTAATCAGAATTCTTTAATGAATATACCATATAATATTGTACTAATTATAAGTATAATTTTAGGATTTTATGCAAAAAATTATTATTTTTTAGCTTTTGGATTATTAATAGCATCATTTAGTCAATTAGTATATTTAAAAATATTAATGATAAAAAATACGGAGTTTAAACATACTAAGTATTTAAAAATAAACGATAAATTGATTATTAGAATGATTATACTAGTAGGACCTATGTTTATTAGTACTGGTGTTAGTCAAATTAATGCTATAGTTGACAGATCTCTTGCTTCAAGTTTGACAGAAGGTAGTATTTCGGCTTTAAATTATTCTAATGAAATAGTAAGTATTGGTAGTCAAGTAATTATATCAAGTTTAATTACTATTATATATCCATCAATGGCAACATTATTCTCAAAAGATAATTCGGAAAATGAAAAATGCGAATTCGTTGAAAGATATATAAACATTGTATCGTTAATTGTTTTTCCATTAGCTTTATTATTATTTTTATTTGCAAACGAAATTGTTGATATATTATTTGGTAGGGGGGCATTTAATAAAGATACAGTAATATTTGTTGCTAGATCTTTAAAAATATACGCTTTGGGAATTATAGGATCATCTTTTAGAGATGTTATAAATAAAGTTTTTTATTCAATGAAAAATACTATGTTACCAATGATTAATGGAATTATTACTGTATTATTAAATATTATTTTAAATTTATTGTTAATAAATAAATTTAAATATTTAGGACTAGCTTTTGCTACATCTATTTCTGTAACAATTGGTACTATAATATTGTTTTTACAAATGAGAAAAAAGTTAAATAAAATTTCAATAAAAAATATACTTTCTGAACTATTTAAGATTATAATAGCAATAATATGTATGGGAATAGTTATTTGGTTTTGCAATTTCTTTGATTTTATTAAAATAGAAATCTTAAAATGCATTATTTATGGCATTTTATCAATCTTTACATATATAATAGTTTTAATTATTTTAAAAGAAAATTTAATAATAGAATTTATTAGTAGATTAAAAAACAAAAAATTTTACAAAAATAAAAGCATTCTATAGATGATTTTTTAATATGCGTAAATTGATGAACTTTCTTTTATTAATGAAAAAATAAAAATTTTTATAAAAATTTTAAAAAAACTATTGCATAAAAAAATACCTAATGTTATAATAAGGATAGTTTAGAAAAAAAGGGAGGAAG
>CANRBK010000006.1 GCA_947628845.1 uncultured Clostridia bacterium | reverse complement strand
TTAAATAAATCTGTTTCTTTTAATTCTTTTAATGAAGGCCATTTGCTATCTTTTTCAGAAGTTAATAAATCTTCTGGCTTTAACTCTCCCATTGGCCATTCAATTCCAACATCTGGGTCGTTCCAAGCTAGTCCGCCTTCTGCTTCATGGTTATATATATCATCACATTTATATGCAAATTCTGCAACATTTGATAATACTAAAAATCCATGTGCAAATCCTCTTGGTATCATAAACATTTTTTTATTTTCTTCTGTTAATATAACACCTTCCCATTTTCCATATGTTTTGCTTCCTGGTCTCAAATCAACAGCTACATCAAATACTTCACCTTTTATACATCTTACTAATTTTGCTTGTGTGTTTTCTTTTTGAAAATGTAATCCTCTTAAAACACCTTTTTTAGATTTTGATTGATTGTCTTGAACAAAGTTGTAATTTAGTCCTATTTCTTCAAAATCCTGCTTACTATATGTTTCCATGAAGTAACCTCTGTTATCTCCAAATACTGTTGGTTCTATAATACATACACCTTCAATTGATGTATCAATTCTTTTGAATTTTCCCACTTCTTTTCTCTCCTTTTTCTATTATTTTTTCTATTCCACTTGTTGCTAGTATTAAAAATATTGGATACAGATGATAAATGTACCTTGACTTCATTTCCCAAATTATATAGAAACAAAATGTTCCTACAATAATATATAATAACAAATCTTTCTTACAATTTATTTCTTTCTTATCTTTTATAAGAATATCAATTAAAGATAACAAAATTATTACAAAATATTGTCCTTTCATCATGTAGTCTATAGCTTTTCTTAGTTCTGAATCTTCAACTTTTTTTACTTCTTCAGTTAATCGCGTATCATAAAAATATTCTGTCTCATGTGCACCAAATGCATATCTTTCTGCTTGATAAGTTCCTTCTGTCCAAAGCCAAAATGTCTTTTTGGATAACAATTTTGTTAATCTTACTGGTCCTAATTCATTTATCCTATCTTTAACATCTTCAAAAGTCCATTTACTAGAATATGAACCATCTTGAAATCCAAATTTAGCTTCATTTAAACCAATTTGAATAAATGACCATATTGGATAATCTTTTTTTTCACTATTTTTTGGAATATACATATTTTCTATAGGTATATATGCAATATTTAAAATTATAAAAATCGATAATAATATTATTGGATTTTTTATATTTTTATTTTTTAATATGTAATACATGCAAATTGCTATAATTAACAAAATTCCTACTGGTCTTATTATAAATTGGATAAATGACAATATTGATATTAAAATAATGTCTTTTTTGGTTTTATCATTTTTTATTGTTAAATATATAACAATTGTTACTATAGTTGTAAATATTGTATCATTGTATATATTATTAACATATAGAAAAATTGGTATTAAAATCATTCCTAAAAATAAAACCATCTTATTTTTTTTATTAAAAATATTACAATATATTTTATATGTAAAATATATTGTTAATATATTGCACAATATATTAAAGATTTTCAAGCTGATAACATCATAAGTTGTTATTTTAAATATTAAATTAAACACTATAATAGTTGCTAAATTATTATGATGTGTCTCTAAATATTCTAAATTTCGAGTAAAGTTTGATAGTGCAATATCTGCTACATAATACATATCAGAAAATGGCTTAATAGGAATTAACTTTAAAAATATAATTTCAAAAATAAAATACATACAAAAACATATTATTATTATCGTATTTATTTTTTTTGAGTCACATATTTTATTTTTCATAAATTTGTTAATTTTTAAAATCGCTATAAAAATAAAAATATTAATAATAATAGATATATAATTTAATTTATTTATTTTTATAAAATCTGGGCTATCATTATATAAATATATAGAATTTACTATTGCCATTCCTATTATTATCATAGTAAATAATAAAATTAAAAAAATATAAATAGATTTTGAGATTATATTATTTATTTTTTCTATAAATTCATTCATTTTTTAAATTTTTCCCTTTTATATTTTAACTATTTTTGCATATATCTTTTAAATATTTCCCATAATCTGTTTTCATATATTTATCTGCCAAAACTGACAATTGTTCTGCTGTTATCCAACCTTTTTGATATGCGATTTCTTCAGGGCAACATACCTGCATTCCTTGTCTTTTTTCTATTGTTTGCACAAAGCTTGCTGTTTCTAAAAGTGCATCATGTGTTCCTGTATCAAACCAAGTCATTCCTCGTCCAAATGTTTCTACATATAATTTATTTTTTTTCATATATTCTTCATTTACTGATGTAATTTCTAATTCTCCTCTTGGTGAAGGCTTTACATTTTTTGCAATTTCTATTACATCATTTGTATAAAAATATAAACCTGGTACTGCATAATTTGATTTTGGATTTTCTGGTTTTTCCTCTATTGATAAAGCTTTTCCATCTTTATCAATTTCTACTACTCCATAAGCTCTTGGATCTTTAACTTGATAACCAAATATTGTTGATTCATTTTCTCTTTCATTTGCTTTTCGTAACATTTCAGATAAATGAGATCCATAAAACATATTATCACCTAATATCATTGCTACATTATCTTGTCCAATGAATTCTTCTCCAATGATAAAAGCTTCTGCTAAGCCATTTGGTTTATCTTGTATTTTATATTCAAAATGCATTCCCCATTGTGAACCATCTCCCAATAAAGTTTTAAATGTTTCACAATCTCTAGGAGTTGTTATTATTAATACTTCTCTTATTCCTGCTTCCATCAATACAGACAATGGATAGTAAATCATTGGTTTATCATATACTGGCATTATTTGTTTTGATATAGCATGTGTTAATGGATATAATCTTGTTCCACTTCCTCCTGCTAAAATTATTCCTTTTCTGTTTTTCATAAATAGTTACCTCCTATTAACAACTTTCTTCAAAATATCTTTTTAGTCCATCTTTCCACTCTGGTATTTCGATTCCTTGTTCTAGTAATTTATTTTTTGATAATTGTGAATTGAATGGTCTTTTAGCTTGAGTAATTTTCATCATTTCTATATATTCTTCTGTTGTTACAGGATTTACTTTACATTGTATTCCTTGTTTTTCTAATATTTCTTTTGTAAATTCATACCATGTTGTATATCCTTGATTTGTTGCATGATATACTCCATATGGTATTTTCTTTTGTATTGCTTGATATATTATTTCTGTTAAGTCTTTTGCATAAGTCGGACTTCCATGTTGATCTGATACTACATTTATTTCATCTCTTGTTGAACCTAATTTTGTCATTGTTTTTACAAAATTGTTTCCTCCAACTCCATATAACCACGCTGTTCTAAATATGTAGTATTCATCCATATTTTTTTCTATTCCTTGTTCACCATGTAATTTAGTAATACCATATACTGTTACTGGTGTTTTTTCGTCGTCTTCTTTATAATCTTTAGATAAATCCAAATCTCCACCAAATACATAGTCTGTTGATATATGTACTAATTTAGCTCCTACATTTTTTGCAGCTTTTGCTAAATTTGTTGGACCATCTCCATTTATTTTATCTGCTAATTCATAACAATCTTCAGCTTTATCAACTGCAGTAAATGCTGCACAATTTATTATATATTCTGGTTTTAAATTTTTTACAAAATCAAAAACTGCTTTTTCATCTGTTATATCTAATTCTGCAACATCTGTAATTGTAAGTTCATTTCCTTGTTCAAATTTTTCTCTTACTTCTTTTGCAAGCATTCCGTTTGCACCTGTTATCAATATTTTCATTTTTTACTCCTTTTGACCCAAAAGGGACGTTTACTTGTGGGTCTTTTTTCATATGATATTATTTAATTTATTAAAATGACCCACAAGTAAACGTCCCTTCTGGGTCTTCCATATAATATCATTAAATATAAAAAAGTACAAGTATTTTTATTCTATATTTATTTTTTTATCAACTATATATTGAGGTCTTTGTTTACTTTCATCGTAAATTCTTCCAACATATTCAGCAATAACCCATATAGAAATCAGTTGTATTCCAGCAAAAAAGGTAATAGCAACCATAATAGATGTCCATCCAGCAGACAAATTATTTAATTTAAATGTAAAAGATACTAATGCATATACCAATAATAAAATTGAAATAATTATTGATACAATTCCTAAAGCCCCAACTAATTTTAAAGGTTTTGTAGAAAAACTTATAATTCCATCAGATGCTAATTTCAACATTTTCTTTAATGGATATTTTGTTTCTCCTGCAAATCTTTCTTTCCTTTCATATTCAAAAGGTATTTGCTTATATCCAACCCAACTAAAAAGCCCCCTTAAAAATTTATTATGTTCTGGCAAAGAATTGATAGTATCAACTACTTTTCTATCAACTAGTCTAAAATCTCCTGTATCCTTTGGAATTTCTACATCCGATAATGCATTTAAAGTTTTATAAAACATTTTTGCTGTAAATAGTTTAAATACACTTTCTCCTTCTCTTGACTTTCTTTTTCCATATATAACTTCATTTCCTTCTTCCCAGAGTTTTAACATATCTGGAATTAATTCAGGAGGATCTTGAAGGTCAGCATCCATAATTACTATTGCATCACCTGTTATATACTGAAGTCCAGCAGTAACTGCAGCTTGATGCCCAAAATTTCTTGAAAATGATATTATTTTTACATTTTTATCTTCTTTTGCTATTTGTTCTAATATCTCCAATGTTCTATCTGTACTACCATCATTTACAAATATAATTTCATGTTCATAATTTTCTAATTTTGATAAATTTTCTTTTACTCTTTTGTAACATTCATTTGCTACCTTTTCTTCGTAATACATTGGTATAACTAGAGTTACTTTTTTCTTTTCCATTTAATACTACATCCTTTCTTTTTTAATTGAAAATTATATTTTTTTATTTTTTCTAAATACAAATAATTTACTAAGTATATAATTAGAAACTATTATTGCTATTTGAGATATTATTTTTATTATTTTATCATTTTGTTGTAATATTGTTACTCCTAGCCACATAATTGCCATATCCATTATAAGAGTAATAAGTCTTGCAAATACAAATTTGCTTGCTTCTTGCATTTTGTTTTTTTCTTGACTTTCAAATACATATTTCCTATTAGTAAAATATGCAAATGTAACCCCTGCTACCCAAGAGATTACATTTGCTATTTGAAGTTGTATTGCGTTTTCTGGATTTAAAAACGTAAATACACATATATAATATACTAATAATGCTACTATTGTTGTTAATACTCCAAATATTAAATAATTTACTACTTCTTTATATTTTTTATATAATTCTTTTATTTTTTTCATTTTATTTTCCCTTCATTATTAGTATTTTTTATAGCACGCATCTAAATCTACACATCCTAATATTCCGTTTACTGTTCCTGAACTTGTATATTGCCATATTGAATATTCACCAGTATATGTAGTTCCTGCACTTCTATATTGTGCAATCCATGTATCAAATTCTGTTAATTGTGACATGTTTAAATAATTATTAGCCCAATTAAGATTTGTATATATAATTGGTGTATACCCATTATTTTGAATTGTTTGGCAAAATACTTTTGCTAGCTGTGTACGAGTATTTTTGTCTAAATTTTGTGTTCTTGGAATATCTGTTGGTCTTTCTAGTCCTGGAGATTCTATATCTATTGCAATAGGATACTCTACTCCATAAGGTTCCACTCTTTCAATAACCCAATTTGCTTCTTCTATAGCTTCAGCCTCTGTTGTAGCCTGTGTTACAAAGTAAACTCCTACTGGAACTCCTGCTTGTTTTGCTGCTTGTATATTAGCTCTATAGTTTGAATCTTCTCTAAAATTTCCTGCTGAACCATATCCTCTAATACCAACTCTTATAAATGAAAAGTCTATTCCAGATCTTTTAACAAATCCCCAGTTGATACTTCCATTAAATTGACTAACATCTATTCCATTATATTGTCTTTTATATTTAGGAACTAGTCTAATTCTCATAGCCTCTATTCTTTTTCCTTGCCCAACTGTACCTGCTGTTTCTCCATCAATATACCAATCTGTCCATCCTTTATCTTCTACATGAACTTGATATTCAATTGTATATTCATCAAAATTTTCTAACTTTATTTGTAATGCTTCCATTCTTAAGCCTTGTCCTTGTGTTCCTGCTACTTGCCCATTTTCTTTCCAATCTTGCCATCCTATATCTTGTATATGAGCTCTATAAACTATTTTTGCATTTGAAGGTGCACTTACTAATCTAATATCAGTTGCTTCTATCCTTAAATGCCTTCCTTCAGTTCCTGAAGTTTTTCCATCTATAACATGTTCTTGCCATCCTATATCTTGTACATGAGATTTATATTGAACATGTAAATTTCTATCCAAAATTATTTTTGTTGTTACTTCTTGAAGCATTTCATTATTACTTGTATATATTACAAAACGTATTTTATGTGTTCCACTTGCTAATTCTGTTGCATTAATAGCAAAATAAAAACCAGGATTTGAATTTTGTATCTCATTACCATATCCTTTTACAGCTTTTATTACATCATCTCTTTTTATGTATGTTATTAAATTGTCATCAATAGGTGTTGTACTTTCATCTATATAAACTTTTATTTTTGTATTAGAAATATTTGCCATTTTCCAACCAGATACATTTATGATATTTGGATTATAAAGTGATTCACCATTTCTAGGTGTATCTATATTAATTACTGCTTTCTTTACTTTAGGAACAATCTTTATTTCTATTGCTTCTAATCTTAAGTATCTTCCTTCTGTTCCAGCAATCTCACCATCTGTTTTCCAGTCTTGCCATCCTATATCTTGTACATGTACCCTATACCTAATTGAATAATCTTCAGATGAGTCTAGTTCAATTTTTATAGCTTCTAATCTTAAATACTTGCCAGATGTACCTGACATTTCACCATTTGTTTTCCAATCTTGCCATCCTATACTTTCTACATGAGTTTGATATTTTATATTTAAATTAGATAAATCTCCCTTTAACTTAATATTAATTGCTTCTAATCTTAAATACTTACCAGATGTACCTGCAGTTTCTCCATCATTTTTCCAATCTTGCCATCCTATATCTTGTACATGTGTTTTATATGTAACTCCTAATTCTTCTGATGGTGCTGATAATGGCATTATTTCATCATTGTTTATATTATCTATTACTTCATTATCAATTGAATTATCTATCACATTATTTTCTGTAACTTCATCTTCTACTACATTATCTTCAATACTTTCATTTTCGATTACATCATTTTCTATTACATCATTTTCGATTATATTATTTTCTATTACATTTTCTGTATCTTGCTTGCTTTCTGTTTTATTATTTTGAGATTGCTCTATTATTTCATTTTCTATTATTTCTTCAGCTTTTATTTCATATGTAATTCCTAATAAAATATTTGATATTAATATTGCTAAAATAATAAGAGCTAAAAATTTATTTACTTTCATCAATTTTCTCCTTCCATACTTTTTATTACAATTTAATTTTATATTTTTCTACTAATTTAGTCAATATATTTTTAGTTGGAAGTTTTTTCAACTTATGCATAATAAATTTTTTTGACTTTAATTATCGTTACTAGTATTATTTTTTTTATAATCTTCTAATGCTATATAGTGATTTAAATCTTTTATTTTTTCACTTAATGTTGAAATTCTGATATTATCTATAAAATTCTGTACTAGTAAAAAAGCTATTATTACTAAAAATACAAAATTAACTGGAGCCATAAAGCCTAATTTACTTGAAATATATTCAACCGCACTTGAGAAAATACTCATAAAAACAAATAAAAAACTCCCTATCATCCATGTTACTGAATTTATTACTTTTAATTTCGATTCTTTTATTTTTTTTACACATAATATAAATGATATTACAGATAGTATTACTAAAATAATTCTTAATGTTATAGTCATTTTATTGCTCCTTCCTTATTTTATATATTATTTAATATTTTTTGATCTTGTTATAGCTCTTATAAATATTATAGATAAAAACATATTTACCATATATTCCATTGATTTTATTGGATTTAAATAACTTTCTCCAAATTCTCTATCTTTCATTTCTACTTGTATTTCTTCTATTTTCATTTTCTTTTTCAACATATATACTAAAGTATCTGGTTCTGGAGTTAGACTTGCATTTATTATAAATTCTTTAATAGCTTTTTTATCATAAGCTCTCATTCCAGAAGTTGGATCTTTTATAGTTTTACCAGTAGTTATTTTAATTGCTGCGGTTATTAAAGAGCTTCCAAGCATTCTAAATGAAAAAGGTTTCTTTTTAGTGACAAATCTAGAGCCGATTGCAATATTTGTTCCTTTTTCTATACTTTCTACTAAATCTTTTAAATATTTTGCTTCATGTTGTCCATCTCCATCAAATTGAATTACTACATCATAATCATTATTATATGCATATTTCATTCCTAATTGAATTCCACTAGTTAAACCATAATTAATTGGTAATGATATTACATTAAAATTATTTTTTTCACATATTTCTTTAGTATTATCCTTAGAGCAATCATTAATTACTAGATAATCATAATTTGTATTTGTTATTACATCTTTTACTGTTTTTTCTATATTTAAGGCTTCATTATATGCTGGTATGATTATTAATACTTTCATAATTTATTCTCTCATTCCTTTATATTTCTTTATTTTTTGTTTTTATAGTATTTTTACTATAATAAGCTTTCAATAAAAACACAAATAGTATAAAAAATAATAAAATTGTTATCATCAAATTAGATATAGCTACTCCCATCATGTTATATTTTTTAACTAAAAAGTATGGCAAAACAATTGAAAACAAAGCAGTTATTGCATATCCTATTGTTGTTTGCTTTTGTTTTCTTACTGTACTTAAAGCGTAGAACATTAAAGTTGCCATAGCATAGAAAAATCCAGATGCAACTAATATTATTAATTCTTTTTTGTACATTGATAAATCAACACCATACAATATTGTTAATATTGGTAAAGCTATAGTACTACATATAAGTTCTATTAAAAGTGTTGAAACAAATATTATTCCTGATATTTTTAAAATTACTTTCATAAATTCTTTATGTTTATTGCTATTCCAATAATCTCCTAATGGTTTTAACACAGGTTTTATTACAAATAAGCTTACTAAGTTTATTATAAAAGTTGGTAAATATATTATATTATAATAGGTCTGCATATCATAATCTTTGTTTGCATCAATCGCATATTTTACAGCATTAGTTATATACATACTTAATAAAGTAGATAATCCTAATGGTAAACATTCTTTTATTATGTGTTTTACAGAAGTCAAATTAATTTTTGATTTATTAACAACGAATTTTTTTATTAATTTTTTATCATAAATTATGTAAAATAACATATTTGTAACAACTAATGTTATACAAGATAAAATTATGTTTTTTGTAATTAAATCTGTAATTACAAATCCAAGCATGGAAAAACAATTTCTTATTATAATTGATTTTCCACCTAAGTCTAATCTATTATTAATCTGAAATTCTGCTTGATAGCTTTCACTTAAATTATCTATAACTTTAAATAAAATTAATAACATTGTAATAGTTAATTTTTGAACATCATATCCACTACAAATAACAAATATTATTCCTATAACAACCATAATTGTTATTGCAATTATTCTAGACATTAAATAATCTTCAAATGTATATTTTCTATTTGTGTCTGTAACTTGATATATTCTTATACCAAAATCACCAATAGCATTTAAAATAATAGCTGTAGCAAAACTTATTGAAAATATACCTGCTATTTCAGTTCCATTAATTCTAGTACAAAATAGTAATAATACAGCATTTAAAATAGCAGATATAAAACTTCCTATTGTGTTCCATATAAATTCTGATTTTTTTACCATTTTTACTCCTTTTTATTAGATTTTTCCTATTAAAAACATAAATCTGACTAATAATTCATCTAATATCTTCTGCCTAAACATCTTTGGATAAAATAATTTTTTTAAAACAATTTTTATATTATATTTTTTCATATTAAATAAATCTAATAATTTTTGATCCTCTGGCAATAATTGTTCATAAAAACATTCATGAAATTTTTGTATTTGCTTTTTTATATTTTTGCAATAATCGCCAAATAAAAACTTTTTTATTCTAAATAATTGTAATTTTAAAATTCCTCTACCACCTGGAGTCACGTTGTTTCCTGTTCTTCTATATTCTATACTTGGCTCAGAATCGTATATAACTTCTCCCAATCCAGTTGCTATCATGTATGCCCACCAATCATGCAAACAAACATCTTTTGTTTTAGTATTTAAAACAATTTCTGCCATTTTTTTATTAAACATCATTGTATTTCCTGAGCTAATACATTCTACTAGAGAGTTTCTAAAACTATAGCCTTTTCTATTCATCTTTGATGTTTCTTTAAAATTTAAATTTTCATCACAATAATTAAATTCTGTAAATAACAATAAAGGTTTATTTGTTTCTATTTTATTTTCTTGTATCATTTTTAAAGCTTTTTCGATTTTATCTTTATGCCATTTATCATCTTGATCACAATATGCAAAATAATCCGCCGTGTTAAATGCTTCTTCTAAACATTTATAAAAACTATCAACTAAACCTACATTTTCGCCTTTAAACAATTTTATATTAGAATTATCCTTTATATATTTTTCTATAATGCCTATTGTATTATCTTTAGACCCATCATCACGAATATAAATATCAATATTTCTATATGTTTGTTCTAATAAACTTTCTAATTGTTCTTTTATAATTTTTTCTCCATTATATGTAGAAACTATTATTGCAACTTTTGGTTGATCCATTTAACATTAACTCCTTTTTACCATTTAATATCAATTTTTAATGTATTTATTATAAATTTATAAAACACTAAAAATGCTCTATATAAATGTAAAACATATAATTTTTTTACTATTGCTACTTTAAAATTTGAAAATTTATGTTTCATTGAATATATTATATTTAAATATTTAGATTTTCTCCATAATGGAAATTCCTTATCCAAGTATTCTCTATTTTCTTTTAAATTTTGCTTAAAATTAGAATTTTTATCATATGAAATTCTAAACATCAAAGATATACCAAAATGTAAAAATGCCATTGTATCAATTATTTCTATTAAGTTTTTACCATTTTCATCTTTACTATATATTTTCTTTATTTCTATCATAGCATTTTGTGTAGATTCTATTTGTTCTTTTTTTATTTGTCCCATTATTGAATCTGACCTTACCATATAATAATATAATGGATCTTTAATAAATGTAATCTTTTTTGTATTCAAATAAATTAATAATAAGAACATCATATCATCTAAGATTCTAGGTGGATTTTCTAAATTTTTCATATTTTTTAATATTTCAGCTTTATACAATTTATTCCATAGTGCAGTATTTATAGATAATATATCTTCTGGGTTCTTATCCATATATATTGTTTTACCTTCATAACTTGTCATTTCAGTTGAATAAATATGTTCTGTGTCTGTGTCTACTCTATAATATCCACAAATAGATATATCAGCTTCACTTTGTTTTGCAGCATTATATAGCTTTTCTGCGTAGTCTAAAGTAATATAGTCATCAGAATCAGTAAAACCTATATATTCTCCTTTAGCAACTTTTATTCCGTCAAATCTTCCTTTCCATACGCCTTCATTTTTCTTATCTATTATTACTATATTTTTTTCTTTATATTTTTCTTTATATTCTTTTAATATATCTAAACAATTATCTGGTGAACCATCATTTATACAAATTATTTCTACGCCATCTAATGTTTGATTAACTAAAGTATCCATGCTTCTTCTTAAATATTTTTCCACTTTATATACTGGAACAATAATACTTACTTTTGGTTGTTCATTCATATATAACTCTCCCATAATTTTTTTATTTATATTTCATTTATACTATAATTGATTGTGCTATACTTATAATTATAAAAGCTGCGCTTACTATACTTATATTCATATTTCTATTTGTACTTCTAACACTTTTAACTTTATTATTGGAAATACAAAATAGTAATAAAGGTAATATTGGTAATATATATCTAGTTTGATATCCACTTATTGATAATGATTTTACTTCTGAAAATACTAAATATAATATCATACTTGTCATAAAAAATGTTAATAAGAAACTTGTTATCATTATTATTTTATCACTAATCTTAAAGTTATAATCATCTTCTATTAGAGCCACATATAATATAAATATCATTAATGGTAACATTACCGCTGGTCCTGTTGCACCAAAAAATACATCATAATGTAACATAGCTATCCAATTAAAATTAAATAATGTATTTTTTACATGTAAAATCAAAACTCTTGCAGTATATAGCGGATTATTTATAACATTTGTAAGCTGATCAGATACATTTACATTTCCAGGAGCTCTACTATCTGATGCTATTTTTGTTTCTTTTATATAAACTAATAAAATAGTTAAAACTATACAAACTATAATAAATATTGTTATAATTATTGGTAAATATTTCTTGTTTTTTTTCAATGTTGGAATAATTGGTAACATAAATACTATAAAACCAACCATTATATATGCCATAGTTTTTGCAAGTAATAGTATTATAAACATTCCTAGTAAAATAAAGAAATCTTTAAGTCCAATAACTTCTTTTTCTTTTTTTAGTTTCAAACAATATGCTATAAATAATGAAACAAAACCTATACATATACCATCTATAGAATAAGATGCTGCAAGTAATAATGACATTGGCATTAAAAATACCACCATAAATATATTTTTCTTATATGGTAATAATTTAACAGCAATTGATATTAATACTCCATATAACATCAGGTTAAAAATTCTTCCCATAATATATAAATCTATAATACTTCCACCTAATAACTTTGCAATTTGAATACCAATAGCAGGTACAATATAAAAAATTGCTAAATATCCCGCTGGTGTAGATGGAGAATCTTCTAAATTTACTTCTTCTGATTTTTCTGGTTCATAATTATTTTTTAAAAATTCATCTATTATTGTAAACTTAGATAATTGTGGTAATTTTTCGATACTTAAATCAGTAATAGGATCTTTTTCATAATTAAAGTTAAAATAAGATATATTAAGTGCTGACATAAAGTGCTTCTTTTCATCTAATGCATGATTGAATTTTGTACTTATAGAAAATACCAATCCTATTGAAAAAATTGTTACAATAATATTTTTTATTAAATTATTTGATACGTAAATAATAAAAACTGTTCCCATAGCTACTGCAATTAATGCAATTGACATAGCTCTTATAAGTATTATGTATTTCATTATAATAAATATTGTTGCAATTATTGTTATTCCAGTTCCAACTAATGATAAATAGATAAATATTCTTTTATATTTATTTTTTGCTACATTAATTGCTTCATCTATAAACTTATTTTTGAATACAAAATATAATACAAAAAATAGAAGATACATTACAATTCTACATAACGAAAAATTATATTCCAAATCTTGTCCATGAGTTAAATTTATTATTAACGTTGTATTACAATATAAAAATTCAAAACTCAATATTGCTATTATATATAAAATTATTGTAGTAATTGTTATTGTTTTTTTATTAATTTTAAATATATTTTTCATATTTATTTCTCCTCGAATTTTACTTTTTCTTGTTTTATTTCATATTGGTCATTATCTAATCTTAAATTGATATTATAATAAGGATCTCCATCTTGTAATATTTTTTTCCATTTTTTGTTAAATCTTTCAATTTCTCCTTTAAATCTTTCTTGTTTTTCAAAAGTATCTTCTAGGCCTCTACTTTTTGACTCATAATGTATAAATTGTACAAATGGATTATATACTATTAATTTACCTTGTTCTCTTATTTTTAAGCAAAAATCTACATCATTAAATGCTACTTTAAATTTTTCATCCATATATCCAACATCTTCATAAATTGATTTTTTAGTCATTATACAAGCTGCTGTTACTGCACTTAAATTTTGTACCATTGCATCTTTTGAAAAATATCCATGCATATTTTTAGGAAGATTTCTAAATACATGTCCTGCTACTCCACCAATTCCAATAATAATTCCTGCATGTTGTATAGTTCCATCTGGATAAAATAATTCTGCTCCAACTGCTCCAACATCTTCTCTCTGTGCATATCCTAACATTTCTTGTATCCAGTTAGGTGTAATTAATTCTGTATCATTATTAAGTTGTACTATATATTCTCCTTCCGCTTGTTTTACTCCAAAATTAATTATTTTAGAATAATTAAATTCTTTTTCTGGATAATATATTACTTTTATTTTATCTTTTCCATCTATTTCTTTATAAAAATCAAAAGTTTCTTTTTCTTCGCTATTATTTTCTACAATTATAATTTCATAATTTTCATAAGTTGTAAGTTTATTTATAGATTTTAAACAAACTTTCAAAGTTGATATGTAATCTTTATTTGGAATTACAATAGAAACTTTTGGATTTCCTATTATTTCATAATTAATTTTATAAGTTCCTAATGTATTTCCATCTTCTACATTACCTTTTAAACCTAATCTGTCAATATGTTCTTGTATAGCTTTTTTTCCTGCTTCATAAGCATAAGGTTTGGCAGTTGCTCCAGATTTTGCAGTAGATAATTCATGGACTCTCCAATGATATAAAACTTTAGGTATATGAATTATATTATTAGTTTCTTCAGTCATTCTAAGTATCAAGTCGTAATCTTGAGCTCCATCAAATTCACTTCTAAATCCACCTAGTTTTTCTATTAATTCTTTTTTAAAAATACTAAAATGACATATATAGTTATTTGCTCTTAATGTGTCTGGTGCAAAATCTGATTTAAAATATGGTGCATATCTTTTTCCGCCTATTTCATCAAATTTATCTTCATCTGTATATATAAATTCTACTTGAGGATTGTTATTTATACACTTTACAACTTCAAATAGTGAATTTCTAGGTAATAAATCATCATGGTCTAATAAAGCTATATATTCTCCTGTAACCATTGCAAGTGCTTCGTTTGAATTTCCTGAAATCCCTTTATTTTCTCCTAAAAATTTATATTTAATTCTATCGTCTTTTTCACATATTACATTTATTTCTTCATCTCTTTTAGGGCTACCATCTGCTAAACATAATTCCCAGTTAGAATACGTTTGATTTATTAAACAATCTACTAATTCTTCAAAAAATTTTTTTGGAGTATTATACAATGGAATAATAATACTAATCTTAGGATTAATTTTGAATTTAAAATTAATCTCTTGTTTTAATTGTTTTTCAGTTGGCTCATTTAAGTTAATCCAGCTTTGATAAGCATCTAGCGTATTTTCAACTAACCCTGTTACCATATATTTTTTTAAATCAATTAAAGCATTTTTAAAACCTTTTTCTTTTATGGCTTGTTTTTGTTGTTTCCAAAATGTTATACTACAAATACTTTTTACAAATCTATTCATTATTCTTAAATAATTTCTAAACTTTCCACCTTCTGGGAATAATCTATCTCTAATTCTTTTTGTATTTTTCATTTTTAGTCCTTTCAATTACTTTTATTATTTCCTTTTATTTTTCTTAATTTTTGTACTAATTTCCAAGATCTAGAATTATATATATCTTGCAATTCTTTATTTAATTTTTCAACTTCGTTTTTCTTTTCCATACTTAATAAATTTATTTTATGGTTAGCTGTTAATAACTCTATTTTTATATCTCTAATAGTTTTTCCTTGATTATTTAATTTCCATAAAACTGAATTTCTAATTTTTTCTTGTATTTTATCATCTAATTGTTCAAATATTTGTATTTTTGATTTATCTATTTTTAATATTTGATATATTTCCTCATCATTTATATATTTTTTTAACCTTACAAAATATTTAATAGCTCTATATAAAATAAAGTCAATAGGTAAATTTTCTTCTCTCCATTCTTGATCATAAAAATAAAACTCATTATTTATATAAAAACAATTTTGAAACGTTAAATCCCATAATCCATCTTTTATAAAATACATTTCTTCTAATTGTTCTTGATTACAACTAATATCATATCTTTTAAATACATTATTTTCTTTTGTTCCTTTTTCTAATTTTTGCATTATTTCATTTTTAAACTCTAATATTAAATTTATTGCTTCTTCTTTTTTATTTTCTTTTAATAAATTTATAATAATTTCATCTAAAGTTTTTTCTGATGAAAATTTACTTATAATTACATTTTGGTTATAATCATCAAGCGTTTTTAGTCCTGATTTTCTTATTATATCAATATTTTCTTTTACTTGTTTTATATGGTTAATTGATTGTTCATTTACAGGATATTTGTATACATATCCATCTTTCATTATGGTTTTTATTCTATATTCTGGTTTTCTCATATTTGAAAATGATACAAATTTTATATCATTTTTTTCGTCTTGAATTTTTACTTCTAGTAAATAGCTATTCATAAAATATTTTATCATATCTTTATTAGCATCAAGTATTTCTCTATATACATTATTTTCATCACACAAAGTTATTGTAGATTCTTTATTATATACAATATTTCTTGATATATCATTTTTTGAAATTGGTTTTTCATCTGTATATATTACATTTGTAAATTTATCATCTGGCATAGGATAATAATTTTTAATATTTTTAAAGCCTAATTCTTCTAGTTTAGAATATATATCTTTTATATTTATAAATTTCTTATTTTCTACATTTGTTGTAGTTATCCAAGTATCATCTGTTTTTGTTAAATATTTTAATCCTAATTTATTATCAAATGTAAGTAATATAGTTCCATTTTCTGATAATAAAGATTTAACCTTCTCTAATATCTTTTCATATTCTTCTTGATTTTTTTCTAATGTCCCTAACATTATAATATAATCAAATTTATTTTCGAATTTGATATCTTCTATATTACCAACAATAATTTCTAAATTTTCATAAGTTTTACATCTTTTCATCAAAGCTTGTGATTTTAATTTTGAACTTTCAATAGAAACTACTTTATTTGCCTTTTCGCATAATTCACTTGTTATTTCTCCAAAGTTTGAATTTAATTGTAATATAGTACAATTTTCTTTAAATGGATACCAACTGATAATATTTTTTCTTAAATCTGATAATGCTTGTATAACTTCTACTCTTTCTTCATTCTTAATTATTTCTTGATAATCATTTTCATTGTTTATTATTTCTATTATTTCTTCTTCAATTGGCGTTAAATTTTCTTGTTTTTCTTTATAAAAATCAAGATTTAATTTCAATTATTAATCCCCCTTAAATAAAAACACTCTAAATTAATTTTTTAAATATATCTACACTATCTAATTTTTCCCATGTACATTCTATTTTATTATCTTTATCTAAATATTTTCTTCCAAAATGTCCGCCATTACATGTTTCAGAATAGATAGGTCTGCGTAATTCTAATTTATCAATAATTCCTTTTGGTGATAAATCAAAATTATTATATATAGTATCTATAATTTTTTGAGATTCTACTTTATTTGTATTTTTGCAATCTACATATATAGAAATTGGTTGTGCTACCCCTATTGCATAAGATAATTGAATAAGGCATTCTTTAGCTATTCCTGAAGCTACAATATTTTTTGCAAGATATCTAGCCATATATGCAGCACTTCTGTCAACTTTTGTTGGGTCTTTTCCTGAGAATGCTCCTCCACCATGTGGTGCATATCCTCCATATGTATCTACTATAATTTTTCTTCCAGTTAAACCTGCATCTCCTTCTGGTCCTCCTATTACGAATTTTCCTGTAGGATTAATTAACACTTTAAAATCTGTATTTAAGTTATATTTTTCTGCTACTTTTACCATTATTTCATTTTTTATATAATCTTTAAATTGTTTTTCATCGTAATCTTCTGAATGTTGAATTGACATTAGCATTGTATCTACTTTTGTAGGTTCTCCTTCTGTATATTCTAAAGTTACTTGTGATTTCATATCTGGTCCTGCATATAAAAATTTTCCTTCTTGACGTAAATTAGTTGCTAATTTAACTAAATCATGTGCCATAGTTATTGCTAGTGGTGTATATTCTGGTGTTTCTGTATTTGCATAACCAAACATTATTCCTTGGTCACCTGCTCCTCCTATATCTACGCCTTGAGCTATATCTGGAGATTGTTTACTAATTATATTTAATACTCTTGGTGTATAGTTATATCCTATTTTCTTTATTGTATCTTTAGCTATTTGTTCTACATTTATATTTGCAGTTGTAGAAATTTCTCCAGCTAAAACTATAAATTCGTCTTTAGCCATTGTTTCGCATGCTACTCTTGCATTTTTATCTTCTTTTAAACATGCGTCTAAAATAGTATCTGATATCATATCACATACATGGTCTGGATGCCCTATTGATACTGCTTCTGATGTAAATAAGTTGCTTTGTTTGTTCATTTTTTATTCCCCCTAAAATTTTATTTATTTTTACTTCTAAAATCTCTAAATGGTTTTGTTATTTTCCATGATTTAGAATTAGCCATTGCATTTAATTCTTTCTTTAATTTTTCATTTTCTTCTAATAATTGTTTTTCTATTTGTATATTGTTTTCTTCAGTTTTATAGTGTTTGTCATAAAATGCCTTCATACTTTCATCTATTTTTATCAATTTTTGTTTTGATAAATCTATATCTGTATCAATTTCTTGCATTGATGCTTCAATAAAAAATGAATTTGCAAAAAAGTCAAATTTTTTATTTTTTATTATATCCAAATATGCTTTTTTTTCATCATATTTAACAAAATTACTTTCTTCTGATAAATACGGCGTATATTCTTTTAGCTTGTCCTCATCCGGCTCATATTCATCTGAAAATATTATATTTGGTAATTTATAATCTGGCATTGGATAATAAAATTTGGTATATTTAAATCCACTTTTTTCTAATATTTGTTTTAATTCTTCTTTTCCAAATGTTCTAATTCCATTTTTATTCTCATATCCAGTAATTCCATCATATAACTTTCCAGTATGGTCTTCTAATGCTCCAGAAAAATATTTCATCCCATACTGATTTTCTATTGCTATCAATAGTTTTCCATCTTCTTTTAATAAAGATTTTATTTGTACTAAAAAATCATTAAATGGATTTTCTGTATTTGTATATAAAGGAGCATATTCTAATACTCCAATTAATGTAATATAATCAAATTTTTTATTAAATTTTATATCATTAAAATTTCCAACTATAAGCTCTAAATTTTTTTTATTTTTACATCTTATTTCTATTGCAGATGCCCTTTGTTTGGATAATTCTACAGATGTCACATATTTTGCTTTATCACATAAAATACTTGTTAGTGCTCCCATTCCTGCACCTATTTCTAAAACTTCTGAGTCTTCCTTTAATGGGTACCAATTTAATATATTTTTTCTAATAGGTGTAATATGATAAAAAATTGGCCATCTTATATCTTTTTTGAATATTTCAGCATAATTTTCCTCACCATATTCATCTAAATATGAAATGACATCTTTTTCTGTATCTCCATCGCAATAAGTATCATTTCCATTATAAAAATCATAGTTTACTTTCATTTAATTACCCTTTCGTTATTCTCTACTTTATCTTATTATATTTATTTCGCTTTTTAAATCTATAATGCCTAAGCAATCTCTATGTGCAATTATCTCTAAAAATAGTGCATCATATTTTCTATCAAATACTTCTAAATCACCATTTTGATTAAATTTTGTGCATCCAAATGATAAAGTATATTTTTCTGGTGCCAATGGAAAAGATTGTTTAAATTCAACTATAGCTATTTGTCCTTTTTCATAAGTACCAGTTAATATTTTACATGCTTTTGTATTAGTACCTCCTAATTCTAGCCCTTTAAAATCTTTTATAGACATTGCAAAAATAGGCTCATCTATATAATCATTAAATTTTATTTTTACTTTTATAGTATATTCGTCCTCGTTATTTATAGTTGTTTGATAATTTCCTTTATTATCAAAAATTCCATAATCTATTATTTCAGCTTTTCCATTTCCATATGTTAGCATATCATCATTTTGTAAAAAGTTGTTTTTCCATACATCATTATCATTTTTATGTATATCTATTTCTTTATCTCCATTATCTTCTAAAATTTTCACATTTTCTTCATTATTTTTATCATCTTCTAGTCCTACTATCATTTTCTTATATTTATCTACACCTATTTTTACATCTCCATCAAAAATTTTTTTCCCTGAAGATATAATAATTGAACGATTACAATTTCTTATAACATCTGTAACATTATGTGTTACAAAAAGGATTGTTTTGCCTTGTTCTTTAAATTGTTCAAATTTTTTAAAACATTTTAATTGAAAAGCCATATCTCCAACTGATAAAACCTCATCAACTATTAAAATATCTGGGTCTACATTTATTGCACATGCAAATGCTAAACGAGCAAACATTCCTGAAGAATATGTTTTTACAGGTTGATCTATATGTTCTCCTATGTCAGCAAAATCTATTATTTCTTTTTCTTTTGACCTAATTTCATCATCTGATAGTCCCATAACTTGACCATGTTGATATATATTTTCAATTCCTGTTAATTCCATATTAAAAGCAGTACCTAATTCTAAAAGTGAACTTATTTTTCCATTTACCTCAATTTTACCTGAAGATGGAATAACAACACCTGTTATCATTTTTAATAATGTTGATTTACCAGCTCCATTTTTACCTAATATTCCTAATACTTCTCCTCTTTTTATTTCTAAATTCAAATCTTCTATTGCACTAAATTCTCCATGTTTTTGGTATTTGGGTAATATTGTTTCTAAAAGCTTATCTTTTTTTCTTGCAAACATTTTATAGTTTTTATAAAGATGCTCTATCTTTATTATAACATCATCCTCCACATTTAATCCTCCTATCTGCTTTGTTCAATTGTTTCTTATCTTTTTCCTCTAAACTTCAAAATTGCTAGTCGTATTTTAAACACTATCCTTGCTAAAAAAGGCATATTCATAATAATAAAATTTTCTATATAATACATAAATTTTTCTGTTTTATATAACTTATGAAAGACCTTCCAACCTTTAAAATTAAAATTTTTCTTTTTCTCTAACATCTCAAAATATTGCAAAGCCTTTGTATTTAACTCTTGTATATTCTTTGGAAATCTATCATTATTTTCTACATATGTTCCGAAAACTCCCAACTTCACATTTATAAATAATTCTCTAACTTGATTCAATTGTTTAAAGCCATGTGAAATCTTATCTGTACCTACTTGATTATTTCCATGTTGTCTATATTTTATATATTTTTCTTGCATATATGCTAACTTTCCATTAAGTGATACCATTATTCCTATCCAATGATCATGTATTAAATATTTTGATTTATTTGGAAATGGTAATATATAATCTAGTGTTTCTTTTTTTGCCAAAATAGTGCATCCTGTTACACAATTATATAAATAATTTAATGTTTCTTTGTTTATACATTTTTGTATTTTTCTATTTAAAAGCATAAAGTCGCCAAATGATGGATATATTGTGTTCAAATTTTCGTCTACGACTTCTAAATCTCCAAAAACCAAATCAGCATCATTTTGTTTTAATTTTTCTAATGATTTTTCTACTTTTTCTGGTAACCAATAATCATCTTGATCTGCTAGCATATAATATGGAGTTTCTACTTTTTTTAATAAAAATTCTAGATTTTTAACAACTCCTATATTTTGTGATTGTTTAAATATCTGTATTTTTTCATTTTCTTTATATTTATCTAATATAGAAATAGTATTGTCTTTTGAGCAATCATCTGAAATTATTAATTTTATTTCTTTATAAGTTTGATTTAAAATACTATCTATTTGTTCTTCTAAATATTTTTCACCATTATATGTAGGTAAAACTATTGTTACAAATTCTTTCATTTTTTATTTTAAATTAGCTTTTATGCTAATTGTCACTCCTTTTTTATAATACATCTGCAAAATCTTTTTTACTTTTCTTAAATATATAATTTCCCCAAACATATAGTATTATTGTAATTATCCAAAATACAATTGTATAAATTCCATTTCCTTGTGTTACAATATTTCCCTCAATAAAGCAATTTCTAAATGCTGTTACTAGATATGTAAAAGGCATACATTGCATTATTTTTAATATAGTAGGATGATTTGCAAGCATTGATAAATTCCATATAACTGGAGTGAACCAGAAAAATAATTGCATCATTATTCCTAATAAATTTGAAAAATCTGGTAAAATAGTTGTAATTGCTGATGTTAATCTAGTTAACGCTAAAATAAAGCAATATGTTGCTATTATTACATATATTAATAATAATGCATTTGGTATATATTTATATATTAAACATATGCCAATTGAAATCACAATTAAAAATAATCCAACAAAACTTGCTGATATTATTGAAATAATTGGTATTATATCTACTGGAAAAACTATTTTTTTTACTAAATAACTATATGTTCTAATTGAGTTACTTGCTGACATTATACTATCATTAAGCCATTGCCATATTGCCATTCCAGGAAAAAACCATACAGCATAAGGATATTCTCCACTACTTCCTGTTCTCAAAATATATTGGAATACTATTGCATAAGTTAGCATAAATACAAATGGTTGTAAAAAACCCCATATTGCGCCTAAACTTGTATTTGCAAATCTATTTTTAAAATCACTTTTTCCTAATTTCCAAGCAATTTTTCTATTATTCCAAACTATTTTTATGAATTCCACTTTTTTCATCTCCCAATTTGCGTAAAAAATCTCTCTATATTTTATATATAAAAGTACATTTTGTCAATGGTTTTTGAGGTATAAAAGGGAAATAAAGAAAAGAGGGCTTTGAAGTGTCTATCTCCATTTCCCTCATTTTTTTACATCAAATCTATTATACTATTAAATATCTCATTCTCTGTTAGCAAATTATTAGTATTTTCTGTAACAAATATAATCATTTTACCATTATCTTCAAAATATTCATAAGTTTGAAATCTATCTAATTTTTCAAAATTATAATCCAAAATTTCACCAGTCACATTATCTATAATATAGCAAACGCTTGAAATATCAATAATATATTGTTTATCTCCATTTATGATACTTTCAATTTTTTTATCAACATCATTTTGTAAATTTTTATCTTGTATTTTTAAATAACCATTATTGTCTATAGTATATTTTGATTTTGCATTATTATTAAACATTTCCAAAACTTTATTTCTACTTTTTTCTTCAATCCAGATTCCATTTTCTGTTGGAACATTATTATTATAAATCTCATCTATTTCTTGCATTTTAGGTAAAGTTTCTTTCATAATGCCTGCAAAAGCTACTTTATATTTTATGCTAGCCTTAACTGCTAAAACTTTTCTTCCATCGAGTTCTTGTTGAATTTCATAAATATTTGAATCTGCTTGCATTCCTGTTTCTTCTATAAGATCATTTATTGTTACATTTTCTTGATAAGCTATTTGATTTTTATCTATTTGACTATATGGATTATAGTCTATGCCATCTTGTTTATTGTTCTTTTTATTTAAAATAAAAACTACAAAAAGTATTAAAATTATTATAAATATTATTATAATGCATGTTGCTATTTTTTTATTGACTTTCATCATATCTCCTTAATTAAACATTTATATTTCTTAACATATCTAATGTTGCTTCTATATATCTATTAGAAAAATTATGGTTAATAACTGATTGATGTCCATTTATTCCTTGCCATGGTAGCTCTACTAGAGCTGTTCTAGCTGTTCTTCCTGCTGAGCCTAATGAACTTCTTGCCCAATTTATTAGATATCCTGTTCCATATCTACCTAAAGATGATTTGTCGTTTTCTGGAAATTGTTTATTATAATATGCAGAAATTCCTTCATCTCCTATAAATTGTTGATACCATCCATGTAAATCAACTAATATTGTTTGACCATTATTTGATTTATGATTTAATAAGAAAGTTTTTAGGTAATCTGCTTCATAAGCTTGGAAACCGCTTGTTCCATTATAATTTCTATCATTTGTATATCTTGTATAAGAATTTCCTATTTGCCAACATCTATTCATATCAATTCCTTTACGATTTGGTGCAGCACTAAATAGTGTAGTTCTACCAGGTCCATTACATGTTGTTCCATGATTTAATCCATCTTGATTTACACCTGGAAATATATATATTGTCCATTTATCAGCTAAATTATAATCATTACTATTTAATAATCTTTGCCAAAAATCATTTGCAATTTGTACTAATTCTTGGCCATCTTTTGCCCATAAATCTTCAAATCCATGTATAGCAAATGTAGCAAAAAATACATTAGGACCTGAGCCATATTGATAATATGGCAAGTCTGTACCTCTAGGATCGCCTGCTTGTTTTAATCCTGACCATCCATAAGTTCCAGTAGTATAATATATATTTTTTCTTATAATAAAATTATTACTTATTTCTTTTATTACATTATTTTGGCTTATAGCTTGTACTTTTATAGAATGTGTTCCTAAAGAATATTGTGAAAAATCTATAGGTAGCTCAAAACCAGGTGTTTTATTAAAATCCCCAAAACCTTTTTCAGCATTTAACACATCTTGTCTTATAGTTCTTCTTAATTGTTGTGTACTAATTTCTTTCTCATCAATAAAAATTTTTAAACTTACATTGTCTATGCTTGCCATTATCCACCCTTTAATATTTTGACTTACATTTGTAACTTGATTTTGTGGTGAATCTATATACATATCTATTTTTGTTTGTGATATTTTTGGCATTAATTTTATTTCTATAGCTTGTATAGCTTTACTTATACCTTCAGTACCTGATGTTTCACTATCATAACACCATGGTTGCCATCCTATATCTTCTACATGTGTTCTATAAACTACAGAATATTCAGAATTTCCTTCAATTTTAATTTTTATTGCTTCTATCTGTAATTTTTTTCCTGTAGTTCCTCCTATTGTATTATTTGAATTCCAATCTTGCCATCCTATAGATTCTACATGTGTTTGATATTTTATAGTCATACCTTCTGGTAAATTAATTGCATTAATTTTTATTGCTTCTATTTGTAAATATTGCCCAATTGTACCTGCTGTCTTTCCATCATTTTTCCAATCTTGCCATCCTATATCTTGTACATGAGCTTGATATTGTATATGCATACCTCTATCTATTTTAAATTTTTTACTATAAGTTTGCAAAATTTTATTTTCTTTAGTTATTAAATTTATAGTTATTGTATGTTCTCCATCTAATATTCCTTCAATATTTATTGTAAACTTAAATCCTGGATTAGGATTTTCTTTTATTGTTCCATAGTTTTCTACAGCTTTTATAACATCTTGTCTTTCTCTATAAGTAATGTCTTGTATCAAATCTTCTGTATTATCTATAATAACTTTTATTTTTGTGTCTGCAACATTTGCCATTTTCCATCCAGAAACATTTATAGCTGCATTTTCATAATATTCATCTGAAATAGTTGTGTCAATACACATTACTCCTTTTTCTTTTTTGTCTACTATTTTTATTTCAATTGCTTGTATAGCTTTACTTTTACCTTCAGTTCCTGCAGTATCACCATCATAGCACCATGGTTGCCATCCTATATCTTCTACATGTGTTCTATACATTATAGAATATTCAGAGCTTCCTTCTAGAACTATTTTTATTGCTTCTATTTGTAAATTTTTTCCTGTTGTTCCAGCTATTGTTCCATTATTTTTCCAATCTTGCCATCCTATAGATTCTACATGTGTTTTATATTTTATATTTACCCCTTCTGGCAAATTAATTAAATTAATTTTTATTGCTTCCATTTGCAAATATTTACCTGTTGTTCCTGAAGTTTGTCCATCAACTTTGTATCCTTGCCATCCTATAGATTCTACATGTGCTTGGTATTGTATATGTATACCTCTATCCATTTTAAATTTTTTACTATAAGTTTGTAATACTTTATTTTCTTTAGTTATTAAATTTATAGTTATTGTATGTTCTCCATCTAATATTCCATCAGTATTTATCGTAAAATTAAAACCTGGCTTAGGATTTTCTTTTATTGTTCCATAGTTTTCTACAGATTTTATAACATCTTGTCTTTCTCTATAAGTAATGTCTTGTATCAAATCTTCTGTATTATCTATAGTAACTTTTATTTTTGTGTCTGCAACATTTGCCATTTTCCATCCAGAAACATTTATGGTTGTATTTTCATAATATTCATCTGAAATAGTTGTGTCAATGCACATTGCTCCTTTTTCTATTTTATCTACAACTTTTATTTCAATAGCTTCTAGTCTTTTATATTGGCCTGTTGTTCCTGCCATTTCTCCATCTGATTTCCAATCTTGCCATCCTATGTCTTGTACATGAACTCTATACATAATACTATATTTTTCTGAATTTTCTAATTGAATTTTTATTCCTTCTAATCTTAGTCCTTGTCCTGATGTACCTGCCATTTCTCCATCTTTCTTCCAATTCTGCCATCCTATATTCTCTACATGTACTTGATATTTAACACTAATATTTTGTGATGTTGAAGATAATTTTATTTTTATGGCTTCTAATCTTTTTTCTTTTCCTGTTGTTCCAGATGTTTGTCCATCTTTTTTAGAAAAATCTTGTTCCCATCCTATGTCTTGTATATGTGTATTATACATTACATCTATTTTTTCATTTTGAATGCCTTGTGTAGCATATTGATTATTTATTCCACATAAAATAATTGCTAACATTAAAATTAAAACTATACTTATATATTTTTTCATTTTACTCTCCTTATACTAATATTTTTTTTATATAAGCACTTTATAATAAAGTAAAAATAATATAACTTATAAGTGGAAAATG
Organism: uncultured Clostridia bacterium; assembly: GCA_947628845.1. GTDB lineage: Bacteria > Bacillota > Clostridia > TANB77 > CAG-508 > CAG-269. The sequence goes on along the minus strand of CANRBK010000006.1, from coordinate 6,142 downwards.
TAATATCATTATTTCCTTATATTTTCTTTTTCCAATGTTTTTAAAATATAAATACTTAAAATATTTATGAATTGGAAAATATATAATTTTTGCTTTTTGTGCTTTTTTATAATATTCTATAATATCATTTTCTAATGATTCTAAAATATTATCTTTTATCTTAGTAGAATATTCTTTACACATTAAAACTCCTGCTAAATATGTATCAGTTATAACCTTATGTCTATATTTCAAATAAGATTCATAAGAATTACCATTTTCTTTTTTCCAAATTTGCATGTTTTGTTTCAAATTTCGACCTCCAAAAGCATTATTATTATGAAGTCTATATTCTAACAAAACTTTATCTATACAATAAAATCCTTTTAATCTATTAGCAATATATACTGAGTTCCAATCATGTGCAATTGTATTTTCAGTAAATGGTATCATTATATCTTTAACTTCTTTTGTAAACATTTGGCTACATCCAATTGCTATATGTCTTGAAAATGGTAATATAATGTTTTTTCCGCTTATTATAGGCATATTTTTATATCTCAAATAACTTTCGTGTATTGTATTTCCATTTTCATCTATTTGTTTTGCATCGCAATATACTAAATCTACATCTTTTTCTTTTAATATTTTTAAACTTTCTTCTAATTTATTTTCATACCATATATCATCATGATCACTATAAGCTATATATTTTTCAGTTGATTTTGTAAGTACAAATTCAAAATTCTTTGTATATCCTAAATTTTGTGGTTGTATATATATTTTTATTCGATTGTCTTTTTGCTCGTATTCTCTCAAAGTTTCAACTACTTCTTTATTTGTTGAGCAGTCATCAGAAATTATTAAATTGAAGTTTGTATATGTTTGATTTAATATACTATCTAGTTGTTTTTTTAAATATTCTATTTTTGTATTATATGTAGTTAATAATACATCTATTTTTTCTTCCATTTTTGGTTTATGTCAGTCTTAAGGCTAACTCTCCTTTTTTTGTATTTTATTTTATCAATCTTAAAGTTTCTTTTGCAATCATTAATTCCTCATTTGTTGGAATTACATAAACTTTAATTTTTGAATTAGGTTTTGAAATAACTTTTTCTTCCCCTTTCATATTATTAGCATCAATATCTAAGTCAACTCCCATAAAAGCTAGTTTTTCGCAAATCCCTTTACGAATATTGATTTGATTTTCTCCAATTCCTCCTGTAAAAATTATATAATCTATTCCTTTCATTGCAACAACATATTTTGCAATATAACTTGCTATTGTATAATTGAAGTTTTCAATAGCTAATTTTGCTAATTCATCGCCTTCATTAGATTTTTCTTCAATAACTCTAAAATCTGGATCTAAATTTGCCATAGCTGAAAGTCCTGATTTTTTATTTAGCATTTCTTCCATTTGCTCTGGTGTTAAATTTTCTTTTTTCATAATATATGTAACTACTGATGGATCTAAATCTCCACTTCTAGTTACCATTGGAAGTCCTCCTAAAGGTGTTAATCCCATACTTGTATCTACTGACTTTCCATCTTTAATTGCACATATACTTGCTCCTTGTCCTAAATGACATGTAACAACTTTTGTTCCTTCTAAAGAAATATTTTCAATTTCTGCAAGTCTTTGAGAAACAAATTGATGGGATGTTCCATGGAAACCATATTTTCTAACTCCATATTTTTTATAATATTCATAAGGAATTGCATATATAAATTTATCTTTTTCCATTGTTTGATGGAAAGCTGTATCAAATACTCCAACCATTGGCTTTCCTGGCATAACTTCTTTGCATGCTTCAATTCCTAATATACAAGCTGGGTTATGTAATGGTGCTAAATCTGTATATTCTTTTAAAACTTCTTCAACACTATCGTCAATTACTACAGATTCTGAAATCTTTTCGCCACCATGTACTAATCTATGTCCTATTGCATTTATTTCATCTAAACTATCTATTACCTTATATTCAGGATTGGTCAATTGTTTTAAAGTAAAATCTATTGCTTCAGAATGATTATAGGCTGGATTTTTAATTTCTATTTTTTTACCATTTGCTTTATGTGTTATAAATGCTTCTGCTTCTCCTATTCTTTCATATTTTCCAGAAGCCATTACTTCTTCTGTATCCATATTTATCAATTGATATTTTAGTGATGAACTACCACAATTTAATACTAATATTTTCATTATTATTCTTCTCCTTTATTTACTATTTGTAAAGTTTCTCTTGCTATCATTAATTCTTCATTTGTTGGAATTACAAAAATTTTCACTTTAGAATCCGGAGTTGAAATTTCTCTTTCCTCTCCTCTTACATTATTTTTTTCATCATCTATCTTTACTCCAAAAAATTCAAGTTGATCACATATTGCTTTTCTAGAAATAGGGCCTTTTTCGCCAACACCTGCTGTAAATGTAAGCACATCTATTCCTCCCATTGCAACAGCACATCTTGCTACATAAGATGCAGTTAAATAATGATATACATCTAATGCCAGTTGTGCATGTATTCCTCCTGCAAGTGCTTCATTTTCTATGTCTCTAAAATCAACTGAAACTCTTGATATTCCAAATACTCCTGATTTCTTATTTAATATATCTTCCATTTCTTGAGCTGATAAATTTTCTTTTTTCATTAAATAAGTAATTACAGATGGATCTAAGTCTCCACTTCTTGTTCCCATTGGAATTCCTCCTAATGGTGTCAATCCCATACTTGTTTCTACTGATTCTCCGTTTTGTATAGCACATACACTTGCCCCTTGTCCTAAATGGCAATTTACAATTTTTAAATCTTTTATATCTTTATTCATAATTTCTGCAACTCTTTGAGAAACATATTGATGTGATGTTCCATGTGCTCCATATTTTCTTATACCATATTTTTTATAATACTCATAATCTATAGGATATATATATCTTTCTTTTGGTATAGTTTGATGAAATGCTGTATCAAAAACTGCTACCATAGGTATTTTTGGTGCTATTTTTTTGCATGCTTCAATTCCTAAGACGCAAGCTGGATTATGTAATGGTGCTAAATCTGCACATTTCTTTATTTCTTCAATTACCTCATCTGTTATAAGTACAGATTTAGAATATTTTTCTCCTCCTTGAACAACTCTATGCCCAATTCCACCAAGTTCATCTAAGCTTTTAATTACACCATAATGGTCATTTATTAATCTAGTAAAAATAAATTCAAGAGCTTGTTGATGATTTTCAACATATTTTTCAAATTTTCTTTTTTCTCCATTTACTTTGTGTGTTAAAAAAGAATTTTGTTGTCCTATTCTTTCAAAGTATCCTTTTACTAACATTTCTTCTGTGTCCATATCAATTACTTGATATTTTAATGATGAACTACCTGAGTTTAATACTAAAATTTTCACAAATATTCCCCCTTTGACAACATATATTTTTTGTCTTTTAATTTTGTGCCTGTACAGCAGTTATTGCAATAACTCCTGCTATATCTTGATAACTACAACCTCTTGAAAGGTCATTTACAGGTTTAGCTATTCCTTGGCATAATGGTCCATAAGCTTCTGCTTTAGCTAATCTCTGCACTAATTTATATCCTATATTTCCTGCATTCAAATCTGGAAATATCAATACATTAGCTTCTCCTTTTATATTGCTTTCTGGAGCTTTTGATTTCGCAACTTCTGGTATAATTGCAGCATCTAATTGTAATTCTCCATCAGCTTTTAATTTTGGTTCTTTTTCTTTTAATATTCTTGTTGCTTCAACTACTTTTTGAGTCAATTCAGATTTTGCACTTCCATAAGTTGAATATGAAAGCATCGCAATTTTAGGTTCTTTTCCTACTAGTTGTGTAAAACTCTTACTTGAAGATATTGCTATTTCTGATAATTCTTCTGAATTTGGATTAGCATTTAGCCCACTATCTCCAAAGATAAATACTCCATTTTCTCCATATTCGCAATTTGGAACTACCATAACAAAAAATGCTGAAACTAATTTTGTATCTGGAGCTGTTTTTAATATTTGTAATGCTGGTCTTAATGTATCTGCAGTTGAATGTATAGCACCTGAAACTAAGCCATCTGCGGTTGTTTCATCATCTTTTACCATTAACATTCCAAAATATACAGGATCTAAAACTAATTCTTTTGCTTTTTCTATAGTCATTCCTTTATTTTTTCTTAAATCATATAGCAAATTTACATATTTTTCATAATTTTCAGATTTCTCTGGTTCAATTATTGTTGCATTTTCAATATGTATATTATTATTTTTTGCTTTATCTAATATTTCTTGTTTATTGCCTATTAAAATTATATTTGCATATTTTTCTTTCATTACTATTTCTGTAGCTTTTAGTGTTCTTATATCTTCTGCTTCTGGAAGCACTATTGTTTTTATATTTTTCTTTGCTCTTTCTTTTATTTGTTCTATAAAATTCATTTTTTTCCTCCCTAATCATAATTATATATATAAATAATAAAAATCACAAGTATTTTTTTCAAAAACTTGTGATTTTATATATCATTATTTATCTTTTAAATTATGTTTTCCATATTCATATAGTTGATATACTTGTTCATCAGTTAGTGCTGAAGAATATATACGTATATCTGCTAAGTCTCCTGTATAACATCCACTATTATCTATATATCTGCCTATAAATAAATCCGTTTCATCTCCAGTAGAATAAGTTCCTTTTGCAGTATATCTTACATTGTCATAATAGCCCTCTGATGTATTTCCATCTTTAAATACTCCTACCCAAAAATGCCAGTTACCATCAAAACGTGTCTCATTATATACATATCCATCACATTTTCCATCACCAACTCCTAAAGCAATACTTGTTTGAAAAAATGATAAAATGCAAGCTTCTCCAGATTTATATACATCTCCTAAGCAAACTAGGCATCTAGGATTTGAACTATTATCCTTTGTTCTATACCAACAAGTTATTGTTTTAGAAGTATTTTTGGGTAATTTTTTATATGGATCTACTATACTATTATCTACTACTATTCCACTTTTTCCATCAAATGTTGCATAAGTATTTGTTGCATCTACTTCTATTCCTGTTCCTACTTTTGTTATGTTTTCATCTGTACTATTTAATAAATCCCTGAAATTCACTTGATATAATAATGAATTTCTATAATCTCCATAAATTACTTCTCTTTGTTGACTTCCTCCACTTTCTGTTGTTGCATTTACTTCTCCTAATTCTGTCACATTATATTCAGAGTCTACAAAAAATTGATAACTTCTTTTATCTTTTGTCATTGTTACTATTCTTCCTATGTCACTTACTTCTACATTATATCCTTCTATTGTCATATCGTCTAAGTAACTTAAATTTTTATCTTTTTTTTCTAAAAATATATCACTTAGTTTTAAATTTAATGCTTCTTTTGCTGCACTTTTATTATGTTCTTCAGCTGCTTTAATTGTTTTTCCTAATAGTCCATTTTCTCCTGATAAACTTGCTATTGATATTCCTGCTAAAATAAGTAAAATTATTATTGTTATCACTAATGCTACTAGTGTTATTCCTTTATTTTTTTGTTTCTTTTCGCATAAATTTCTTTTTTTGTTCTCTAAACTATAGCTCTCTCTCTCTCTCTCTCTCTCTCTCTCTCTCTACAGCCACATGTTTTTTAGGTTCCATTATTTTTTCACTCCTTCTTTTGTTTTTTCTTTTTTTATTTATATCATAATTGAAATTTTATTACAATACTTTTTATTTTTTAACCAGGATAAAGACATGAAAAAAATTTTAAAATAAGTAGAACAATATAATATGAGTTAAATTTTTATCTGTTAATACTTCTATTGGTATCCATAATCCTTTTAAATTTAGATTCGACATTGCCATCCCCTCCCTTCTCCTAAATTATTTTTCTCCACATTGCCTTTATTTCAATTTTGAGTGTTAAGATAGTATAATTTTATATCTTAATGTTGTAGATATAAAATTCCCATAAAAATAAGCCTTAGACTTATTTTTAAATCTAAAGCTTTTCAAATATTTGCGACAATGTCGCAAATGTTCCAGACACATCTGGAATTTTTAAATGTCCAGACGTCTGGACATTTTTATAATATTAATTTTTATCTTTTATCTTCAATATATTATTTTCATTAATTTCCTTT
>CANRBK010000005.1 GCA_947628845.1 uncultured Clostridia bacterium | reverse complement strand
ATAAAATGTCAATTAAGAAAGGAAAATGTATATGAATTGGTATTTACAAAGTGGAAAAGAATCAGATGTAGTAATAAGCACAAGAATAAGATTTGCAAGAAATCTACAAGGATTCAAATTTAATTTAAAAACAAAAACAGATATAGACAAATTAAAAAACAAAATAAAAGAAAATGTATTTTCAATAGGATATGGTTTAAAATACTTAGAATTAAAAGATATGGACGATATAACAAAAATGAGTTTAGTAGAAAAAAATATAATAAGTCCAGAATATGTACTAAATAAAAGTGATACAGGAGCAATATTAATAAATGATGAAGAAAATATCTGTATAATGATAAATGATGATGACCATTTAAAAATTCAAGTTTTTAGTTCAGGATTTGAACTAGAAAGTACATTGAATTATGCAATAGAGTTAGACCAAAAAATCGAAGAAGTTTTAGGATATAGTACAAATAAAAAATATGGATATTTAACAAGTCTGCCAACTAATTGTGGTACAGGCTTAAAAGCTTCTGTAATGGTACATTTACCAGCATTAGAGAAAACTAGAAATATAGATAAAGTATTTTATACAATAAATAATTTTGGTGTAAATATATTAGGACAATATGGACAAGATAATGTAAATACTCAAAATATATACCAAATTTCAAATAAAAGAACATTAGGAGTAACTGAACAAGAAATTATTGAAAATATTAAAGTTGTAACAAATAAATTAATTGAACAAGAAAGAAAAGCAAGAAAGTTTTTGGCAAAAGACACTATTGATTTAGAAGATACTATTTATAGAAGTTATGGACTATTAAATAATTGTAGAAAAATTACATTAGATGAAGCAGAAAAATTAATCTCAAATGTAAAAATGGGAACTGATTTAGGAATTTTAAAAGAATTAAATGATAGCAAAATTCAAAAACTTAGTTTATATACAAAACCTGCAAGCATGCAAAAATTTTTAGGAGAACAATATGAGCCTTTAGAGAGGGATATTAAAAGAGCAGAAATTATTAAACAGATAATGAATGAAAAACAATAATGCTGAGTTAAAGTAATGGAAGGGAAGTGTTAAAATGACATATAAATTTACAAATAGTGCAAACAAGGCAATAGAAATTGCCAACGATATAGCTTTAGAATTAGGACATAATTATATAGGAACAGAACATATATTATATGGACTAGCTAAAGAAGGTGCAGGAATTGCATCAAAAGTACTTGAAAATCAAGAAGTCATGGCAGATGACATTTTAAATAAGATAGAAGAACTAATAGGAAGTGACGAACCTATCGAAAATATAATTGATTTTACACCAAGGACAAAAAGAGTTGTAGAATCAGCATTTATAGAAGCTAGAAAATTTGGATACAATTATATAGGAACAGAACATCTTTTAATAGGCATATTAAGAGAAGGAGATTGTATAGCAACAAAAATTTTATTAGATTTAAATGTAAATATTCCAAAATTATATAATGAAATAGTAAAAGTAATAAATGAAGGAGAAAACTATAACTCTGATGACGAGGAAGCAAGTTCTTCAAATGTAAGGAAAGGAAAAAGAGGAAAAGGAAGTTATAATCAAACTCCAACATTAAATCAATTTGGAGAAGATTTAACAAAAAAAGCAGAAGAAGGAAAGTTAGATCCAATTATAGGAAGAAAAGAAGAAATAGAAAGAGTTATACAAATTTTATCAAGAAGGACAAAAAATAATCCATGTTTAATTGGAGAACCAGGAGTAGGAAAAACAGCTGCTGTTGAGGGATTAGCACAAAAAATTGTATCAGGTGATGTACCAGAAATTTTAAAAGATAAAAGAGTTGTAACACTTGATATATCTGGAATGGTTGCTGGAGCAAAATATAGAGGAGATTTTGAAGAAAGAATAAAAAAAGCTTTAAATGAAGTTAAAAAAGTAGGAGATATAATTCTTTTTATAGACGAAATTCATACAATAGTTGGAGCAGGAGCGGCAGAAGGTGCAATAGATGCAGCAAATATTTTAAAACCACTACTTGCAAGGGGAGAAATTCAATTAGTAGGTGCAACAACTTTAAATGAATATAGAAAATTTATAGAAAAAGATGCAGCCTTAGAAAGAAGATTTAGCCCAGTAACTGTAAATGAACCATCAGAAAAAGATACAATTTTGATTTTAAAAGGAATAAGAGATAAATACGAAGCACATCATAATGTAAAAATAACAGATGAAGCAATAGAGTCAGCAGTACAATTATCAGTAAGATATGTAAATGATAGATTTTTGCCAGACAAAGCAATAGATTTAATAGATGAAGCGGCTTCTAGAGCAAGGTTAAGGACTTTTACAGAACCAGATAATTTGAAAAAATTACAAGAAGATATAGAGAAAGTAAAAAATGAAAAAGAGGAAGCAGTTATAAATCAAAAATTTGAAAAAGCAGCAGAATTAAGAGATAAAGAAAAGAGCTTAAAAGAAAAATTTGAAAAAGAACAAAATAAATGGAAAAATAAAAATACTAAATCAATAGTAAATATTACAGAAGAAAATATCGCCGAAGTTATTGCAAATTGGACAGGAATTCCTGCTAAAAAAATAACTGAAGATGAAAATGAAAAATTAAAGAATCTAGAGAAAGAATTGCATAAAAGGGTAATAGGACAAAATGAAGCAGTAGAGGCAGTATCAAAAGCAATAAGAAGGGGTAGAGTAGGTTTAAAAGATCCTAAAAGACCAATTGGTTCATTCCTATTTTTAGGACCAACAGGAGTTGGAAAAACTGAATTATCAAAGGCCTTAGCAGAAGTATTATTTGGTGATGAAAATGCAATGGTAAGAATTGATATGTCAGAATTTATGGAGCCACACTCAGTATCAAAATTGATAGGTTCACCTCCAGGATATGTAGGATTTGATGAAGGTGGTCAATTAACAGAAAAAATAAGAAGAAAACCTTATTCAGTAATATTATTTGATGAAATTGAAAAAGCTCATCCAGATGTAATGAATATGTTACTACAAATTCTTGAAGATGGAAGATTAACAGATAGCCAAGGTAGAACAGTAAATTTTAAAAATACAGTAATAATAATGACATCAAACTTAGGTGCAAGGGTAATAACAGATAAGAAGTTCCTAGGATTTACAAATAATACATCAAGTGATAAAAATGAAAATGACCAAAAAGAATATGAAAATACAAAAAAAGAAGTTATGGACATTTTGAAAAAAGAATTAAGACCAGAATTTATAAATCGTATAGACGAAATTATAGTATTCCATAAATTAAATGATAGTGAAATTAGTCAAATTATTGATATTATGCTTAAAGAAGTTGTAAATAGATTGAAAGACCAAAAATATGATATAGAACTAGAGCCAGAAGTAAAAGATTTAATTGCTAAGGAGGGAATAGATAAAAATTTTGGTGCTAGACCTTTAAGAAGAACAATACAAAATTTAGTTGAAGATAAATTAGCTGAAGAAATTTTAGATGGAAAATTAAATAAAGGTAAAATCGCAAAATTTACAGTAAAAGATGGAAAAATAGAACAAATTTAAAATATAAAAACTCTGACATATATATATGCCGGAGTTTTTTATAAATCATAATAATTTTTCGAATTAACTATAGACAAATTAATAAAATAAATATAGAATGATATGGAAAAGGATGTGGTAAAATGAAAAAATATGATGTAATAGTAGTAGGAATGGGACCAAGTTCAATATTTTTTGCTTATGAGATGACAAAAATTAATAAAAATAAAAAAATTTTATTGATAGAACAAGGTAAAAGAGTTGAAAATAGAAGTTGCCCAATTGAAAAAGCTGGTAAATGTGTAAAATGTAAGCCATTTTGTAATATAACAAGTGGATTTTCAGGAGCGGGAGCTTTTTCAGATGGTAAATTATCATTATACAATAAAGAAGATGATGATTTTCACGTAGGAGGAAATTTACATAAATATATAGGAGTAGAAGAAACAAAAAGATTAATAGACTATACTGATAAGATTTATTTAGAATTTGGAGCAGATACAAAATTAGAAGGAACACAATATGTAGAAGAAGTTAAAGAAATACAAAAAAAGGCAAAAAAAGAAGGATTATCATTAATAAATATACCTATTAGGCATTTAGGAACAGAAAAAGCTCATGAATTATATAAAAAATTAGAAAACTATTTAGAAGAAAATGGTATAGACATGATGTTTGAAACAAAGGTTGAAGATTTAATTATTGAAAATGAAAAAATAAAAGGAGTAGAAATTAAATCATATAGTAATGATTTGACAGAACAAATATATGCAGATAAAGTTGTTATTGGAGTTGGAAGAAAGGGAGCTAATTGGTTAGTTCAAATGTGTGAAAGACACAATATTGAGACTAGAGCCGGAGTTGTAGATATAGGAGTTAGATATGAATTACCTGACAAAATAATGGAAAAAATAAATAAGTATATGTACGAAGGAAAATTTGTAGGTAGACCAACACCATTTAAAGACAAAGTAAGAACATTCTGCCAAAATCCTAGTGGCTTTGTTTCAGCTGAAGTTTATGATAATAATTTATCATTAGTAAATGGACATTCATATAAAGAAAGAAAAAGTGAAAATACAAATTTAGCAATTTTAGTATCACATAATTTTACATATCCATTTGATAAGCCTATTGAATATGGAAGAAATGTTGCCAAAAATTTAAATGAATTAGGAAATGGAAATATAGTTGTACAAAGATTGGGAGATATTTACAGAGGAAAACGTACATGGGAAGAAGAATTAAAAAATAATTCTGTAAAGCCTACTTTAAAATCAGCTGTTCCAGGGGATATAACTTTTGCTATTGGATATAGAACAATGACAGATATATTGCAATTTATTAGAACAATAGATAAAGTTGTAGAAGGATTTGCAAATCCAGATAATTTATTATATGGACCTGAAATAAAGTTTTATAGTAATCAAATAGTTATAGATAAAAATTTTGAAACAAGTATAAAAGGTTTATATTCAATTGGAGATGGCGGAGGAATGACAAGAGGTTTGATGATGGCTTCAGCATCAGGAGTACAAATGGCAAGAAATTTAACATAAAAAGTAAATAAATAAAAAAAATACTTGTCAAAATAAATAAAATATAGTATACTATTTAAGTAAAAATATAAACCTTTTACTTAGCTTTTAAGTAAAACACCAAAGCTAAAAGCTCAGTTAAAGGATTTAAATAAAAATAGGAGGTGTAAAACATGACAAAGGAAAGAAAACAAGAAATAATTAATACTTATAAAAGGGAAGAAAAAGACACTGGTTCACCAGAAGTACAAATAGCTCTTTTAACAGAAAGAATTAATGAATTAACAGAACATCTAAAAATACATGTTAAAGATAATCACTCAAGAAGGGGATTATTAAAAATGGTTGGTAAAAGAAGAAATTTATTAAACTATTTATCAAAAAAAGATGTACAAAGATACAGAGATATTGTTGAAAAATTAGGATTAAGAAAATAATAAGATACAAGAGCCTATGAAAAATAAAAATTTAACATAGGCTCTTATGCAAAATTTATGAAATAAATTTTGATATCTTAAAAAGTAAGCCAATAATTTAGGTAAGTAGCTTGTATAATATTTTGAACTAAAGTCAGAATATTATAGAGGTTACAATCTAAATTAGGCTTAAAATTAGTAAAAGATAAGAAGGAGTGTCCATTCTTCCTTACTACGAGGGAGTTTAAGGAACATCCATCTTTTCCTAAGGAGGAACAAACTATGTTTGAATTTATGAAAAAATGGAGTAAAAAAGAAGGAAAGGAAGAAAATAGTATGTTTAAAACTTATGAAACAGAATTAGCAGGAAGAAAACTTGTATTTGAAACAGGTAAAATGGCAGGACTAGCTAATGGAAGCGTATTGGTTAGATATGGAGATACAGTTGTAATGGTAAACGTTACAGCTTCAAAAGAGCCAAAAGATGGAATTGACTTTTTCCCATTATCAGTTGATTATGAAGAAAAATTATATTCAGTTGGAAAAATACCAGGATCATTCCAAAAAAGAGAAGGAAAGCCAAGTGATAAAGCAATACTTACATCAAGAGCAATAGATAGACCTTTAAGACCATTATTTCCAAAAGATTTCAGAAATGATGTAGTAGTTGTTGCAACAGTGCTTTCAGTAGATCAAGACAACTCACCAGAAGTAGCTGCTATGGTAGGTGCTTCAGCAGCATTATCAATATCTGATATACCATTTGGTGGACCAACAGCAGCAGTAAATGTAGGCTTAGTAGATGGAAAAATTATAATAAACCCAACTGAAGAACAAAGAAAAATATCTGATTTAACATTAACAGTTGCAGGAACAGAAGCAAAAATTGCAATGATAGAGGCAGGAGCAAATGAAGTTCCAGATGATGTTATGTTAGATGCAATAAAAGCAGGACATGAAGAAATAAAGAAAATATGCAAATTTATTCAAAAAATGAAAGAAGAAATTGGAAAACCAAAATTTGAATATAAATCATTTGAAGTTGACCATGATGTATATGAATATATAGAAAAAAACTTTGAAGAAGAAATTAAACAAGCATTACAAGAACCAGATAAAGAAACTAGAGATAATAATGTAGCTGAAGTATCTGATAAAATAGCAACTGCATATACCGAAAAATTTGGAGAAGAAGCAGCAGAAGAACATAAGTCAGATATAGGAGAAGCTATTTATAAATTACAGAAAAAATGTGTAAGAAATATGATATTTAATGAGCATAAAAGAGTAGATGGTAGAGCATTAGACGAGATAAGACCATTATCATGTGAAATTGATTTATTACCAAGAGTACATGGAAGTGCTTTATTTACTAGAGGGCAAACTCAAGTATTATCAGTAACAACATTAGGTATGGTTTCAGAAGAACAAGAACTTGATGGAATTGATACAGAAACAGCAAAAAGATATATGCATCAATATAATTTCCCAAGTTATAGTGTAGGAGAAGCAAGACCATCAAGAGGACCAGGTAGGAGAGAAATTGGACATGGTGCATTAGCAGAAAAAGCACTAGTTCCAGTGTTACCATCAGAAGAAGAATTCCCTTATGCAATAAGAGTTGTATCAGAAGTATTATCTTCAAATGGTTCAACATCACAAGCAAGTATATGTGGAAGCACATTATCATTAATGGCAGCAGGTGTTCCAATAAAAAGACCAGTTGCTGGTATTTCAACAGGATTAGTAACAAATCCAAATGATGAAAATGACTATGTAATGTTAACAGATATTCAAGGAATTGAAGACTTTTTCGGAGATATGGATTTCAAAGTTGGAGGAACAGAAAAGGGTATTACAGCTATACAAGTTGATATTAAAGTAGATGGATTATCTTATGATGTAATTAAAGAAGCTTTTGAAAGAACAAGAATTGCTAGAAAACATATATTAGAAGATATAATGTTACCAGTAATTTCAGAGCCTAGAAAAGAAATATCAAAATATGCACCAAGAATAGTAAATACAAAAATTAAAGTAGAAAAAATTAAAGACGTTATTGGTAAAGGTGGAGAAACAATCAATAAAATAATAGATGCAACAGGAGTAAAAATAGATATTAAAGAAGATGGACAAGTATTTATTTATTCAAATGATTCAGAAAAATCAAATCAAGCATTAGAAATGATAGAAGATATAGTAAGAGAAGTTGAGGTTGGTGGAATCTATTATGGTGAAGTAACAAGAACTACAACTTTTGGAGCTTTTGTTGATTTAGGAGTTAATGGAAAGGAAGGACTACTTCATATTTCTAAGATTTCTAAAGAAAGAATTAAAAAAGTAGAAGATGTATTAAATGTAGGTGATAAAGTTACTGTTAAAGTTCTTGACATCGATGAACAAGGTAGAATTAATTTAACTGCTATATTATCAGAGGATAAACAAGATATATAGAATAATTAAAACAAAAGTATGAAATTAATTTTAATTTTCATACTTTTGTTTTAATTTATGTATATAGAGAAAAGAAATTTTAATTAGAAAGATAGTAGTAAAGCACTTAGGTGCTTTGTACTAATTGTTTATATAAATTTCCTTTTTCTTCAAAGTTTTTAAAAAAGCCATAACTTGCTGCTGCTGGAGATAATAAGCAAATCATTCCTTTTTTAGTTACATTTTTAGCAGTATAAACTGCATTTTCTAAATCATTAACAATGTATCTTTTTTCTTCGATTAGCTTTTTAGCAATATCATGTCCGGTTTTAGGCATACAAATTATATTACTAATATTACTATTATTTAAATAGTTTATAAAATCAGTATTGTCAATTCCTCTATCCATTCCGCCTATAATTAATGTGTCAACATATTTTAAAGCTTCTACTGCTTCTATTGTCGCCTTTGGTATAGTTCCGATACTATTATCATAATATAGAATATCATTATATTTACCAACAAATTCTAATCTATGTTCTAATGTTTTAAATTCGCTAATACTTTTTTTTGTTTTATTTATATCTAATTTTAATATTTCTGAAACAGCAAGTACAAACATAATATTATTTAGATTATAATCTCCAAGCAAGTTTCTAGGTTCATTTTTATCGTATATATGATTTGCATTAAAATATATCTTATTTTCTTTTAAATATATATTGCTTTCATAGTTATCATTAAAACTTACTTTATAAGTGATTCCATTTGGATTTTTTACTAATTTATTTAGTATTTCAATATCTGTATTGTATAAAAAGTAATCTGATTTTGTTTGATATTTAAAAATATTACATTTAGCCATAGCATATTTTTCAAAAGATTCATAATGGTCAAGATGTTCTTCATAAATATTTAATAAAATTGCAATATTAGGAGATAGCTCCATATATTCTAATTGATGTGATGACATTTCTAAAACTAATGTCATATCTTCTTGTATAGTATCAATATAATCAAATATTGGAACACCAATATTACCTAGCAATATACTATTTATATTTTGATCTTTTAGCATTTTATATATTAATGAGCTTGTTGTACTTTTTCCTTTTGTTCCAGTAATTCCTATAGTAAAAACGTTGAAAAATTCTAATAATAATTCTAATTGTGATTTAATTTTATGAAGATATTGTGAAGTATCTACATAAGCAAAAGAAATTCCAGGAGATTTCATAATAATATCATAATCTTGTAAATTTTCTATATATTTTTTACCACTTATACAAGTTATGTTATTATCTTTTTTTAATAGTTCAAAGCTATTCTCAAAATCTTCTTTTTTGTCGGCAATATATAAATGTTGATCTTTTAAATATTTTCTTATTAATTTATATGTTGATTGGCCTTCTTTTCCTAATCCTAAAATAAGTATTTTTTTATCTTTAAAATATTGTATTAAATCATTAATCACTTGAAAATACCTCTTTTCTTAATATATCGTTTTGTTCTTTATTTAAATTATTTTCTTGGTTATATATCTTAGTTAAATCATTTTTTGTATCTATTAGTTTGTAATTATCTTTGTAATATCTTAATAAATAAGGTAAATCCATTTTTGCTTTTTCAATATTTTCAATTGTCTTGCTTATAGCAAAATTTACTTCTTCAAAAGTACCAACACAATCAAAAGGTTTTGTTTCTCCATTTCCTGTTAATTCTAAAAATGTATTTAGTAAATTTGATTTTTCAAATAAATCTTCTCCAAAAATTCTAACTAATTTTTCTTTGTATAAATATGGACTTAATATTGTATAAGTAAATAAACATTTAGCACAATTACAACACCATTTCCATTCTTTTTCTTTGCTACCAATGTTACAACTTTTAAAAATATTGTGATATTTTTCCTTCTTTGAGAAGATTTTTGCAATTTGTAATTCATTCAATGGTCTTAAAAAGCTAAAATACTTTATTGGTGCTCTTAAATATTTGCTTGCATATTTTTCAAAATCACATTCAAATTCAAAACTTTTTGAGTATTGGTGATTTATCTTTTCACCTATAATATTTGACTCATTGGCACTATTTTCATTGGATACAGCAATATATTTTTTAGATAACAAATATGCTACAAAATATGATAAAAATGCAAGCATAGCGGAAAACGGAGTGTGTCCATTTATAAATCCTTTTTCATTTAAATTTATTAAATTTTTATCTATAGTTCTATAAATTTCGATTATATTATTTGATTTAAATCCTGCTATTTCAGCACATTTTAAAGTTACTGGTTTTGGATTGATGATTAAACAATAATCATCATTTCTATTAACTTTTAGTGTTTCTAATGTTACAACAGAATCTTTTCCACCACCTATAGGAACTATATATCCATTAGAAGTATCACTAATTTTTTCATAATCAAACATACTTATATCATTTGTACACTCTATATTTGTAAAATTTATAATATCTATTTTTATATTGTTTGTGTAGAACAATTCTCCTAGTCCATAAAAATATAACTTTTTCCACCACTCAATTTGTTCTTCATTTAAATACCCACACTTAATAATAATTTTAGGAGAACATGTACTTTTCCAATAACTTATAAGTTCTATAAGGCCTATATGAAATACCATATTTTGAACATATGGTGTATTAATATTTTTAAAAACAAAATCTTTTTTTAATATTTTTAACTTTGGATTAAATTTGGTAAGTTTTGGTATTTCAAATTCATATTCTAAATATATTGCTTCATTATCATCTTTTATAGTATAGCTATTAAAATAAAATTCTTCATATTCTTTTCTATATTGGTTAAATTGTAATGAATGATTCATTGTTTGTACATTTCTATGATTAAGTTTTATGCCATATTGAAACTTATATTCTTCAATATTATCATGCAATTCTGCCATTTTAACTTTTTGTTTTTCTTCATCATAATACATAAAACCTTTTTCTAAAGCACTACCATAATTTATTCCTATTAATGATTTTTTATCGGATTTATATATTGCAATATCACCTATGTCCATTTCATTTATTTTACACTTAAAATATTCTTTTAGTTCATATATATTATTTCCAATATCAAAATTTATAGACTCTAAATATATAGTTTTTATAAAATCAAATTCATTTTTGAATTTTAATTTTTCATTTTTTTCTAAATATTTTAATCCTATAAGATATAGTTTACTTTTTTCACTATCATTCATCATTTTTATCAAACTCCTTTTTAATTAATATATATCCAATATATTTTAGTATCTTTACTTTCGCACTTTGTATCTATTTTATTTCAATATTCATTTAGTAAAAAAGTATTTAGTCCATGTATTAGGTATTGCTAACTGCAATTTATTCATAAAATAAAAGCCTTGCTATTTAAAAAGTGATACTTTAATATATTCAAAATTTTAATATTATGATACAATTATATATTATTTATAGCATAAAATAATTATAAAAACAATTGCTTTTTTAAATATAATTAGCTATTCTTTAAAATCCACTCATATGCCTCATTCTCAGTAAGTGTTCCTTTTTTCATAAGATTAATTTTTTCTTTGGCTTGTTTTTTCCAATTTTCAAAATCTTTTGCTAGTTCTTTATTTTTTCTAACTTGCATAAATTTTTGTTGGTATGTTCTTCTATATTCTCCCATAGCCTTATTTTGTTTTAATCTTTCTGTATAATATAATTTTCCCATTCTTTTTATTAAGTAAACTGCATATCGTTCAGAATATGTATATTTTTCTAGTATATTATTTTTGTTAAAAAATATTGTAATAAAATTTGAAATATGGTATAAATAGAAATAAGAAAAAACAAAAGAAGGAGTGAAAGAACAATGAAACCTAGAAAGTATGTGGCTGTAGAGAGAGAGAGAGAGAGAGAGAGAGAGAGCTATAGTTTAGAGAATGAAGAAAGAAATTTATGTAAAAAGAAGCAAAAAAATAAAGGGATAACCTTAGTAGCACTAGTGATAACAATTATAATATTGCTAATATTAGCAGGAGTAACAATTGTACAATTAACATCAAGTGGATTATTAACTAAAGCACAGCAAGCAGCAAAAGAATCAAAATATGCAAATGCAGCAGAAAAAGTAGCACTAGCAGTAAATGCGTCTTATGACACAACAGGAAGTTTAAATGATGATTATCTAAAAGATAATTTAAACAGAATAGATGGAATAAATGAGCCAGTAGATAAAGTAGAATATGATTTAAAGGTAGTAGTAGATGGATTTGAATTTACAATATCAAAATATGGAAAAATAACAGGAGAGAAGACAGAAGTAGCAACATTACCAGAGAATACAAAAGATACAGAAGCTGGAACAAAAGTAAAATTGAAAGAAGAATGGGGAGATAGAATAGTAAAATATATAAAAACAGAAGATGGAAAAGAAGCACAAGTATTAAATGAAGTATCAACAATATATGCTGTATCAGTAGGTGGTGGAGAATCAGTACCAGTACCAAATGGATTTGTTTATGTAGGAGGAAATTTAGATACCGGAGTAGTAATATCAGATAAAGATGAAGATGAATATAAAGGCGTAGATAGATCATCTTATGAGTATAGAAATCAATTGCAAGGAAACCAATTTGTATGGATACCATGTACAAAAGAAGAATATAAAAAATATGATGAATGGAATGGAATAAAGCAAACAAATACGCAACTTGGCGATTCTTGGTGGGAAACAACGGAAGAAGATGCAGAATTAACTCAAATAGAAAAATATGGAGGATTTTATGTAGGAAGATATGAAGCTGGATTACCAGATACGATGGAAGAATTTACGGGAGTTATCACAAATTCATATCAAAAATACAATCAAGATGGAATACCACAAAGTAAAGCTGATTTACTTCCATGGAATTTGATAGATTGGAATCATGCAAAAAAAAATTCAAGAAAAATGTATAGTGATAATAATTATGTGAATAGCGGATTAATGACAGGAACACAATGGGATACAATGTTAAATACAATAGTAAATAAAACAGATTTGGAACAATCGGATTTAACAAATTCATCTGAATGGGGAAATTATAAAAATAATTCCATAAGCTATAAAGGAAGAAAAGCATATATATATGAGAGCGGAGGAAGTTGGCACTTGCAACAATTTGGAGAATATGAAGAAAACGGAACGACAACAGACTATGGTAACACTAATCAAGGAAATTTGCTAACAACAGGAGCTAGTAAAACAACAGAAAAATATCATATATGCGATTTGGCAGGCAATTTACATGAATGGACAGAAGAAACATCATTTTCTGGATTACAATATCGTATTTTTAGAGGTGGATCCTCTGAAGATTCATATACAACATATCCTGCATGTGGTCGTATATCTCAGCCTGCTACCAACTTCAATGTTTATCTTGGTTTTAGAGTAGTACTTTATATAAAGTAAAATAAATGGAAAATTAAAATATTTAAAAATATAGAAAAAGCCCTTAAAATATAGTTATGTAAAGAAGTTTACAAATATATTTTAAGGGTTTATTTATGATAAATTTTTATTTTTATTGCTAAACTAAAACAAATATTGTATAATATAAAAGGCAGAAAATAGCAAACGTTAAATATAGCACGAAGGAGAATAAAATGAAGAATAAAGTAACTAATATCATATCATGGTTAGTAATTATAGTTATACTAATATTAGCATTTAATTTCTATAAATCTAATAATTTTAATGATTTTGTAAGAAGTGAACTTAATTTACATACATCTGATTTTAAAAGAGATAATAAGGTAAAATATTCAAAATCATCAAGTTATAAAATAAATTCAGAGGAATTAAATGATGCAACATTTTATAAAAAAGTCAAAGTACAAAAAAATACACCATATAAAGTAACGTGTATGGTAAAAACAGAAAATGTAATAGCAGAAAATGATATTTCAGGAGTAGGAGCGCAGATATCTATAATTGGCACAACAGAAAAATCAACTGCAATTACAGGAACACAAGATTGGCAAAAAATAGAGATGATATTTAATTCTAAAAATAGAGAAGAAGTTGATATAGGTTTTAGATTAGGTGGATATTTAGGAAAATCTACAGGAACAGCATGGTTTTCAGATTTTACTTTAAGTGAAGGAACACATACTGAAAATGAAGATTGGAAATTTGCATGTTTTATATTCGAAAATACAGATGTAGTAATGGATGACAAAGAAATAAAAATATCAATGACAGATAATGATATTTATGAAATAAAAGATACAATAAAAAGATTTGAAACTACAGCATATGAACTATCACAAAAAAGTATGACTGCTGATTGTGATGTATATAAAATATCAAATCCAATAACAAAATTAACATATGACGAAGAATTTGGATATTTTGTTGCTAGTGAAGATATAGAAGATAGTATCAAAGATATAATATCCAAGAATGATTATGATCATATATTTGCAATAATACGATTAGGAAATGATGAATATATGGACGATATAGAAATAAATGATTGGATAGGACTTCGGATCTATGGATTATTATGGCATAGGATATTCAAATATAAGATTACCAAATTCTTCTAAAAGTTATATATATAGGTATGATGAAAGACTAAATACATTTCCAGAGGAAGTATTTTTGCACGAATTTTTACATTCATTAGAAAGAACAGCAGAAGAATATGAGTATGAAATACCAGCTTTACATGATTATAAAGAATATGGATACAGAAATAAAAACTTAACAGGACTAAAAGAATGGTATGATGATTATATGAATAAAAACATTAAAACTTCAGAAGGATATATAGGATTACCAAAAGAAGTATATAAATTAAAACCAGCAAAATTAACAGATTTTAAATATTCATATGAAATTGATGAATTTGTAGAACCACAAAATATAATACAAGAAATAAAACAATTATTTAAAAATGTAGTAAACAATGTGAAAAACATAATAAAGCATTAACAAATGAATTACAATAAAGAATGGAGTAATGATGAAAGTATCAGATTTTAATTATAATTTACCAGAAGAATTGATAGCGCAAGTGCCAATAAAAAAAAGAGATGAATCTAGATTAATGATATTAGACACAGACAAAGAAACAATTGAACACAAAATATTTAAAGATATAATAGATTATTTAGAACCAGGTGACTGCCTTGTTAGAAATAATACAAAAGTAATACCAGCCAGAATATATGGTAAAAAAGAAACAGGGGCAAATGTAGAATTTTTATTATTAAATAACATAGAAGGAGATATTTGGGAAAGTATTGTAAGACCGGGAAATAAGCTTCATATAGGAACAAAAGTAATATTTGGAAATGGATTATTAGAAGCGGAAATATTAGATATAATGCCAGGAGGAACAAGAAAAGTAAAATTCTATTATAAGGGAATATTCAATGAAATATTAGACGAAATCGGATTAATGCCATTACCACCATATATACATGAAGAATTAAAAGATAGAGATAGATATCAAACAGTATATGCAAAGTACAATGGATCAGCTGCAGCTCCAACAGCAGGATTACACTTCACACCAGAACTTTTAGAAAAAATACAACAAAAGGGAATAAAAATTGCAAATGTTACTTTACATGTTGGTATAGGTACTTTTAGACCAGTAAAGGAAACTGAAGTGGAAAAACATGAAATGCATTCAGAACATTTTTATATAAAACAAGAAGATGTAGATAAAATAAATGAAACAAAAAGACAAGGACATAGAATTATATCAGTTGGAACAACATCTTGCAGAGTATTGGAAAGCATAGCAAATGAAGAAGGAATGGTAAAAGAAATAGAAGGAGATACCAAAATATTCATATATCCAGGCTATAAATTTAAATGTATAGATGGATTGATAACAAATTTTCATTTACCACAATCAACATTATTGATGCTTGTATCTGCTTTAGCAGGAAAAGATTATATTATGAGAGCATATAATGAAGCAGTAAAAGAAAAATATAGATTTTTTAGCTTTGGAGACGCAATGTTAATTAAATAAACTTTGTAAAATAATAAATTTATTATTTTTATGATGAGTGAAGCGAAAGGAGAAATAATGAAGCCAGCAGTAACATATGAACTATTACATGAGTGCAAACAAACAGGAGCGAGAAGGGGAGTTATACATACACCACATGGAGACATACAAACACCAATATTTATGCCAGTAGGAACACAAGCAACAGTGAAATCTATGACTCCAGAAGAATTAAAAGAAGAAGTTAAAGCACAAATTATATTATCAAATACATACCATTTATATTTAAGACCTGGACAAGATATAGTAAAAGAAGCAGGTGGACTTCATAATTTTATGAAATGGGACAGACCAATACTAACAGATAGTGGAGGCTTCCAAGTTTTTAGTTTAGGAGAATTAAGAACTATATCAGAAGAAGGAGTTGAATTTAAATCACATTTAGATGGAAGTAGACATTTTTTTACACCTGAATCAGTAATGAAAACAGAAGAAGACTTAGGTGCAGATATAATAATGGCATTTGATGAATGTTGTCCATATCCATCAACATATGAATATACAAAAAACTCCATGGAAAGAACAACAAGATGGGCTAAAAGATGTAAAGAAGCACATAAAACAGAAAATCAAGCGTTGTTTGGAATTATACAAGGTGGATTTTATAAAGATTTAAGAGATAAAAGCTTAGAAGACCTAATAAAATTGGATTTACCTGGATATGCAATAGGAGGAATAAGTGTAGGTGAGCCAAAAGAAAAATTTTTAGATATATTGTATTATACAGCACCTAAAATGCCAAAAAATAAACCAAGATATTTAATGGGAGTTGGAACACCAGATTATTTAATAGAAGCAGCAATTGCTGGAATAGATATGTGTGATTGTGTATTACCAACAAGAATAGCAAGAAATGGAACAGCACTTACATCAAAGGGAAAAGTAGTAGTAAGAAATGCAACATATGAAAGAGATAGGACACCTTTAGATTCAGAATGTGATTGCTATACTTGTAAAAATTATACTAGAGCATATATAAGACATCTTATAAAAGCAAATGAAATATTAGGAGTAAGATTATTGTCTATTCATAATCTAAGATTCTTGACTAATTTGATGGAAAGAGTTAGAATAGAAATAGAGAATGACAATTTGTTGAATTTTAAAAATGAATTTTATAAAAAATATGGTTATATTAATTAGATTAATCATTAGTAAAGGAGAATTCAAATGAATTTAATTGATGAAGATTTAAAGCCAAAAAAAACAGATAATTCTAAAAAAATTGCAAAAATTATACTAGCAATAATATTATTAGTAATAGTTATTATTATAGGAATATTTGTAGCTATAATGTACATACAGGATAGTAAATTAAAACTTTATATAAATGGAAGTATAAATGAAAAAGTAAAACAAATGCTGGTTATAGAACAAGATGGTACTATATATGTACCAATAAGAGAAATAGCACCATATTTAGGATATGAAAGTTTTAGTGGAGAATATACAGATAAATCAGAAGATGCAAGTAAATGTTATATACAAAATGAAGATGAAATAGCAAATTTTGCATTAAATTCTAAGAAAGTATATAAATTAACAACATCAAATAGTATTAAAAATTATGATTATTTTTACGCAGATAAGCCAATTAAGGCAATAAATGGAAAACTATATGCTACAACAACAACTATCGAAGAAGCATTTAATATATTATTTGATTATAATGAAGAAAAACAGAGAATGTATATATATACTATGCCTTATTTAATAGATACATGTTCTGCTAAAATATTGGATTATGGTTATGAAAAAATTAGTGAAAATTTTATAAATAAAAAAGCAATACTTAATGATATGCTAATTGTAACAAAAAATAATGATAGTACTTATGCAGTAATAGATATAAATGGAAATCCAATTATAGAACCTAAATATGAGTATATAGAATATTTACCAAATTCAAAAGATTTTTTAGTACAAAGTAATGGTAAAATGGGAATAATATCAGCTAAAAAAGAGACAAAAGTTCAAATATTATATGATAGCTTAGAATTAATAGATAATGAAGTTGGTTTATATATCGCACAAAAAAATGATAAATATGGAGTGATAGATTCAAAAGGAAATATTAAAGTTTATATTGAATATGACCAAATAGGAATTGATATTTCTAAATTTGAACAAAATGGAATCAAAAATAAATATTTATTAGATAATGGTATGATTCCAGCAGAAAAAGATAATTTATGGGGAGCATTTGATAAAAATGGAAACCAAATACTTGATTTTGAATATGATAGTTTTGGATATATAGCAAAAAGCAATAAAAATGCAATAAATTTACTTATGATACCTGATTATAATGTAATTATAGCATCTAAAAATAAAAAATATACTTTAATAAATTCAGTAGGAGAAGAACTATGTCTTCCTGTTTTAGATGATGTTTATATGACAATTAGTGCAGGTAATAAATATTATTATATGAATTATAATAATAATATAGGAGTAAATGTTGAAGATTTCCTTGATGAATTACAGATGACAAAAGGAAATGTAAAAGTAAATGCAAAGAATAATACAACAAATGAAAATAATGTTATAGAAGAAAATGTATCAAATGACGAAAATCAACAACAAGTTGATGAAGCCGGAGATACTGAAACAACAGAAGAACAATAGTAGGCTGTTTAAATTCGTTTTTTAGATGTCATATTTTTAGTATAAGAGTAATATAAATATATATAGTAGACCTAAGATAAGGGAGAATATATATGTTTAATGTAACTATATTAAAAATGAGAGATATAATAAAATATCTTATAGGAACTATACTAACGATTTTTTTGGTTATATATATTATAAGATGTTTTTCTAATATAAAAAGTAATAAAATGCAAAGCATAAATAAGTTAAAACTTCAATTTAGTTTAACTAGTTGTTTAGATAAAGAATTACCTACAGCAACATATAAAAATGAAGAATATAATAAAGTAGAAAATAAAAACCAACATATAGAAACAGGAGGATATCTAGAAAGTTTTTTAAAAACTCAAATAAGCGCTATAAAAGGAATGGAAGAAATTGAGCAAATAAGTGAAAATGAAACAAATAAAAGTGAAAATGATAATAGCGAAAATAATGACAATAAAGAAATAACATTAGCAAGTACTTCAAATATAGCAACAGAAGTAGTTACTCCTAATCCAATAGCTGAGAGTTATAATGTCCAATATGAAAATGTAAAAATAAAAAATCAAACTTCTTATACTTTAACAGAGGATATGTTAAATCCAAATATAACTATTGATAATAAAAATATATTGATATTTCATACACATAGTTGTGAAAGTTATACTCCAAGTGAACAATTTCCATATACACAAACTGGAAATTTTAGAACAACAGATTTAAATTATACAGTAACAAGAGTTGGTAGTGAATTAGAAAATTATTTAAAGCAATATAATATAAATGTTGTACATAATACATCTTATCATGATTATCCAGCATATAATGGATCATATACTCGTTCTTTGGAAACCGTAGAAAATTTATTAACAACAACACCAGCTGATATAATAATAGATTTACATAGAGACGCAATAGGTTCTCGTCCTGATTATGCACCAACTGTAAAGATTGGTGAAGATTATGCTGCTCAAATAATGTTTGTTATAGGAACAAATGAAGGGGGATTATGGCATCCAAATTGGAATCAAAACTTAAAGTTTGCTATTAAATTTCAAAAAAAAGCAGAAGAAATGTATCCAGGATTATTTAAACCAATCATGTTGACAACATCAAGATATAATCAACATACAGGAAAGTGTGCTAATATTATTGAAGTAGGGTCAACTGGAAATACGTTGGAACAATGTATCAATAGTATGAAATATTTTTCTGCTGTTATGAATGAAGTGTTATCAGAATAGCCAAAAAGCATTTACAAAAATAATAAATGCTACAATAATAAAATATAATACAGTTCTATAGTAATTAACTTTACATAGGGCTGTATTTTTCGTTAAAAAAATTTTTAATTTATTATTGACAAAATAAAATTATAATCATATAATATAATTACATATGAACATATATTCATATGTAATTATAAAAAAAGGAGAAAAAAATGGAAGAAGAATTTTTAGAATGTAATATTTTACATGAAGATATAGTAAAAAAAGTAAAACAAAAAATGCCAGAAGATGCATTTATATATGATTTAGCAGAACTTTTTAAAGTATTTGCCGATTCAACAAGAATGAAAATAATATATGCATTATTAGAAGAAGAACTATGTGTATGCGATTTAGCAAATATAGTAGGAACAACACAATCAGCAATATCACATCAACTAAGACTATTAAAACAATCTAAATTAGTGAAATTTAGGAGAGAGGGAAAAGTAATATTTTATAGTTTAGATGATGAACATATTTCACAAATAGTTATGAAAGGAAGCGAGCATATTGAAGAATTATAAATTTATACTACAAGGATTAGATTGTGCCAATTGTGCTAAAAAGATAGAAGATGCAATAGCAAAAGAAGATGGTTATGAAGAAGTAAATGTTAATTTTTCCACATTAAAATTAACATTCAAATCTGAAAAACAAAATGCAAAAGAGGAAATTATTGAAATTATAAAGAAGATAGAGCCAGAAGTTAAAGTCTTAGAAGAAAATACAGAAAATAAAGAGGCAGAAGAACATAACGATTTAGATATTGTGAGAATTATTGTAGGACTTATAATTTTTGCAATTGCTTTAATATTCAGTTCCAATAAAATATTTTCAAATATATTAACAATTGTGTCATTTGTAATATTATTATATAGAACAGGAAAAAAAGCTTTTAAACAAGTGATAAAAAATAAAATACTAGATGAAAATACATTAATAGTAATATCAGCAATAGGAGCATATTTAATAGGAAAAACATCTGAAGGCTTGATGGTAATTACCTTATACGAAATAGGAAAAATATTAGAAGCAAAAGCAGTAAATAAAACTAGAAAATCTATATCAGAATTGATGAATATAAAGCCAGAATATGCTAATTTAAAAAATGGAGAAAGTTACATACAAGTAAAACCTGAAGAAGTAAAAATAAATGATATTATAGTTGTAAAAACAGGAGAAAAGATACCATTAGATGGAGAAGTTATAAATGGAAATGCCCAAATAGATACATCTGCTTTAACAGGAGAAAGTAAATTGCAAGATGTTTCAAAAGGAGATAAAGTATTATCTGGTAGTATAAATATAAATGGATTACTAGAGATAAAAGTAGAAAATGTATATGAAAATAGCACAGTTAGTCAAATATTAAATTTAGTTGAAAATGCAACAGATAAAAAGGCGAAAACTGAAACCTTTGTATCAAAAGCAGCAAAAATATACACTCCTCTTGTAATAATATTAGCAATTTTTGTTGCAATATTTATGCCAATTGTAATACAAAGCGTTACATATAAAGAAAGTATATACAAAGCTTTAATATTTTTAGTAATATCATGTCCATGTTCAATTGCAATATCAGTTCCATTAAGCTATTTTTCAGGAATAGGTAAAGCATCAAAAAAGGGAATACTAATAAAAGGAAGTGACTATTTAGATGGAATTAAAGACATAAAAGAAATTATATTTGATAAAACAGGAACAATTACAACAGGGCACTTTGTAGTAAATCAGATAAATACTTTAAAGACTGAATATACACAAGAAGATATATTAAAATATATGGCAATGGGAGAAAAATTTTCAAATCATCCTATTGCAGTATCAATTGTAGAAAAATTTAATGAAAATAATAAAGAAATAGACGTAAATGATGTAAAAGATTTTGAAGAAATAGCTGGAAAAGGGTTACAATATAAAATAGATAATAGAGTTATAAAAGTAGGTAATGCAAATTATATAGGTGCAACGGAAAATAAAAATGAAATAGGAACAATTTTATATCTAAAAATTGACGAAGAAATAGTAGGAAATATAATTTTGACAGACGAAATAAAATTAGGAACCAAGGAAACTATACAAAAATTGCATAACTTAGGTATAAAAACAAAAATGTTCACAGGGGACGAAAAGGAAATTGCTATAAAAATAGCACAAGATGTTGGAATAAAAGAAATTAAATATAAGATGTTACCACAAGATAAATATAGCGAATTAGAGAATATCATAAATGTTAGAAAAGAAAATCAGAAAATAGCATTTGTTGGAGATGGAATAAATGATAGCCCAGTTTTAGCAAGAGCAGATATAGGAATTTCAATGGGAGGAATAGGCTCAAATTCTACAATAGAAGCATCAGACGTAGTTATAATGACAGACGAACTTTCAAAAATAGTTGAAGCAGTAAATATATCTAAAAAAACAAATAAAATTATTATAGAGAATTTAATTTTTTCAATAGGAATAAAAATTTTAACATTGATTTTGAGTTTATTTGGTATTGCAGATATGTGGCAGGCAGTTTTTGCAGATGTTGGAACTACACTAATTACAATATTTAACACACTTAGAATATTAAGATAAAAATGGGAGTAAAAATGAATCAAAAAATAAAGAAAGAATTATTTAAATTATCTGATAAAAAATATAAAAAATTTCATGAAGGATTATGTCCAGGTACAAAAAATATTATTGGAGTAAGAGTGCCAATTTTAAGAAAATATGCAAAAAATCTATGCAAAGAAAAAGACTGGAAAAAAACAATTGAAGAAATAGATAATGAATATTATGAAGAAATTATGCTACAAGGAATGTTGATTGGTCAAGCCAAAAATGAAGATATAAACACAATTTTAAAATATGTGGAAAACTATGTTCCAAAAATATATAATTGGGCAATTTGTGACGTTTTTTGTGCAGGCTTGAAAATAACAAAAAAATATAAAAAAGAAATGTGGAATTTTATTCAAAAATATTTAAAATCAAATAATGAATTTGAAATAAGATTTGCAATTGTAATGATTTTGGATTATTATATTGAAGAAGAATATTTAGAAGAAGATTTTAAAATATTTGAAAAAATAAAACATGATGGTTACTATGTAAAAATGGCAATTGCGTGGGCAATTTCTATATGCTTAATTAAATATTTTGATAAAACAATTAAATTCATAAGTTCAGCAGATTTAGATGTATGGACTTATAATAAGGCTATTCAAAAAGCCATAGAATCATATAGAATATCAGATTATCAAAAAGACTTTTTAAGAAAAATGAAAAAATAAGTAATAACTATTTTCTATATAAAAAAATTATGATATAGTATATAAAAAACGAAAGGTAATATAAAAATGAAAAAATCAAACAGAGTAAAAATGACAAGAGAACAAATAGAAAAGAAAAAGAAAAGAATTATAATGATAGTTATATCAATATTAGCAATAATATTGATTTGTATAGTAGGATATAAGTTAAATGACTATATAATATTAGGTAAAAATAAAACAATAAATTTGGTAATAAACAATAGAAATGTAACTTCTGACTTAAAAAATAGCATTCTTATAGAAAATGACGAAATATATATATCAAAACAAGATTTAGGAAATTTCTTTGATAAATATATATATGAAGATAAGGACAATAATCAAATTATAACAACATATAATACAAAAATAGCTACAATTAGTTTAGAAGAAAATAAAATGACTATAAATGGTTCTAGTAAATCTACTTATGCAAGTGCAATAAAAAAAGATGATACTATTTATATTCCTATAGAAGAATTAGAGGATGTATATGGAATAGAAATTAAATATTTAGAAAAAACAAAAGTATTAACAATAGATTCATTGTCTAAAGAACAAAAGAAGGCCATTATTACTAAAAATGTACCAGTAAAATCATCTAAAAAGTTTATTAGTAAAACTATAGATAGAATAAAAAAAGGTAGTTATGTTATTGTAATATCAGAAGAAGATGGATACACACGTATCAGAACAGAAAATGGTAAAGTAGGATACGTAAAATCTAAGAGAATAGCTAATATAGTAACTACTAGAGAGAACATAGAAGAAACAAAGCAAATAGAAGGAAAAGTTAATTTAGTTTGGGATTATTATTCTACAGTAGCAAATGCTCCTGATAGATCAGGAACAACAATAGATGGAATAAATGTTGTATCTCCATCATTCTTATACTTAGATTCTAAAGGAAATTTAGAGGAAAATATAGGTAGTGAAGGTCAAAAATATATAGAATGGGCTCATGAAAACGGATATAAAGTTTGGCCTATGGTTCAAAATGATGGTGATGGAATGCTTCAAGTAACATCTACAATTATGAATGACTATAATAAAAGGCAAGAATTAATAAATGACATTATTGAAGAATGTATTAAGTATAATTTAGATGGAGTCAATATAGATTTTGAAAATATGAAACAAGCAGATAAAGATATGTATTCAAGATTTATAATTGAATTAACACCAAGAATGAAAAATATGGGACTTGTTGTTTCTGTTGACGTCACAGCACCAGATGGTTCAGAGACATGGTCATTATGTTTTGACAGAAATGTAATCGGAGATGTGGCAGATTATATAGTATTTATGGCTTATGATCAATATGGTGTATCAAGTAATAAATCAGGAAGTACAGCAGGATATGATTGGGTAAATTTAAGTTTAAATAAATTTTTAAAAACAGAAGAAATAGATAGTGAAAAAATTATATTAGCAATTCCATTATATGCAAGATTATGGACAGAAGATACATCTGGACAAGTTATAAAGCAAAGTGCAGTGCCAATTAAGAACATTGAAAAAGTAATTCCAAGTGGAGTAGAGAAGAAGTGGGATGACAACCTAAAGCAATATTATGTGGAATATCAAGAAGATTCTTATATTAAGAAAATGTGGATTGAGGACGAAGAATCTTTAAAACAAAAACTATTATTGATAAGTACTAATGATTTAGGTGGAGTCGCATCTTGGTCAAAAGGTATGGAAAAAGAAGATTTTTGGACATTTTTAAAAGAAACTCTTGACTTTTAGGTATTTTCAAATATATAATTACAAAAAGTGCATTTGGAGGTATTTTAGGCATATGCAAACAAATAATATATATTTTACAATAGATAAATATGCAGAGTTAAGCGATGAAGAAATAATATCTCAAATTAAGCGAGGAGATGAACAAGCTTTATCTTTTCTGTTGGAAAAATATAAAGATTTAGTAAATTCGAAGGTTGGAAAATATTTTATAATTGGAGCAGAAAGAGAAGATATTATTCAAGAAGGTATGATAGGTCTTTATAAAGCTATAAAAAATTTTGATAATACAAAACAAAATACTTTTAAAACATTTGCTAATATATGTATAGAAAGACAATTGATAACTGCTATAAAAAGCTCAAATAGACAAAAACATATACCTCTTAATTCGTATTTATCATTAAATACGTCTGCTTATGATAATGATGAAGATAATACAGAATTAATAGAAACATTTAAAGTGGATACCATTGAAGATCCATTAGAAACTATTATGAAAAGAGAGTATTTTGATGAAATTCAAAATGCTATGCATAAATCTTTAAGTAAATTTGAAGAAAGCGTTTTAGAAAGATACATGCAAGGTGAAAGTTATGAAGTTATTGCAAAAAAATTAGATACGCCAGTTAAATCTATTGATAATGCAATTCAAAGAATTAGAAAAAAGGCTATAAAAAATATATTTTAAAATAGTGTCAAACATATATGCATTTTAGTTTGATGCTATTTTAATTAAATGCTTGCATAGCTCAGTTGGTAGAGCACTGCCTTGGTAAGGCAGAGGTCACGGGTTCAATTCCCGTTGTAAGCTCCAACAACAAATTTGTTCGAAATTTTACATACTTTCATTGTAAAAAGTAACTTAATATATATTATATTGGAAGGAAAAATGTAGATATGAATAAACCTATTATAGGCATTGTTTCAAAACATTATGCTACTTATAAAACAAATAAAATGGACACATTTATAAGAGATGAAGTAAAACAAGCAGTATTTGATAATGGTGGAATAGCTATCGGAATATTACCAACAGAAAACAAAATAAACTATTCTGGAGATGATTGGAAAGATTCTTTATCAAATGAAGAAAAAGAAAATTTAATTACTCAAATAGAATTGTGTAATGGAATTATAATGCAAGGTGGAACTGAAACTGACAATTATGAAACAATAATAGCAAGATATTGTTATGATAATGATATCCCTATATTAGGAATATGTGCAGGACAAAATAATATTGCTAGAGCTATTGGAGGAACAACTTACAAAATTCCTAATCCAGATAAGCATGATAAATCATTTGATGAGTATGTTCATAAAATTAAAATAAATGAAAATTCAAAATTTTATAATATAGTAAAAACAAATGAAATGATGGTAAATTCTAGACATAAAAGAACAATAAAAAATTGTCCAATGCTTGATAAAGTTGCTTTTTGTGAAGATGGTTATCCAGATGTCATTGAATCCCCAAATAAAAAATTCTATATAGGTGTTAGATTTCATCCTGAAAGTCTATATAAAATAGATGAAAATCATAATAAAATATTTAAAGAGTTTATAAATGTATGCAAAATAGGAGTAATAAATAATGAATTTTGAATATTTAAATCAAATGGTTAAGTATATAGAAGAAAACTTGACTGAAAATATAGAATATAAAAAATTATCACAAATAGTTGGAGTATCAGAATATAATTTGCAAAGAATATTTATGTTTTTAACTAATATGTCATTAGCAGAATATATAAGAAAAAGAAGATTAAGTAAAGCATTTGAGGAACTAAGAACAACGAATATAAAAATTATAGATTTAGCAGTTAAGTATAAATATGATTCGGCAATCTCATTTACAAGAGCATTTAAAAATGTGTTTGGAATAACTCCTAGCGAGTGTAAAGAGAGCAATATAGAATATAAGCAATACCCTATAATTAAATTTAATAACAATAATGATATTTGCGAAGAATTAAATTATGAAATAAAGAAAATTGATGAGATTAAATTATATTGTGTAGAAACTTCAGCTATAACTCACGAAGATTTGCTTTATAATATAAGAAAGCTATATGTAGATATTGAAGAAAATGGCTTGTATCAAAAGTTTAATCAAGATGGCATGTATGGAGTATCTGTGTGTAATAAAAATGGATATTTATACTATGTAGGAAGTAAAGAAAAATATGATAATACCAAAGAATTTATTATTCCTGCAGGTAAATATGTAATATTTAGTGCTAATTCAAGAGAACAAATAGATATTATTAAAACAAAAAAAATAATATACACACAATGGCTACAATCTACTAATTATGATATTGATGATGAATTTAATTTTGAATTATATACAAAGGATAATTGTTATTTATATATGTTAATAAAAGATAAACAAAACTGATTTCAGTTAAGTTTATCTTTTTTCTTATGATTCAATTATAATATAGTAAGATTAGGAGGATTATAATGAGTCAAAAAAGTAATTAAATAAGGTAAAAGTAATTTGTAGTGAATTAATAAGATATGGGAAAGTTTAGAAGAATCAAGATAAAAAAATTAAATGAAGTTTTGGAGGGGTATGAAAATGAAAAGTAAAGAAATATTAGACTTTTATAAGCAAACAAGTCAATTTACAGATTTAGGGTATTATAAAGAATTTGCAAAAAACTTGCCAGATGATATAGAAGAATTATGTTTGTTACAAAAAATGCAAATAATTCATCCTGTAGCATTTGATGAAGAAAATGTTAGAAGTAAATCAAATTGTTTTTGGGGAGATATGACAAAAGTTCCTATTACAAGATTGGATTATGAAGAAGATTATTTTCCAACAGCTCAAAGTATGATAGCTGAGTTATTAAGAAAAAATCCTAATTATGATATAAAAAGAGAAGCAAAGGATAAAATACATATTACTTGTAGAGGACAAGCCATATTATTGGCAAGTATATTAAAAGCAAAAGGTGTTCCTGCTAGAGCAAGAAGCGGATTTGCACCATATATAAAATACGATGAAATTAATTATGACCATTGGATTACAGAATATTATGATGATAAAGAAAAAGTATGGAAATTAGTTGACGCAGATGAACATTGTCCAGACCACGAAATGGGATTTGATTTAAACAATATTCCTTATGATAAATTCATATTTGGAGCCAATGCCTATTTAGGCTTAAGAAACAATAAACTAAAAGTAGAAAGTATATTGTATGCTTCTGATCCAGTTACTTTAGGAATGAAGGCAGCTATAAGAGTTCTGTTTTATGATTTTCATTCTTTAATGAACAACGAAATTATATTTTTGCATGTACCAAAATACATACAAGATAAAAATTTTGAATTATCTGAAAAAGAATATAAAGAATTAGATAATTTAGCTAACTTAATGCTAAATCCTAATGAAAATTTTAATAGACTACAAGAAGTATGGAACAATATTCCCAAATTTAGAATCATGTCAGGAGCATTAAATTAGATTATTTTAAAATAGAGCAGAATTTTCATAATTCTGCTCTATTTATGAATTAACAATAAATTAGTTCCTCTAGTATAATTTCTTCAAGTGAAAAATCAGTTTTATTTTTATCGGAATGATGGAGAAGTTTTAACTGATATAGACAGAGAACCGATGGATTTGTATCAAGCATATATTATGCGTAAAATGATGAATGGCGAAATAACCTATTGAAAAAAGAAAAGCAAACCACTCATAAAATGAGTGGTTATGATTGATTTATAGAATAATATTTAAATCATTATTTTTTGTTGTAATCAAAAAGTATAATATAATTTTATAAAGAATTAATTACTAATTTTAATTATTACATAATCCTTTTCTTCTTTTATAGAGTCTTCTTGTGGATAAACTGGCATATTTTTTGATATTTCTTTAGCTTCATTATATTGTGTGCTTGTAGGGCAAGTATAATTATAACCTAAACGTTTTAAAAAACCATGAATTCTACTATTAGATCCAGTAGGACCATTAGCATCCCACTCAAAGAATGTAGCACCTAAACTTTCAGCTTTATAAAAATGTTCCCCATTAGAAGAAAATCTTCCTATAAATATTAAAGTTTTACCATTTTCAATATTTTTGGCATTAAGAGTATTTTCAATTTGAGTTACAAATATGTTCTGTTGTTTAAAAGTTTCATAATCAGTATAAAATAATTTTACAGAAACGACTATTTGAGAGAAAACAATTATTCCAAAAATAATTTTATAAATCTTTTTTTCTAAATCATTATTACTATATAAATAAAAGAAACATGCAGATAGTCCTATAACAAAAGGAAATTGAAATTGTGCTCTAAGAGTTGGCATATTTCCCATAAGTATAGTTAATGCAAAAGGAGAAATTAAAAAAGTCAAAATTGCAATATAAAACATATATTTTTTCTTATCAAATTTATTAAAAATAATATAAATAAATTCTGCTACACATAATAATAATGCAAAACTATGTAGTTCATCATTAGATAATAAAGTGTTAGTAATATTAAAAATAACATTTATAATATTTTGTTTTATAGTAGTTCCATCAGTTCCCCATAAAATTTGATTATCTAAATAAGATGAGTGACTTATGTGTGTAATAGATAAAATAACTATATCAATTATTTTGTATAATATAAAACTAATCAAAAATATTGCTATATATTTTAATACTAAGCTAATACTTTTTTCATCTTTATAATATAAAAATAGCATTATAAAGAAAGCACTAAAGGTAATAAACAATGGTTGCATAGTTTGATAAGAAGCAAATGATAGTATTGTAAATATTACAGAAATTATAAGTAAATAATATTTATTTTTATTTATAATACACCTATTAATAATAGTAAATGCTAAGCATAATAACAATAAAGCCAAGTTAACTTCAACACATTGTAAAGTAAAATTAAATAATAGTACGATTATAGGGCTAGTTATTATTAATGAACCTAATAATAAATTAGCTGTTTTGGTTTCTTTATTTGTTATTATCGAAACATTATACATTAATACTATCAAAGATAACAAAAATAATATAAATGATACGAAGTTAGCTAAATATAAATTTATATATGCAAAATCTATTATTCTTTTAAAAAATACAAAACCATATCTCCCAACTGTAAGCCAGCTATTTAATAAACCTTCTCTATCATTTAGAAAAAATTCTGTATCAATAGAAAAGCTATAAGTAATTAGTTTTATTCCATAAGTTATAAGTCCTAAAACTAATACTGCTATTATAGTTGTTTTATGTTCTTTAATAAATTGTTTTAATTTCATTAATATATACTCCTATTGTTATTATATGATAAAAATATTTTACAAAAATATATAAAAAAAGTCAATAAAATAAAAATATTTTAAATTTTTGTTTTTTAAAATCTACAATTTAAAGAAATATTTATTTAAAGGTTCCGTTCTATAAATTCTGCAGTAATAAAAAGCAAACTTAAAAATAATATTAAAAATTATTGACTTTTTAATAAAAAGATATTAGAATTATAATAGTATAAATAATTAAATAAAAAAACGAGTAAGAGAAAAAGTAAAATAAAGGTTACTTAAAGAGAGAATTAGTCAAAGGCTGTAAACTAGTTCAAGAAAACGTATTTGAAAAACTAACTCTTCATAAGTTTTGGTGAATAAGCCAAACGTGTAAGATACGTTATAGTCTATAAATTAAGTTAAAACAAGGATGGAACCGTGTTATATATAGCACTCCTATAGATAGTAAGTCTATGGGATTTTTTTTGTCCCAAGAGGGACGTTTACCTGTGGGACATTTAAAGTAATAAATGTTTTATAAAGGTAATAAATGTCCCACAGGTAAACGTCCCTTTTGGGACAAAAGGAGGAATTTTTATGATTAGAGTAACATTAAAAGATGGATCAAATATCGAGGTGGAAAAAGGTAGTTCAATATTTGAAGTAGCACAAAAAATAAGCGAAGGATTAGCAAGAATGGCTACTTGTGGACTAGTAAATGGTGAAGTTAAAGATTTAAGATACAAATTACAAGAAGATTGTAATTTAAGTATAGAAACTTTCGAAAGTAGTTTAGATGGTAAAAAGGCATATTGGCACACAACTTCACATATTATGGCACAAGCTGTTCAAAGACTATTTCCAAATGTAAAATTTGCAATAGGACCAAGCATTGATAATGGCTTCTATTATGATTTTGATGTGGAAAAGCCTTTTACAGATGATGATAAAGCTAAAATAGAAGAAGAAATGAAAAAAATAATTAAAGAAGATATAGAAATCGAAAGATTTTCTTTACCTAAGCAAGATGCATTAAAATTAATGGAAGGCCAACCATATAAGCAAGAGCTAATTAACGATTTACCAGAAGGAGAAGAAATAAGTTTTTATAAACAAGGTGACTTTACAGATTTATGTGCAGGCCCACATTTAATGAAAACAGGAAAAGTTAAAGCTGTAAAAATATTATCTTCTTCAGGAGCATATTGGAGAGGTGATGAGCATAATAGAATGTTACAAAGAATTTATGCTATATCATTCCCAAAAGCAAGCCAAGTTGATGAATATATGCAAAAGTTAGAAGAAGCTAGACAAAGAGATCATAGGAAAATAGGAAAAGATTTAGAATTATTTATGACAAGTCCATTAGTAGGTTCAGGACTTCCAATGTATCTACCAAATGGAGCAACAGTAAGAAGATTATTAGAAAGATATATTCAAGACAAAGAAGTGGAAATGGGATATAGCCATGTATATACACCATCTCTTGCAAATACAGAATTATATAAAGTTTCAGGACATTGGGATCATTATAAAGAAGATATGTTTCCAGTAATGAAAATGGATAATGAAGAAATGGTATTAAGACCAATGAATTGTCCTCACCATATGCTAATCTATAAAAATAAAATGCACTCATATAGAGATTTACCAATTAGAATTGGTGAACTTGCACATGATTTTAGATTCGAAGATAGTGGAAGCGTATGCGGACTTGAAAGAGTTCGTGAAATGTGCCAAAATGATGCACATTTATTTGTAAGACCAGACCAAATAAAAGAAGAATTTGGAAAAGTTGTACAATTGATATTATCAGTATATAGAGATTTTGGATTTAAAGATTATGAATTCAGATTATCTTTAAGAGACAAAAATAATAAAGAAAAATATTTTGATGATGATGAAATGTGGGAAAAAGCAGAGGGACAATTAAGAGAAATATTAACAGAACTAGGAGTAAAGTTCTATGAAGCAGAAGGAGAAGCAGCATTTTACGGACCAAAATTAGATGTTCAATTAAAATCAGCAGTTGGACATGACGTAACAGTTTCAACTTGTCAATTAGACTTCTTATTACCAGAAAGATTTAAGCTTGAATATATAGGAGAAGATGGAGAAAAACATAGACCAGTAGTAATTCATAGAGCTATACTAGGATCATTTGATAGATTTATGTGCTTCTTAATAGAAGAAACAAAAGGAGCATTTCCATTATGGCTTTCACCAACACAAGTAAAAATACTTCCAATTACAGATGCTCAACAGACTCAAGCAAAAGAAGTACAAAAGAAACTTCATAAAATTGGAATAAGAGTTGTTTTAGATGATAGAAATGAAAAAATAGGATATAAAATTCGTGAAGCACAACTTGAAAAAGTGCCATATATGTTAGTAATTGGTGCAAAAGAAGTTGAAGAAAATATGGTTTCAGTTCGTTCTAGAGAAGAAGCGGATTTAGGAACTATGAAAGTTGATGAATTTGTAGAAAAAATAAAAGATGAAGTTGAAACAAAAGGCAATAAAGATTTTGAAGACAAAATTTAGTAAAAACTTTGAATGTCAATAAAAAAGTACAATGGAATGAATGGAGGAAAAAATGAAATTAGGAATTGTAGGATTACCAAATGTAGGAAAAAGTACATTATTTAACAGCATAACAAAAGCCGGAGCAGAGTGTGCAAACTATCCTTTTTGCACAATAGAACCAAATGTTGGGGTAGTTCCAGTACCAGACGAGAGATTAGATAAATTGACGGAAATGTATAAACCACAAAAAACAACACATGCAGTAATAGAATTTGTAGATATAGCAGGTCTTGTAAAAGGAGCAAGTAGAGGCGAAGGACTAGGAAATAAATTCTTATCACATATAAGAGAAACAGACGCAATAGTAGAAGTTGTTAGATGCTTTGAAGACTCAAATGTTGTACATGTTGATGGTAGTGTAAATCCTATAAGAGATATAGAAACAATAAATTTAGAATTGATTTTTGCAGATATAGAAACAATAAATAAAAGATTAGACAAAGCAAGAAAAAATTTAAAAGCAGATAAAAAATATCAAATAGAAATTGATTTATTGGATAAAATATTAAAAACACTAGAAGAAGGAAAATCAGCAAGAACTTTAGATTTTAACGAAGATGAACAAATTTTAGTGAAAGATATGTTTTTATTAACTACAAAACCAATTTTATATATTGCAAATATATCAGAAGAACAATTAGAAAATGCAGACAATGAAGAAAATGTAAAGAAAGTAAAAGAATATGCAAGTAAAGAAAAAGCAGAAGTAATACCATTATGTGTAAAAATTGAGGAAGAACTTTCTAGTTTAGAAGAAGATGACAAAAAAGAAATGTTAGATGCATTAGGATTAGAAGAATCAGGATTAGATAAAGTAATAAAAAGAAGTTATGATTTATTAGGCTTGATGTCATTTTTAACAGCAGGAGAGCCAGAAGTAAGAGCATGGACAATAAAAAAAGGAACAAAAGCACCACAAGCCGCAGGAAAGATTCACTCAGATATAGAAAGAGGATTTATAAAAGCTGAAGTTGTATCATATAATGACTTGATTAAAGAAGGATCAATGGTAGCCGCAAGAGAAAAAGGTTTAGTTCGTTCTGAAGGAAAAGAATATATAATGCAAGATGGAGATATTGTATTATTTAAATTTAATGTATAAGAAGAAATATAAATGAAACATAAATGTAATAAAAATGTAAAATAAAAAATGATAAAATATATTGACTTATACTAATATTAAGTATAAAATTTAGATAGTAATTTAAAAAAGTTGCATTAATATAAAAATTATGGTATAATAGTATTTGATAAAAGAAATAATAAGTATAACAAAGGAGAGAAAAAAATGAAAAAATCTGAATTAGTAAAGGTTATTTTAATTATAATAGTAAGTTTAATATTTTTATTAGGAACAAGAGAAACAATGGCAGCTAATAATACTAGCAATTTTACAGACTTAACAAATACTGTAATTACAAATAATACTGCAATACAAAATTCTACAATATCTAATAATACATCTTCTAATAATACAACAAATAATACAACAAATAATGCAGTGTTAACAACAAATAATACAAGTAATTATAGCAATTTACCAAAAACTGGTTTAGAAAGCCCAGTTCCAACATTTGCGTTAATATTAGTACTTGGAATATCAGCATTATATGCGTATAAAAAGATACAAGATTATAGAAATATATAATAAAAATATATAATAGAAATATAAAATAAAGGAATTTTTTAAAATTCCTTTATTTTTTTTTGAAAATTGTATATAATTACTAAAAATAAACACAAAGGAGAGAAAAACACAAAATGAATAAACAAAGTGCAGAGAAAAGAATAAAAGAATTAAGAGAAAAAACAGAATATTATGCACAAAAATATTATGATGAAGATAAACCGGAAATATCAGATTTTGAATATGATATGCTAATGGTCGAATTGCGAAATTTGGAAAAACAATATCCAGAATTTATAAGCAAAGAATCTTTAACACAAAAAGTTGGAGGACATGTAAAAGAAGGCTTTGAAAAAGTAACACATGAAGTACCATTACAAAGTTTGCAAGATGTATTTAGCTTAGAAGAAATAGACGAATTTGATAATAGAATAAAAAAATCTGCAGAAGAAAATGGAATAAAAGAAATTAAATATGTAGTAGAAACAAAAATTGATGGTTTATCAGCAGCATTAGAATATAAAAATGGAAAATTCGTAAGAGGGGCAACAAGAGGAAATGGATTAGTAGGCGAAGATGTTACACAAAATTTAAAAACAGTAAAAACTATACCAATGGAAATAAAAGATAAAATAGATATAATAGTGCGTGGAGAAGTGTTTATATCAAAAAAAGATTTCGAAGAAATGAATCAAGAAAGAGAAGAAAATGAAGAAGAATTATTTGCAAATGCTCGTAATGCAGCTGCCGGCTCACTTCGCCAATTAGATAGTAATATTACAAAATCAAGACCATTAGATATATATATTTTTAATGTTCAAAAAATAGAAGGAAAAGAATTTAATTCGCACTTTGAAGAATTAGAATATTTAGCAAAGTTAGGCTTTAATGTAAATCCAGTGCGTATACCATGTAATGACTTAAAAGAAGTAAAAAAAGCAATAGAAAAAATAGGAAAAATGAGAGAAACTTTAAATTTTGGAATAGATGGAGCAGTTATAAAAGTAGATAATTTAAAGTTTAGAGAAATACTTGGAACTACAGCAAAAACACCAAGATGGGCAATAGCATACAAATATCCACCAGAACAAAAAGAAACAATTTTAAAAGATATAGTATGCCAAGTAGGTAGAACAGGAGTAATAACACCAATGGCAATATTAGAACCAGTAAAGGTTGCAGGTTCTACAATATCAAAAACAACACTTCATAATGAAGATTTTATAAAAGAAAAAGATTTAAAAATAGGAGATACAGTAGTAATACAAAAAGCGGGAGATGTTATTCCTGAAATAGTAAAAGTAGTTGAAGAAAAAAGAACTGGAGAAGAAAAGAAATTTGAAATGCCAAGAATATGCCCTGTATGTGGAGCAGAAGCTGTAAGAGAAGAAGGCGAAGCAGCAATAAGATGTACAGGTATAGAATGCCCAGCAAAATTGTTCAGAAATTTAGTTCATTTTGTATCAAGAGAAGCGATGAATATAGATGGATTAGGAGAAAATATTATTTCGCAGCTATTAGAAAGAGGTTTAATAAAGAATATATCAGATATATATGAATTAAAATTCGAAGACATTGCATCATTAAAGAAGAATGGAAAAAAGTTTGCACAGAATTTAGTAGATAGTATAAATGCAAGTAAACAAAATGATTTATACAGATTGATTACAGCATTGGGAATAAGGCATGTAGGAGGAAAGGCATCAAAAATATTAGCTAAAAAATACAAATCAATAGATAATTTAGCAAATGCAAGTTATGATGAATTAAGTGAAATAAATGATATTGGTGAAGTAATGGCAAATAGTATAAGAGAATTCTTTTTACAAGACCAAACAATAGATTTAATAAAAAAGCTAAAATCAGCAGGAGTTAATACAAAAATATTAGAAGAAGATTCTGGAGATAATAGATTTGAAGGAAAAACTTTTGTATTAACAGGAAGTTTAGAAAAATATACAAGAAAAGAAGCAGAAGATATAATTGAAAAGTTTGGTGGAAAAACATCAGGTTCAGTATCTAAAAAAACAGATTATGTATTAGCAGGAGAAGAAGCAGGAAGTAAATTAACAAAGGCACAAAGCTTAGGAATAACAATTATATCAGAAGAAGAATTTGAAAAAATGACCCATTAGGGACGTTTACTTATGGGACATAAGGAGGTAATATGGAAGAAAAATATACATTTGAAATGATGTGGGAAGATTTGAACAATGGATATCAAATATATTATACTTATGTAAGAAATAGATATTTATTATTTAAAACAGCACCTAATTGTTATACACAAAAATTACTATCTAATCATAAAAAAAATCCGCAACCTAAAATGTCAATGCTTACTTTAAAAAGAGTTAAAGAGATGTTTCCAGATATGGAAGATATAGAATATAAAATTATAACAGATTAAATTTATAATAAATAATAAAGAAATGAGGAAATAATGATGACTATAATAATTGATGGAAAAGAACTAGCAAAAAAAGTAAGAAGTAATTTAAAAATAGAATGTGAAGAATTAAGAAAAAAAGGAATAAAATCAAAATTAGCTGTAATAATGATAGGAGATGACCCAGCATCAAAAGTATATGTAAGAAATAAAAGTAGAGCATGTGAAGATGTAGGTATAGAATATGAAGAACATTTATTAAATAGTAGTATTACTCAAAAAGAATTAATAGACTTAATTAAAAAATTAAATGAAGATAAAACAATTAATGGAATACTTTTACAAAGTCCAATACCATCAAATTTAGACATAAATGAAGCATTTAGAACTATTGTACCAGAAAAAGATGTAGATGGATTTAATCCAGTAAATGTGGGAAAATTAGTTTTAAATCAAGATACATTTGTATCATGTACGCCATATGGAATTATGAAAATGTTCGAAGAATATAATATTGACTTAACTGGTAAAAATGTGGTAATATTGGGAAGAAGCAACATTGTAGGAAAGCCTCTAATACATTGTTGTCTAAATAAAAATGCAACTGTGACAACTTGCCATTCAAAAACTCAAAATATAAAAGAAATTACTTCAAAGGCAGATATTTTAATTTCAGCAATTGGAAAAGCAAACTTTGTAACGGAAGATATGGTAAAAGAAAATGCAGTTATAATAGATGTTGGAATTAACAGAAAAGATGATGGAAAAATTACAGGAGATGTAGATTTTGAAAGTGTAAAAGAAAAAGCAAGCTATATAACACCAGTTCCAGGGGGAGTAGGACCGATGACAGTAGCTATGCTTATGAACAATGTTATTAAAGCGACAAGAAGACAAAATGGCATGATAGATTAATTAAATAAAATTAAGTGGGACACCTTTATTTATGGTGTCTTTTTTTGTGCTAAGAGGGAGGAAAAATTGAGAAATTTAGAAAGTAAAAAATATTGGATCTGGTTTAGTTTGATTAAAAATTTAGGTAATAGAAGAAAGTTTAAATTATTAGAAATATATAAGAATCCAGAGAAAATATATAATTTGGAAAAAGAAAAATTATTAGAAATACATGGAATAGGTGAAGAAACAGCCAATAATATAATTAATTCTAAAAACGAAAAGCTATTAGATTATCATATTGAATATATGCAAAAAAATAATATAGATATTATAAATATAGATAGTAAAAATTATCCACAATTATTGAAACAAATTTATGATCCACCAATAAGCTTATATATAAAAGGAAATAAGGAGATTTTAAATAATGAAAATATAGGAATAATCGGATGTAGGGAATGTACAGAATATGGAAAAAATTCTGCCCAATATTTTGCTTATAATTTATCAAAACAAAATATAAATATTGTTAGTGGTTTGGCTAAAGGAATAGATAGTTATGCACATATAGGAAATTTATTAGCAATAAAAGAGTATAAAAATTGTGGAAAAACTATTGCTGTTGTTGGAAATGGATTAGATACTATATATCCCAAAGAAAATATTGAGTTGGCGAAACAAATTATAAGAAGCGGTGGAGTCATTATTTC
This sequence comes from uncultured Clostridia bacterium, assembly GCA_947628845.1. GTDB lineage: Bacteria > Bacillota > Clostridia > TANB77 > CAG-508 > CAG-269. The sequence goes on along the minus strand of CANRBK010000005.1, from coordinate 394 downwards.
AGAATATCCTTGTGGTACTAAGCCAGATAAAATGAATTTTCCTGCAAGAAATAGAATTATTAGTGGTATTAGTTTAGGAATAATTGTAGTAGAAGCAAAAGAAAAAAGTGGAACTTTAATTACTGTTGATTTCGCACTGGAGCAGGGAAGGGATGTTTATGTTGTACCTGGTAATATAAATTCTATAAATTCTGTTGGTACTAATGATTTAATTAAGCAAGGTGCTAAAATTATTACAAATTATAATGATATTATTATTTAATATGAATTATTTAAGTAGGTAATTATTTAAAACGAAAAAAAGAAGTAGTCTTAATTGAACTACTTCAAGTAATTAAAATTATTGTTTGGTGGCTCGAAGTGGAATCGAACCACTGACACGGGGATTTTCAGT
>CANRBK010000004.1 GCA_947628845.1 uncultured Clostridia bacterium | reverse complement strand
AATAATAATATCCATATTTTACCAATTATACTTATATTTATTAAATTATTTTTGCAAAAAACCGAAACTTAAAATTAGTATTTTAAGTTTCGGTTTTTTCATTATTGTAGAATAATGATTGTGAAAAACCAGAAACTATTAAAAAAAGAAATTTAGCTTTTTTGCTAAATTTCTTTTTTATATTGTAGGAAAGTTCTCCTAGTAGGAGGACTTTCCGTACAAGATAAATATGGGAATTTATAGAATTCGTTTTTTATATTTATTTATTATTAATAACAAATTTTTTTATAACAAATATTCCTGCTCCCAATATTATCAATGTTGATATTCCTATTATTATAGGTAATTCATAAGATTTATTTTCTCCAGTACTTGGTATAATAACAGCTGTCTCTGAGTAATCAAAGTCGTAATAGAATTTATCTGCTTCTTCATCTTTTAACGCTTTAACTGGAGTACCTGTATTAAATCCGTCATTTTTCATAATTTCTACAATTTCAGATTGATTATTAAACGTATTATCATCTGTACTTGTTAATAATTTTGATGTATGCAAAGTAACTTCATTAGATTCATTTGGTGCTAATTCTTTAGCTAATTTATCTGTTAAATAGATTCTATTAGAAACTAAGTAAGATTCATTATCCTTTTCCTTTGCATTAACATCATTTAAGTATTGAGTATCTACTTCTGTCCATTTATCATCTAAAACTGATAATCTTCCATCTACATAATCTATTAATCCTATTATTGAGTTCTTTATAGGTTCTGCATCAGTTTTATTACCATAATAGTAATATCTATCTGATGTATAATCTAATTCACTAATATTTGTTACTTTCATTGTATATGTTAATTCAAGTGTTGCTCCTTGAATTATTTCAGAATCCACTTCTGACCTTACTATTCCATTTGTATTTATTTCAAAAGTAGAAGTTGGTCCCATATATGTTGTATTTTTATGTTCTCCTTTTAATTCACCTTGTTCTGTTATTTCAGCATCAACTAGAATTGATCCATTAGCTAATGTGATTTTAAATCCTGAAATTCTCTTAGAAAATTCTAATTGTTGTTTTGGTCTTTCAACAATACCAAAATCTACATTTCTAATCGTAAATCTAACTTGATCTATAGTTCCGTCTGTTATTGTTGTTTCATATTCCACACTAAATTCCATTCCTGGTGTTGTAGATTCCATTTTTGTAATGCTAATATAGTCTGATCCTTCTTCATATGCTTTATTTATTTCATTTTCAAGTGTATTATATTTTAAAGCTTCCATTTCATTATCTATTGCTTCTCTTATAGAAGAACTATCCATAGCATCTGTTTTTCTTTCTTCTATGCTTATAGTATCATCATTATATTCTGAACCTCTATACCAATATGGATTGTCTTGTTTTCTTGCTTCGTCATATATTGTTCCTTTATAATATTGAACTTTATATGTCTTGTCTCCCCATGTATATGTTAATACATATTTACCTGGAATATAATTTGATATTAAAAAGTCTCCTTTTTGTAAATTACCAGAAGAAACATAAGCATATTCACTCTTATTATCTTCATTATATTGTTCTGGTTCATAATAAAGTGTTCCATCTTCATTTTGTACTAGTTTAAATCCATATTTTCCTTCACTTTCGATAGTCTTAGTTGTATATACTTTATTGCTTCCAGATGTTTCTGTTAATGTAACTAATATTCCTCCTATTGTTGTTTCTTCACCTTCAGTATATACACCATCTCCAATTCTTTCTTGATTTGTATATACTTCATCATCTTTTCCTGTTGAATCTACAAATACTGTTCCTTGTATTGCTCTCGCATTCTTTAATTCTAATTTCAATGATCTTGCAGCATCTGTATCATCTTCGTAAGTATTAACTTGACCTGGTATTGCATTTCCTGGAACAGAATCTTTATCAATAACCGAAATTAGCTCACCATCTTTAAATGTTGTATATGAAGTAATTTCTGCTACATTATTTATTAATTCTCCATTATTTATTATTGTTAATACTACATCTCTATCTAGTTTAAATTGTAAATATATATTTTTTATTTCTCCACTATTTACATCTGAATTAATATTTAATGTATATTTTGAATATTTTTCATTATATTCACTTTTTGAAATATTATCACTATTAATATCTCCTGATATTTCAAAAGTATTTGGATCTATAGTTGTTCCTGCTTTTATCAATTCAACTCTAGGGTCACAATAATCTACTATATTATTAATTCTTGCTAAATATGTAGATTCATTTTTTAACGCAATTTTATATGTTACATATACTTTTATTTCTTTATCATCTTTTCCATCTGGTTGTTCATATTCTGCATCTGCTGTATATATTGCTCTACTATATGTTCCCGTATTTTTTTGAAATTTTACTCCTAAATTCCAAGAAGATTCTTCATTTACACTTCCATCTTCATTATATCTTACTTTTTGATATTTATATATATGAGATAATCCATTTACATCAACTTTTACATTATGCAAATCTTGTGTTAATGCATAATCTGTTTGTACTTTTTTGAATATTCCTAAATTTACATATCTAATTTCTTCTGATGTAGGTGTAAATCCACTATATAAATTATATCTTGCTGTTTTGTCATTTGTTCTAGCATATACATTACATCCTGTATGACTTTCAATTGTACTTTCATAGTTTTCATTTACATTATTATAATTTACCTTTACATCGTTAATATTTAGACTTTGAGTTCCTGTAGTATCTACACTTGTAAATTTATTATCTAAAATTTCTCTTGTTTCAGTATCACTTGCCTTTGAACCATTATTTTTATTTACATTTACGTCTACTGATTGATAATCTATACCACAATATTCAAATTCTACATAATAATTTCCAGCTTGTAATTCATCCAAGTCTACATCTACAAATTGATACTCTCCACCTTCGATTTCTGAATATAATCCTAATTCAGATGTCGTCGTTTTTGCTATTTGCCTTCCATCTTTATCTTTTAAATATACTGGTATTTCATTAACACCTTTTTCTTGATGTTCTGCTGTTGAATCATATTCATTATTTCTTATTGTTGTTTTTTGAGAATGTTCATCTAACCATACATATCCTGATAATTTAACTCTTTCTTGGTGGTTCGGCATTTTTGTAACTTCATGTATTTGATTTACCTCATATTCTTTTCCTATATCATATCCATAATATGGGTTACTAACCTCAATAGCTCTTAATTTTCCTGGATCAATATTTTCTCCAGTTGTTTCTGTAATATTTATTTTTCCCTCATCATTTGTATAAAATATTTCTGCTTTATCTTCGGTCTCTACAGACCATTTTAAATCTTTTCCTAGGTATCTATATACCCATTTCCAGTCTTTATCTTTTACTATAGTTTCTGTCTCTTTTACTCCATCTCCATCTTTGTCTACCATTTCTTTATGTGATCCTACTTCTACATATCTATTTACTTTTGCTTTAAATTTGAATCCTACATTTTTTAATGGTATATTTTCGTTTCTATCATCAACTTTTACTATTCCTATATCTAATCCAAATTTTACATCATATTCTCCACTGCCATCTCCTTCTGGTATATATGGCTTTCCTTCTCCTACATCCGTATATATTATATTTTGATTTGCTGCTGTATGAAAGAACCAAATCTTTGCAGTATATATTTTATCTGTAGGATTTTCTTCTCCTTTAGTATGTAATTCTAATTTTTTAATTTTTTCAATCTTGTTATCTTGTTTTACATCAACATAAAATGCTTCTCCAGATGATATTTCTGATACTTCTACAATATTTGCAACTTTTCCATTATATTTAACAAATCTAACATCTTCATTAGAAATATCTCCTTTATTACTTATAACTTTTATACTTTGTAATACACCTTCAAAATCCCATCTAAATGGTCCTACTCTAGTGTATTCACCTACATTTAGAATTGCTATAGAATCATTATCTGTTTTATCTTCCACCTTAAGTTTGGTTTCTTCTGTATTATCTTGCATTGAACTTTTTTGGTTTCCAATATTTATAGCATATTGTTCAGCTTCAGTATTCATTTGAGTACTTCCAACTAATGTATTTAGGTTCCAACTATAAGTATAATCACCAAATATTTCTGTAGTCCAATTATTAGTTATATGCCATAATGATAATTGTGCTTCTGGATGATTTCCAACTGTTCCATATCCTTGCCTTTTACTTAAAATATATGCAACTTGTCCATTATAATTACTATTTACTACTTTAGGATTTGGGTCATTTGCACTACGATATATAGTTGATTGATTACCATCTATTTCTACATAATCTTTTAGTATAAAATTAACTTGTCCTCTAAATGTTTTATTATGTTGAATACAATACATATCTGGATTTCCTACTAAATTTGCAACTGATAATGGGAACACTTGACCTATTCTACTGCTTCCTGTACCTTTTAGTATACTTAAGTCTGTTGCAATTACTCCTGTAGTTAAAAATCCTATTACTAATATATATATTAGTAAATATAATACTATTTTTTTCTTCATTTTTTCCCTCCTTCCTTATATAAATCTCTTTATATATATTATTGCAATTACTATTATTCCTATTGTTAAGAATATTAAAGAAAATGTTACAATAACCTGTCCAGTTTTAATGCTTATAATTAAGTCTGCTGATCCCATATCATTTTCTTGAGCTGCTTTATTTCCTTCTGTTGAGTTTATATCTGTTAATCCTAATTCGTTATATGAACTTACTATTTCTGCTGTATTATTAATTAATCCTGTATTGTTTTCTTTCATTTCTTTAATTACTGTTAATGTAACTTCTTTACTTTCTCCTGGCTCAATTTTTTCATTTGCTAAACTTGTACAATATACTTCATTTCCAGATTGATACCAATTTTTATTTAATTCTGAATTGAATTTATAATCTACTGATAAATAATCTGCTATTTTTTTAACATATCCTGCAACATCACCATTATTTGTTACTCTTATTGTATATTCAACAACTATTGTTGTAGAATTAACTTGTTTTGCATCTATTTCTTGTTTTACTAAAGTTTGATTTGTATAATTTTTTGTTATTGTCTTGTTGTTTTGTACTGTCACTTTGCTTATATACTTATCTAACTGAAAATCATATTTCTTAGCTTGTATTAAGCCTATATTAACGTTTGAAATATTAGCATTATTAATACTTATAATTTCTGTTGCTGCAACTAGTTGTTCTGTTCCATTTATATCTATTTTCTTTGTAATTACATTTGAATTTAATTCGTCTGAAATACCTTCTTTTTCAAAAGTTGTTAATCCGTATTGAGTTGTATTATATTCAAATATTACTAAATATTGTCCTTTTTTTACCTTTGTAAAATTATAGAATCCTGTTGAATTTGTTTCTGATGTTAAAATATTTCCACTTTCATCTTTAGCAAACTCATTTGTAGTTATATCTAGTAATTTTACCTTTATTCCTTCCATTGTCTTTTCATTTGTTCCTCTTTGTCCATCTTCATTTTCATCTATCCAAGCAATACCTGAGATAATCTTATATTGTTGTGTTTCATTTGAACTTGGAGAATTATTATTTCCTTGATTTCCATTTTGATTATCATTTTGTGAATTTCCATCATCTTCTTCATCTAAAGTCATTTCAAAAGGTTGTAATATATGCTCTACTTTAGCTGTTGCAACCTCAAAAGAATCAACCTTTAGTAAAGAATCATTTATTATTTCTACTGCTCCTGTATCTCCATATAATAAGTTTGCTACTACTTCTACTTCATAATTTACACTTTGTCCAGCATCTATAGAATCTTCTTTAATTGTTAATGATTTTTGATTCTTATTATTGTCCATTTCTAATGAATATTCTTGATCTGATAATTCTTCTTCATTTTTTTCAACTTTACTTAATGTAACATCATTTGAAATCCAATTATTAAATGTTATTGAATTAGCAGCCTCATTACCATTATTTTTTATAGCTATATCATATTTTATTGTATCTCCTGCTTTTACATATTCTCCACTATTTTCTGATGTAACTACCATATCTATATTTAAGTTAGATTCGACAGTTAAATTAATTTCATTAGAGCTATATGTTTCTTCATCTAATATACAATTTGCTTTTAAAGATACTTCTCTATTTATATTATCTTTAAATATTTCTACATTTGAAGATATTGATAATTCAATAGTTTCTCCTGCTGATAATTGATCTATTTTAATATTATTTGTATTTTCTTTTATAATTGCATTATTATTAGAATCTATGTAATACATCTCTGATATGTTTAACATATCACCTGTGTCTATTGTTGTTTCAATATTTTTTACATCTTTATCAGAAGTATTAGTAATATATAATACATATCTATATTGATATCCGCTCTTTAATAATCCATCTTGAGCATCAACTGAAATAAGTTTTAATTCTAATTTTCCTTCTTTAATATTAGTCTTTACTTCATTTGAAGTTTTAGTAACATCTCCATATTGTATATTAACAGAATTATTTATATCACTACCAGCTATTCCTCGTTTTACTTTTACTTCATAATATTTTACAATTTTTTGTCCTGGAGCTAATGTCTCAATTTCGAATTCAACTTCTTTTTTATCTTCATCTTCAAATACTAAATTTTCTAATTCAATTTCATTATTTAAAGCATCTGTATTAACAAATATTGTTCCTTCTGGTACTTTTGCTAAAGCTTTAATATTAGATATTACTTCAGATCCTGTATTTGATATATTTATTGCATATCTTATAACTTCGTCTTCTTTTGCTTCATTGCTTTCTTTTCCTCCAACTAGTGCTTTTAATTCTGTTTCTATCATAGCGCCTTTTGGTGTGCTTAATGTTATAGGATTTACATCAACCTTTTCTTCTGATGCTTCGCTCGTATAATATACTGAATATCCTTGTTCAGCATTTAAGTTATAACCTAGTTCTTCTGGTATATCTGCATTATAACTTATATTTACACCTTCGTTAACATCTAATTCATTAATTATTGCCAAATATTTTTTTACGTTTTTAGAATCTTTTATTGTTTCAGTCCATCCATTTTCTTCATTGCTTAATTCAGCTGTTGCACTAGCATTTTCTGAATAATAAACCTTTGCTTTATCTAAAGAAATTCCTTCTAAAGCTACTTGTCCATCTATTGATACATCCATATTATTAACATTCTGTACAGCATCTTTACTTGGTAATGTTCCCATTACTTTTACATTAGAAATCTTATTTGGCTCATTATTTATTATTTCATTCTCTACTTTTACTTTTTTATCAGTTGAATCAATATCTATATTAACTATCTTTCCTTCACTATCATTATTTATAATTTCTGCCCCATATTCTGCTACTTTATTTATTGTAACAACTCCTGCATAAGATACTAAATTGATTTGTTTTGATACTTGTCCTATTTCAGTTCCATTTTCATAATTTACTACATTTTCATTCATATATGTCAAAACAATTTGTTCACTACTGCTTGTCAATTTTTTACTTGTTGTTAAGTTAGCATTTATTATAATCATTGCACCATCAATAGCTTCTTCTTTATACTTTGTTTGCTCTCCCAATAATTGTATTTCTATAATATTTCCATCTATCAATTTTGCCGTTTGTATTTTTAATTGGTCTTCATATACTAAATTTATTGATACAATTTCTACATTTTCTATTTTTGAAGGTAGTTGTACCCTTAATATTGGGTTCTTGTATAATTCATATTCTTCATCTCTTGACTTTAATGTAACTCTCATTTCAACATTATTTGAGCTCATTGTTGATATATCAGTTTTATTTAATTCAATATCTGCTGATGTTTTTGTCTCTTTTAATTCTACGCTAGACTCTACAACATTTATTTTGTTTATATTAGAATTAGATAGATAATCTCCATCTACTCTTGAAATTATATTTGAAGCTTCTCTTACAACATCTCTTGAAATTTGATTTATAGTTTTTGTACTTTGTATCTCAATATTTCCAATATTCTCAGGGGCTGTAGTTTTTATTTTAATTTGATTAATTCCTTCTGGATAAGTTATAATTATATTTCCATTTTCATCTGCCTCTGTATCTTTAGATATAACAGCTATAACTTCGTTAGTTGTTGCATTTAAGATACTCAAAGTACCGCTATTTCCTAATATACTTTGAAGATTATTTTTATTTATTCTTGTATACTTATATATTGAATCAATTCCTATTTCTCCAATTTGACTATTTTCTTCTATCACATTTATTTCATCTGCTACATTGTTTAAGTTAATATCTAAAATAGTAGTATGAGTAATATCTCTTGAAATTCCAGCATATAATTTTCCTTTATATATGTTTGCTTCACTTTCAACTATTTTTGTTGTAATAGTAGCATCTTTTTCATTCTTATCTAATGCAATTTTATTTGAAGCTTTTATTGTAGTATTATTTTCATCATAAAGTTCAATATTTGAATCTAATTGTAATTCCTCATTATTTATTTCTATATCCTTATCAAATATGTATGTAATTATAATTGTATCTTGCCCTTCTTTATTCCAAGATATTTTATTGTTATTTGGCTCATTTTGTATATTGATAGAAATAACTCCATTTTCTTTATTATAATTCCAATTATCTTCTGATATCTTCTTTCCATTTGTAACTAATGTACTATTTGAATTTACTAATATTTTTTCAGCATATTCACCTGAAATTTCTATAGCTTTAGCATTTATTAGTGTGTTCTTTATTGGAAATAAGTTATTATTTAAACCTGATTTCACTTGTACTTGTATAACTCTTTTATCCTCACCATTATATCTTAATATTTTATTAGTTATAACTTCTTGTGACAATATAATACTTTCTTGTTCATCAGAATATGGACTAATAAAAGTTAAAGAAACATTTCTATCTGAATATATTGAAATATCTTTTTGTGTACTATCTCTATAAGTTCCATTTATTGATATAATACTTTTCATGTTTAATAAATTTAAATCAAATTCATCTTCTTTTAATAAGTCTATTCCTACTTCTATTTCTTTATTTTCACCGGCATTTATTTGATTTAAATATATTGTATTTCCTTCAATTCTATTTATTGTATTATTCATTATATCTGTCTTTAATTTAAAATTGGATTCCTTTAATACTATATTTCCATTAAAATATCCCTCTTGTTTAACAGATATATTAAAATACAATTTTAAATTATTATTATTTGTCTCTGCATCTAAATCTGTAATTTTATTACCATCTGAATCCTTAAAATAAGCCATAAATTCTATATTCTTATGGTTTGTCTTTTTTTCTAGACTTAATGTATCTACAGCATAAGATACAGCGTTTACACATAGCAATAAAAAATCTGCCATTGTTAGTGTAATAATTAATAATAACGCCATTATAACTTTTAGAATTCTTTGATTCATATTATACCTCCTATTTATCAAAAAATAATTTCTTTTACATAATATCTTCATATTCCATTATATACCAAAAAAACCATTTTTTCAATGTTTTTTTATATATTTTTGTATTTTTTTTACATTTTTTAGTTTACACTTAGTTTGTAAAAGATTATACCATGTTTTCATATTTGTTTTAATCATAAGATGTAACACAAAAAGTATAAACGCATATAATATTTATTATCTTACATATATCTAATTAAATTTAATATATTATACTAGAGGTGATTATATTGAATAATATGAACATTGATGAAAATACAATGAAAAATATTAAAAACATGGTTGATAATGGTAATATATCAGATGCAATTTCTCAAATATCTCCAGAGATGATTGAAAATTTTTCAAAAATGCTATCAAATCAAGGAAATTCAAATCAAACTAATTCAAATCAGCCTAATTCAAATACATCTAATGACAATTCTAATTTTGATTTTAATAATATTGATATTAACACAATTAAAAAAATGTCTTCTGTTCTTGGAAAAATGAATAATACTAAAGATGATCCAAGAGCTAACTTATTAAATTCCCTAAAGCCATATTTAAGAGATAGTAAAAAGGGACAATTAGATAATTATATAAATTTATTAAATGTGACAAAAATAGCAGAAATTATGAAAGATAATAACAAGGAGAATAAAAACAATGTTTAGATTTCCATTTTTTGGCTATCCATTCAACTATCCATATTATAACTATTATCGAAGACCTATTCAATATACAGCTCATGAACAAAAAAATAGTATTACTAATTCTAAAGAAATTAGTAATACTATAGATTGTAAAAAATCTTCAAATTCTGAACAAGCTATTTTCGAAATTTTAGGAATTAAACTATATATAGATGATTTAATAATATTAGGTATTTTGTTCTTTTTATATAAACAAGAAGTAAAAGATGAAATGCTATATATAATTTTGCTATTGCTACTTTTTTCATAAATAATTATTCAATTATAATTTCATTATCTTTTATATATACATATGCCATTACACGAGATATATTTTCTTCTCTATTAATTTCTTTAACTATATTAGAAATTCTGATTTGCACTGGATCTAAATATCCTGCTGATATTATGGCATTTCTATTTCCTTTAGCACCAGCATGTGCTAAACCTCTTAATTTTCCTAAAACTACTATATTATCTGATGCAATTACTTCTGCACCTGAATTAACATCTCCTAAAATAACTAAACTTCCTTCTGATTCTATTTTTTGGCCTGACCTTAAAGAGCCTCTATGAAATTTAGTTTCAGAAGTAGCAATTTTTTGGGTAAATGCTCTTGTTATACTTGATAATCCTAAACTTTTTGGCATATCAAAATGTATGTCTACATCTATATTTTCTTTTATCAACTTTTCTACTTCTTCTATTTCTTTATTTTTAAGCACCTTTCCTACAATTTTTATTGGTGTTTTCGCATCTTTATATAATTTTTTTAAATATGGCAATTTTTTTGTTAATTCTAATATAATTTTTCTTTGATCTGCATGCTCAGATATTTTTATAATAATTACATCTTTTTTTAAATTTATCCATACACAATTATCCATTTCTACATCCTACCTTCCTATCTTATACTCTCCATATATGACATTGCACTTATATCTTCTGTTACATTTTGAGTATTCATTCCAAAATATTCTGCCATTATATTTCTTACCGCTTCTGCAGTATAGTTACCATGTCCACCATTCTCTACCATAACAACTACTGCTATTTCAGGTTGATCATATGGAGCAAAAGCCGCAAACCAAGCATTTACTAGTTTATTATTATTCTCATCAAATCCAGCTTCCGCAGAACCAGTTTTTCCTCCAACAGGAATATTAAAATCTCTAAATCTTACATATGCTGTACCAGATTCTCCACTTGTAACTGATTTCATTCCTTGTTTAACAGCATTTAAATATTCAGAATTTAATTGTATATCTTCACTTTGTTCATTCGAATCAAGACCTAACTTTTGAGCAACAAAATTATTAATTTCTTCTTTAGATACTTCTGTACCATCTGCATTTTTTATAGTTTTTATTATACTTACATCAATATTATTTCCACCATTTGCAACCATACTTAAATATTTAGTCATTTGTAATGGTGTAAACTTATTATATCCTTGTCCAATTGCTGCGTTTATTGTATCTCCTGGGTTCCATGTTCTATTTATAGATTCTGCATATTCTTTACTTGCAAGTGTTCCAGAAATTTCTCCTGGCAATTCTACTTGAGTTTTAACACCTAAACCAAAATATTTAGCATATTTATCTAAAACATCAATTCCCATTCTATCTGCAGTTTCATAAAAGAAAAAGTTACATGATTTTTCTATAGCTCCAATTACATTAAGATATCCATGTCCTCTATGATAGTCAGTATAATACCAACATTTCCACTCACTACCATATTTTTTATAAATTCCAGTATCATTAATTCTTTCGGTTAAAGTAATATTTCCTGATTCTAGACCTGCCATAGCAGTAACCATTTTAAAAATAGATCCCGGTTCATAAGCACTTTGAATAGTTTTATTCAATAATGGATATGATTTATTTTCAGAATAACTTTTCCATTCTTCATTGCTTATTCCATCTGCAAAAGATTGTGGTGTATAATCTGGGTAACTAGCCATTGCTAGTACTTCTCCAGTTTTTACATTCATAACAACACAAGATCCCCCTCTTGCATCATATTTTTCACCAAAGCCTCCATTTTTTATTTTTTCTATATTATCTTTTAAAGCTTGCTCTGCAATTTGTTGCAATTTTGAATCAATTGTTAGTACAATATCTGCTCCTGCAACTGCTTCTTCTGAAACAACTTCTGCAGTTATTGTTCCATCAACTGCCATATCTATTTGTTTTATACCTTTTTCGCCTCTTAAATATTCTTCAAATAGATATTCAATTCCCGTTTTTCCTATAATATCATTTTGGCTATATGTATCTTTTTTTTCCTGATACTCTATATCATTTATTTTTGCAGCATATCCTAAAATATGAGATGCTAAATTTCCTGCTGTGTATTGTCTTACTGGCTCAACATAAATATTTATACCTGGAAATTGATCAGCATTTTCACTAAATTCTGCTACTGCCTCTCTAGGAATATCTTTTGCAATTGTTAGTGATTTTGTACTACTATATCCCTCTCTTACTATTGCATACCTAATAGCCATTATTTTCCTTGCCTCTGATATATCTTCATTTTGTATTTTGTATTTTTCTTTAAATTTATTAAATGCATCTTCCGCACTAGCATCTTCTTGTATATCATAAGTTTCTTTCCACTTATCTAAATTATCTCCATCTATATTAAATGCAAAAGGATTTATACTAATAGGAAAAGAATCAGTATAAGAAATATTATATTTTTCTAGTACATTTATTATCCTTAATATTGTATTATTTAAAACTTCCGTATCTATTTTACTTTTATATAATTCTAAATTAAATCTCTGACTAGAAGTTACTAAAACATTTCCGGACTTATCTAATATTTCACCTCTTGCTGCATCTAATATACTTTCCCTAGTTAATCTTGTATTAGATTGTTCTCTATATTCTGCTCCATGTACTATTTGAAGGCTAAATAATTTTATTATTAATATAATTCCTATAAAATATGTAAAAATAGTTACTATATTATATCTAAAATTAATATTTTTCTTATTAATTCCTCTCGACAATTTTTCACCTTCTTTTTCTAAAAATATTTTGTTAAAATTTTATTTCCTTTGTACTCATTCTCTATGTAATATCCAAATTTTTTAATTAGTGGATAAACTATAATAGTAACTATAACATTATAAATTGTTTCTATTATAAGGATTTTTACAAAATTTAATATTTCTAAATTTGAAGAATATAAAATATAATTTACAATATATGATATTACTTCAAATATAATAGTTGAACCAAATACCATAAATATTATAGTCATTCTACTATCTTTAGAAAAATTTTTATTAAAGATAGTTGCTACAACTCCTATTATAATTAAACCTATTAAATTTGCTCCTATTTTTTGTCTAAATAATAAATCTAATATAATACCATATATAGCACCATATATAATCCCCATACTTTTATTTGAAAATAATCCTATGAATAATATATAAATCACAAAAAGATTTGGTTTTACTCCAGCAATTGTAAACCAACTAAAAAAATTTGATTGTATAAAATATACTAGAAATCCTATCAATATTAAACTCAAATTTATGAAAGTTTTTTTCAATTGCTTCACCTCTTTACAAATAGTATTGTTTAGTTATCTCTTATTACTAATACTGTATTTAGTTTATTAAAATTTACTGCAGTTTCAACTATCGCATATCTATCTGTTATGTTTTTAGCTGATACAATTTTCTTTATAATTCCAACATGTATTCCTTTTGGATATATTCCACCTAATCCCGAAGTATCAATACTATCTCCTTGTATTATATTTGAATCTGTTGAAATATACATTGCTTTTAATTCTGAATTACTATCTAAAGTACCCTTGCAAACTATACTATCTTTACTCGTACTCATTAAACAACTTATAGAACTCGCTGTATCTATTATTGTTCTTACTTTTGCAGTATTATCTGTAACTGATATAATATGTCCAACCAAGCCTTCATCAGCAATTACAATCATATTTTCCTTTATTCCATCATTTTTTCCAACATTAATAACTATAGTTTTAGAATAATTACTGATATCCTTATCAATTACATAAGCAGGCATTGTTTTGTATTCACCATATTTTTCTGTTAGCCCTAAATATTCTTTCAATGTTTCATTTTCTGTTTTTATATTTTCTAGCTCTCTTAAAGATTGTTCTAGCTCACTATTTTTCTCTTTTAACTCTTGATTCTCTATTTTTAAATTATTTATATCTGAAAAAAATGTAGAATTGCCACTAACTTTATTTTTTAAGTATGTAAGTCCATTCTGTATAGGCATTACTAGTTTATTAGCAACATTTTCAAAGAATGATGTATTTGCTTCTCTATTAGAAAATATAACTATTAAAATTAAAATAGCAATTGTAATAGAAATTCCTAATATTCCGTTTTTTTTATTTTTGTACATATTCTTCTCCTTTCTACATCTTAATACCATTATCTTCTTTTTCTAGAATTAATTAATACTGTTTTTAATCTTTCTAAGTCTTCTAAAGTTTTTCCTGTTCCTCTAACAACACAATCCAATGGTTCTTCCGCAATGTATGTTGGCATACCTGTCTCTATACTTAATAATTTATCCAAATTTTTTATTAATGCTCCTCCTCCAGCAAGCACAATTCCTTTTTCCATAATATCTGAAGCAAGCTCTGGTGGTGTTTTCTCTAATGTACTTTTTACAGAGTCAATAATTTTTAAAATAGATTCTTTCATTGCTTCTTCCATTTGTGTTGATGTTATAGTTACATTTCTAGGTAATCCATCTGTTAAATCTCTACCTCTTATTTCCATAGACATTTCAGTCATAAGAGGCATCGCACATCCTATTTGCATTTTAATTTGTTCTGCAGTTGTTTCTCCTATTGCTAAATTCATTTCTCTTTTTATATAATTTATTATATCTTCATCAAGTTCATCTCCTGCTACCCTTAGTGAATGGCTAACAACTATTCCTCCTAATGAAATAACAGCAACCTCAGTAGTTCCTCCTCCAATATCAACTACAATACTTCCACTTGGCTCAGCAACATCCAATGCAGCTCCTATAGCTGCAGCCATTGGTTCCTCAATCAAATATACTTCTTTAGCACCAGCTTGAATAACTGATTCTTCTACTGCTCTTTCCTCTACTTCAGTAATTCCTGATGGAACTCCTACCACAACTCTAGGTCTACCTACATTATATCTTTTTTCTACTTTCTCTATAATATTTTTAAGCATTAATTGAGTAGCTGTAAAGTCAGCAATAACACCATCCTTTAATGGTCTAACTGCTTTTATCTCATCAGGTGTTCTGCCAAGCATTTCTTTAGCTTCATTACCTGTAGCTACAATATTTCCTGTTCTTCTATTTATTGCCACAACAGAAGGCTCTTTTAATATTATTCCTTTCCCTTTTAATGTTACTAAAATATTAGCTGTTCCTAAATCAATACCAATATCTTTTGAACCAAATGTAAAAATTTTCATATTTCCATATCCTTTCTTTGAACAAACATATTTATTCCTTATTTTTATTTTTTTCAACTATTTTCTTAGTTTCAAGAAAAATACTTTTAAAATTATTATTACCAACGACTATGTGATCTAATAATTCTATATCAAATATCTTTGTAGCATTATATAATTTATCGGTGAATTCAATATCTGCTTTACTTGGTGTAGGATCACCACTTGGGTGGTTATGAACTAATATCATTTTAGGTGTTCTCGTTTTTAGTGCCTCTGCAATAATTTCTTTAATACTTATATTAACAAAATTAGTACCTCCCATAGCCATATCAGAAGTTTTTAAAATTTCATTGTTATTATTTAATAATATTACTTTTACATATTCTCTTTTTTGAAACCTTAATTCTTCTAATACTAAATTTGCTACATCTTCTGTACTCCTAACTTGAATTTTTTTATAGTTACTAGGTCTAGACATTCTAATTGCCAATTCACATACAGCTTTTAATTGTATAGCCTTAACTCTCCCAATCCCTTTTATCTCCATTAGTTCTTCTAAAGTCATATCTTTTAAAAAATTCAAATTTCCCATTTGTGGATTATAATTTAAACTTATAATTTTTTGTGCTATTTGAACTGAAGTTTCATCTTTAGTTCCTGATTTTATTATTATTGCTAATAATTCTGCATCTGATAGATTTTTCTCACCATATAATTCTAACTTTTCATAAGGTCTTTCTGCCTCTGGTAACTCTTTTATTTTTAATGACAAATTAAAACTTCCCTTCGTTTTTTATTTGTCCCACTTCTATACTTTTTTATATATGAATATTGATAATATCATTCCTATTATACTTGCAACATTAATTTTTATCATTAATCCAAATGTTAATTTTAATACACTTAAGTCTAAAACTATTGGACTTTCTAATCCAAACTCTTGCTCATAAGATAACCACCACAACCATGGTACATTTGATGCTAATTTTCCAAGTAGTCCCCCTACTACTAGTCCAGCTAATAAAAATACTAATAATACCCATATATTTTTTTCTCTTGTTGCCATTTTATACCTCCAATTTTTCTTTTGTCCTTACGGATGTGCTTTTTTTAATATATAGGTATTATATCTTGATTTAACATTTTTTTCAAGTAATTTATACAAATTTACCAAATTATAATTACCAAAATTTGTTCCTTTAAATATAATATAAATAGTAGTATAATATAATTAATAGTATTGGAGGTATTTCAATGAAAATAGAAAAATTAACTGATAACAAAATAAGAATAATATTAAGAAATGATGATCTCAAAGATAAAAACATTGATATCCGAAAAATATTGCTAACAACACCGGAATCTCAAAAATTATTTTTGGAAATATTAAATAAAGCAAAAAAAGAAATAAATTTTGATACTGAGGGACACAAAATATTAATAGAAGCTTACTTTCAAAATGATGATGTTTTTATATTTACAATAACAAAATATATTGATTCTAAAAATAGACCAAAAAAATTTTTAACAGCCAAAAAAGTTCATACTTCTTGCTATATATATCAATTTAATGATTTTGAAGATTTTTGTGACTTCTGTAGCTTTTTAAATAAAAATAATAATATCGACTTAAAACATCTTTTTAAATCATCTATTTTATATTTTTATAATAATACATATTACTTAATAGTTGATAATATAGATGCTTTTCATAAATCATTAAATTTATTTCACTCATCTTTATCAGAATTTTCTACATTTTTAGCATATACTAAAAATTTTAAATTTAAATTGAAAGAACATGGAAAAATTGTTATTAAAAACAATGCTATTAAAACAGGAATAAAATATTTTGGATAACGCAAAAATGGAACCATAATTTGGTTCCATTTATTTTTTTATTTAATATACATACTTTTGAGGATTATATGCTACCCCATTAACTCTAATTTCAAAATGTAAGTGAGGTCCTGTTGAATTACCAGTAGAACCTACTGCTGCTATTGTTTGTCCCTGTGATACAGATTGTCCTGTTGTATAATATAAAGCACTACAATGTCCATAATATGTTTGTACTCCATTGCTATGTGTTATTACTATCATATAACCATATGATCCTTTCCATCCTGAAAAAGTAACTTTTCCAGATGCTGCTGCTTTTATTGCCGTTCCCGCTGATGTTGCTATATCTAATCCAGTATGAGATGATCTTCTAATATTACTACTTACTCCAAATCTAGATGTTATTATTCCTGATACCGGTTTTACTAAAGATATTCCTAAATCAACTTTATTACTAGAAATATTTGATGCCACATTAACCTGCCCCGTAGAAGTTTTATCACTACTTGTTGATTTATTATTAGATGCTAATGTAGTTATTTTGTTTTCAGGTTTAACATACAATTTAGCAATTCCATCTTCTATTGTTGTCATATCTTTTAATTCAGTTTCATATTTTTCTGCAATTGTTATATTATCTATATTTGAGCTACTTTGCTCTTTCAAATTATTTACTATTGCCTCTGCCTCTGAAAAATTAGCCACATATATCTTTTCTTCTTGATTATCTAATATAGCATAATATCTATAATATGTTACACCTTCAGATTTTATTGCATCAAAAATTTCATTATCATCTGAGCTAACATCTTTTTTTACCAAGCACATATTATATTCTGGTAGGCTTTCTACTTGCACAAAAGCTGCATTCTCATTTTCACCATTTTCTATATATTCGTTAATTTGTGATTGTAATTTACTTTTATTATCTGTATATCCTATTACTTTTCCATCTATATTTACACTATAACTTATTTTATAAAATGATGCTATAAATCCTAAAGCTATTAAAAGTGTAATTGTTATTAAAACTACTAATTTTACTGATTTTCTTGTATGTATTAATATCTTTTTTAACATTACAAAATCTCCTTAAAATTTTATAACATTATTTTATACTTTTTTTTATTTTTTTGCAATAGCCTAAATATATATTCCCGTAATTTTTTATTAGTGGAATGCTTTATATTATAGAAAATTCAGAGAACTTTCCTACAATATAAAAAAAACAAGAAATATATTTTTATATTTCTCGTTTTTATTTTTATTGTTGTAATTCATTTTTTATAGTATCAATTTCTGTAGGTGTAGCCTTTTGAGCAGGTTTATAATACCCTTTTGCTTGTGCTATTTTAAAAAGTTCATATTGAAAACTTTCATCATTGTTTCTTATTTGTTGAAACGCTTGTCTTAAATTCATATTTTCTGCTTCGGAAATAGCCGTTTGGTAAGCTGTTAAATCCGATTTAATTCCTGATAAAATATCATTTACCATAGTTTTTTCGTCCATTATTTTTCCTCCTTTCACTTTGCTTAGCTACGTTCATCGCTATTCAAAATTTTGTCTGCTAAATTAATTATTTAAAAAAGTCATTAATTTTTGTTTTGTATTTAAACTATCTTGAGCTGCTTTTGTAAATATTTGCTTTATTTGTGGATCTACTGCTTGTGATGAATATGTGTTTAATTTTTGATATATAGTCTCGTGTTCTCCTATTAGATGTCTTAGATGTTGCAATTCCATTTGATTTAAATCTGCCATTTTTATACTTCCTTTCCATTTTTATTTTATTTATTTATTATTTTCAATTTTTAACTCTTTATACATACATTTAAATAAAAGAAGATAATTATATAAAATTACCTTCTTAATACTCTATATTATTTCTAGATTAGCAAATTTTGCCATTAAACGTTTATGTCCAACCTTATCAAATTGAATATCAACTTTTAAATCTTCTCCTTCAGGTTCAACATTACTAATTAAACCTTCTCCAAACTTTTTGTGAAAAATTCTTACTCCTACCTTGTATTTAGATAAATCAACATCATTATCACTAGACTTTTTGCTTAGAGAATTTAAAAAGCTCTCTGCAGTTCTAAACATAAATCCACTATTATTTGATGCTGCAACAATTGATGGTTGTTTATCAAATTTATAAGTTTTAATATTTTCATTACTTTTTCTTCCATAAGTCCAACTATATTTTGAATCTTCAAAAATATCATTTTCTTGCCTATCTCCTAATGCTTCATCATAACCATCTAGCAATTCACTTGGTATCTCTTTTAAAAATCTTGAGACTTGATTACAACTAGTAGATCCAAATATTGTACGTTGTTTACTAAATGTTAAAAATAAGTTTTCTTTTGCTCTGGTAATTCCTACATAACATAAACGTCTTTCTTCTTCTAGCTCTTTTTGTTCTGATATTGATTTATAGCCTGGAAAAATTCCTTCTTCTAATCCGACTAAAAATACAACTGGAAATTCCAAACCTTTTGCACTATGTAATGTCATAAGTGTTACTGCATCTTCTGTTTCTTCCATTTCATCAATATCACTAGATAAGGTTATTCCTTCTAAAAAATCGCTTAACTTGTTATCTACAAATTCTTCTTCGAATTCTATTGCTACTGTTAAAAATTCATTTAAATTTTCTATTCTATTTTCAGCTTCAATAGTATTTTCATTTTCTAATGATTTAATATATCCAGATTTACTAAGTGTATCCTTAATTAATTCTGATATTTTCATATTATCTTTTTTTGCTTTTAATTCCTCTATGCAATTTATAAACTCTCTAGAATTTACAAAAACTCTATTTAAACCATATTGATCTGAATTTTTAATTATTTCATACATAGAAATTCCACTATTATTTGATATTTCTTCAACTTTATCTAAGCTAGTTTTTCCTATCCCTCTCTTAGGTTCATTTATTACCCTTTTTAAGCTCAAATTATCTGATACATTTTGTATTAACCTTAAATATGAAATAATATCTTTTATTTCTTTTCTTTCATAGAATTTTTGTCCACCTATAATTTTATATGGTATATTTTCCCTTCTTAAAATATCCTCTATAGCTCTTGATTGTGTATTAATTCTATATAAAATTGAGAAATCCGAATATTTATAATATTCTTCCCTTCTTAAATGTTCAATTTGTTCTGCTATATATGTTCCTTCATCATATTCGTTACTTGCTGAATATACTCGAGGTAATTTTCCTATATCATTTTCTGTCCATAATATTTTTTTATAAGTTACTTCATTATTTTTTATTACGGAATTAGCAACTTTCAAAATATTTCCTGTACATCTATAATTTTGCTCTAATTTTATTATTTTAGTTCCTGGAAAATCTTTTTCAAAATTTAAAATATTAGAAATATCCGCACCTCGAAAGCTATATATCCCTTGGTCATTATCTCCAACTACTGTTATATTTCCATTTTTTGATGCTAATAAAGTAACTAATGTAAATTGTGATTTATTTGTATCTTGATATTCATCTACTAAAACATATTTAAATTTATCTGAATAGTAATCTAATATATCTGGATTATCCATTAAAATTTTTATAGTATAATTTATAATATCATCAAAATCTAATGCATTATTTTCTTTTAATCTTTTTTGATATAATTCATAAACTAATGCTATTTTTTCTTTTCTATAATCCCCATTTGCTTTAACAGCATATTGCTCTGGTTCAAGCATTTCATTTTTTGCATTACTTATTTCTGATAAAACGCTCCTATCCGTATATAATTTATCATCTAAGCCTACACTTTTTATACATGATTTTATTAAAGTTCTTTGATCAGATGTATCAAATATAATAAATGATGAATCAAAACCAATTCTATCTATAAATCTTCTTAATATACGGACACATATAGAGTGAAATGTTCCCATCCATATATCTTTTGCAACATCACCCACTAAATTTGCAATTCTTTCTTTCATTTCATTTGCTGCTTTATTTGTAAATGTAATTGCTAAAATATTCCAAGGTAATACTCCTTTTTCTTGTATTAAATAAGCTATTTTGTGTGTTAATACTTTTGTTTTTCCACTTCCTGCCCCTGCTATAACCAAACAAGGTCCCTCTGTATTTTGTACTGCTTCATATTGTTTATCATTTAATCCTTCTAATATATTTTGCATCTTTTTCTCCTATTCTTTTGACTTTTATTTTCTCGACCAATTATATAATTTCCTATATTAAAAGTCAATAGAATTTAAAAGTTTTTTCAAACATTTTTTCGCTATAGTTTTGTTGCAAAAATTCCAATTATAAATCCTATCATATTTCCAATTGCACTCATTCTTCCTTTATATAATTTATTTGATTCAGGAATTAATTCACCAGAAACAATATATAACATTGCACCTGCTGCAAAGCTTAGGCAAACTGCAATTACAGCTTGTGATATTGATCCAACAATTGCTCCAAAAAATGCACCTATTCCTGTAGTTATTCCTGATAAAATAACATAAAAGATAACTTTTACTTTATTCATTCCGCCATTTTTCATAGGAACTGCCATTGATATACCTTCTGGTATATCATGTAAGCAAATTGCAATAGCTAAACCTAGACCCAGTCTTAATGACGCTTCAAAGCCAGAACCTATAGCTAAGCCTTCAGGAAAATTGTGAATTGCTAATCCTATTGAAACAATTATCCCTGTTCTTAATAGATCATTATTATGGCTATATTCCTTTTCTTTTTTACTAAATTTATTTTGTACAAATACATCACAGAAAATCATTGCAATAATTCCAAATAATACTCCTAAAATTACACTATAAATATTGCTAATCTCTAAAGCCTCAGGAATTAAATCAAAACATATTACCGCCATCATTAGTCCCGAAGCAAATGATAATATAAAACTTAAAAATTTATTCGAATTCTTTTTTATTACTACCCCTAAGATTCCACCTAATGTAGTTCCAAATGTACCAAAAAATAATCCTAATAATGTTGTTCTTAAAATTTCATTCATCAAAAAAACTCCTTAAAATATATTTTATTTAAATATATTTTAAAGAGTTTTATTTTATTCATCTTCTCCCTTTAATCTTTCTGCTCTATCTGCAGCTATTAAATTATCTATCATTTCATCTAAATTTCCATTTAAGAAATTTTCCATTTGATAAATACTCATTCCAATTCTGTGATCAGTAATTCTTCCTTGAGGATAATTATATGTTCTGATTTTTTCGCTTCTATCTCCAGAACCAACTTGAGATTTTCTTGCATTTGCTACTTCACTATCTTGTTTTTGTTTTTCTATTTCATAAAGCTTTGTTCTAAGCATTCTCATTGCATTATCTCTATTTTGGAATTGAGATCTTTCTGTTTGGCATTCAACAACAATTCCTGTTGGTTCATGTATAAGCCTTACGGCTGAAGATGTTTTGTTTATATGTTGTCCCCCCGCACCAGAAGAACGGAAAACCTCCATCTTTATATCTGCTGGATTAATTTCTATTTCTACATCTTCGACAACTGGAAGTACAGCTACCGTAGCAGTTGAAGTATGAATTCTACCACTACTTTCTGTATCTGGAACTCTTTGTACTCTATGTACTCCACTTTCGAATTTTAATCTACTATATACACCTTTTCCTGTAATCATAAATGTTATTTCTTTATATCCGCCTAACCCTGTTTCATTTTCATTTAATACTTCTACTTTCCAATGTTTTGTTTCTGCATACATAGTATACATTCTAAATAATGTTCCCGCAAATAAAGCTGCTTCTTCTCCACCTGCCCCAGCTCTAATTTCACAAATAATATTCTTATCATCATCAGGATCTTTTGGTATTAATAATAATTTTAATTCTTCTTCTATTTTTGGCAATTGTTCTTTTGATTCATAATATTCTGCCTCAGCTAATTCTTTTAATTCTTTGTCTTCCATCATTTCTTTAGCTTCATCCATTGATTCTTTTATTTTTTTATATTCTTTAAATTTTAAAACTACGTCTTCTATACTTGAATGCTCTTTCATTAACTTTTGCCATTCTGATTGATTAGATATTATTTCTGGATCACTTATCATTTTTGTCAATTCTTCATATCTTTTTTCTACGGCTTCTAACTTTTCAAACATAAATATTCTCCTTTTCAAAATAACTTTTAATATTATACTACAATTAAGCTATATTTACAAGTAAAATATCAAATAGTTACTTATAAAGAAATATAATTAAATTCAACATCAGTACCTTTTAATATTTCTTTTTCTCTATTAGTACAAGTAAAAAGAATAATTTGTCTATTAGAAAATTCATTATTTAAAAATAATAAAATATTTTTTAATCTTTCATCATCATAAAAAGCAAATGTCTCATCTAATAAAATTGGCACTTTTTCTTCTGATAATTCATCTATCATTGAAAGTCTTAAAGATAAATATAATTGGTCAATTGTTCCAATACTCAATCTATTTACTGAAACATAATCACTATTTTCTAGCTCAACTATTAATCCATCATCTTCATTTATTATGGCTTTATTATATTTCCCATCTGTTATTTTAGAAATATTATTAGATAAATTTTCTGTAACTTTAGGTGTTACTGAATTTTTCATCTTTTCATAACTTTTTGCTAAAACTTCTTTTGCTAAATTCATACTTTTATTTATATTATTTAAATTTGACAATTTTTCATTATTATTCAATAAATCTTCTTCTATTTTTGATAAATTATCTAATTGTTCATCAACATTCCTTTTATCTAAATCTAAATATCGTAATTCCAATTTTCTATCATCTATTATTTTTTGTTTTTGCTCAATTTCTAAATTTATATTTTTTAAGTCCTTTATCTCAATAATATTATTTATTTTTTCTTCTTCTATTTTATTTTTATATTTATTTTTTATTTTTTCATTTTCAAATTTATTTTTCTTAATATATTCATTTTTTATTTCTTCTAATTCTTTTTTTAAATTATTTACATTATCATTTATTATTTTTCTTTCATTTTCTAAACTTGTTAATTCTATATTTATTTTTTTCGCATCATTTTTTTCTATTTTTTCTTTACTTTTTATTTTATGATTTTTATATAACATTAAAAATAAATATAATACCAAAAACGTTGGTATTGTAAGAAGAAACGTATATCTAATTTTTGTATCCTTTAAATAAATAAATTGTAAAATATTCATTATTATTAAAATTATAAAAATAAAAATTAAAAATATTTTTAATTTTTTTAATTTATATTTTTCTATTTCTTTTATTTTAAAATTTTTTTCATAAACACTATCATTTTTATTTATTAATTTTTTTATTTTTTCATTTAATACATTTAAATTTTCTGAATTTGTTTTTATTAAATTTTCTTTTATTTTTATTTTTTCATTTTCTATTTTTTCATTTTCACTTAATAATTTTTTTTCTCTTAAAAAATTATTTTCATATTCCAGACTTTGTATTTTATCATATAAAAATTTTTCTTCTTCATCAAATTCATATTTTAAATTAACATATTTATCTAATTTTTGTTTTTCAGTTTTTAATTCTTGTATATTTCTTTCTAATATATTAATAGGCTTTTCTCTTGACCTATCAGTTCCTATTTCATCTAATTGTCTTCTATTTATTCTATCTATAATTCTTTTAAAAGATACACTATCATCTCCAGTTTGTGCTAAGTTAGCAATTTTTTGTATTAAAAAATTTTGAGCTGGACTTTCTAATTTTACTTCATTTTGATTTATAGCTAAAGTAGATAAAAATAAATCTTCATCTATTTTTGTTTGTTCATAAAAAAATTCATTTCCTTTATTTTTATCTATATTAAACTGCTTTGAAATATCTTCCATATTTTCATTATATATTTTTGGATTTTTCTTATTAAAATCTCTATATATTTCAAATTTTTGTTTATTATCCAATTCATATTCTACTTTTCCAGAAAAATCTTCTCCTAACCAAGGTTTATATTTATCATAATCCGAAATCTCTTTACCTCTTTTATTTTTAGAAATTCCATAAAAAGAATTAATAATAAAATTAATTAATGTAGATTTACCTGCTTCATTATGACCATACACTATATTTATTCCTTTTTTAAATTCAATTTCTTTTTCCTTTAATTTTCCGTAAGAATTTATTTTTATTTTATTTATTTTCAATTTTTTTCTCCTTCAACCTATATCAAACTTTTTCTATTGTTTTTTATTATTCTAATGCATCTAATCCAATTTCTATTGCTTTTTCTATTATTTGTTTATCCTCATCAGATAAATTTTTTTCATTAAGCTTTTGCATCATTTCTTTTGCGAATAATCCCTTTAATGTATTTTCATTTGCCATTTTATCTAATTCATAATTTATTTTCGTTTTATTTTTTATTTTAATTATTTTGGGATTAGATATTAATTTATATAATTCATATTTATCAATCTCAAAATTTCTTCTTCCAACTAAAATAAG
The DNA here is from genome assembly GCA_947628845.1 of uncultured Clostridia bacterium. GTDB lineage: Bacteria > Bacillota > Clostridia > TANB77 > CAG-508 > CAG-269. The sequence goes on along the minus strand of CANRBK010000004.1, from coordinate 15,482 downwards.
TTCTACCAAATTATTTTTTTCAAATTCTAAATCATCTATTTTTTCTATCAATTCTTCCTTATAATGAATATTTGTCACATCAATTTCCTTTAATTTAAATTCAGTTTCATCAATAGGTAAAAATCTTAAATTTATTCCATACTTTGTTAAGTCTCCTACAATCATTCCATGTTTACCAAGCTCATCAAAGCCTAATGAAATAGTTGAGCCTGGATATACAATTCTTTGATTTTCTTCTGTATCATAATCCAATTTGTGTATATGCCCTAAAGCTACATAATCAAATCCTTTTTCTTTTAGTATTTTTTTCGATAATGGATTATACTCATTATCTTCAATGTTTCCTCCTTCTAATGAACCATGAATTACTAAAATATTTAATTTTTCTTTATTTTTAATTTCTATTTTTTGTATTCCACTATCTACACAATAAAATTCACTAAATCCAAAACCATATATATCTGCATTTTCTGTTTCTACTTTTTCAATATCTGAACCAAATATTTTTACATTTTTACACCATTTGAATTTATTATAATATGAATTTTTTATATATGGATCATGATTTCCAGGTGCAATAAATATATCTGTTTCTGGAATTTGTTTAAATAAATCATTTATATATTCTATTGTTGATTTTTTTATATATTTTTGCTCATATAAATCTCCTGAAATAAATAAATATGGTATTTTATTGTATTTTATATAATCTATTACTTTTTTTAATGCTTTTCTTTGATCTAATCTTCTTAAATCTCCTAATGTGTCTTTATCTGAAAGATTGACAAAAGGACTATCAAAATGCATATCAGCAATATGTACAAATTTCATATTTTTTCCTCCATATTTTGACACTTTACTATTATATTTATACATTATCTTTATCTAAAAATCAAGCAATTATTAAAATTTTAAAAAAGAAATAAAGGCTACATTAAATGTAACCTTTATTTTTTCATTTAGTTTTCATCAAATGGTCCAAATAATTCATCAAATTTTGCCTCTAATTCTTTCTGTAAATCATAAGTATCTTCATCTTCTAGTGGAAGAATAGGAGCATTTTCCTCTGAATTTAAATCCAAATCCAATATATCTAAAGTTTCATTTTTTTTCTCCATATTTTCATTTGCTTTTGGAATATCACTTTTCTCTTTGGCTTTATCTATATCATCAAATAGATCATCTAAAGATTCTATATCTAAATTATTTATCTCTTTATCCTCTTTATCTTCAGTATAAGGATTGTATGGGTTAAACTTTCTCCATGCTCCTCTATCTATTTTTTCAATATCATTATGATTAATAGAATATCTCTCTAACTCTCTAGCCATTGGATGTTTAAAATAATAAAATTTTGACGCTTTTACAGGTTTTATTCCTTTTTCATAAATAATACATAAATCATTATCCATTCTTCTTAATTCATCTGGAGTCATTAGTGCTCTAGCCATTACACTATCTGAAACACTTTTTCCAGTTCTATGGTTTTGTCTATCTTTATTTACTGATATACTATCTCTCCCTATTGTCTTTTCTCCAAGTGCCTTTGAAAAATATTCAACTGTTTTAAATGAGTTACTTCCTAGGAATACATGTGTATCGCAGTTACCCATTATAGTTTCATAAGATTTTTCATAAACTGCTTCTAATTGATCTATATTTTGTAAAATAACACTAAATGATATTCCTCTACTTCTTGATGTTGAAATCTTTTTATCGAAATCAGGTATTTTTCCAATATTTGCAAACTCATCTAATATAAAATATGTTTTTTCTTTTAATGCTCCACCATTTTTATCTGCATAATCATATAATTGTTGTATCATTTGTGAGAAAAAGATTGTAAGTAAAAAGTCATAAGCTGTATGTGTATCTGATGATATTACATATACTGCCGTCTTTTTGCTTCCTATCTCATCAAAATCTATTGTATCTGTTGATGTAAGCTCTGCAATTTCTTTTGAATCAAATTTACCAAGTTTTGATTGTAAAGAACTTAATATTGATCCATAAGTTTTTTCTGGAGCTATTTCAATTGATTTATAATACATTCTGGCTGGATGATCATAAGGTAATTGACTCATTAAATCAGAAAGCAAGTTACTTCCTCCATTTTTATTTGCTGCTCTTACAAGTTCTGCACAACTTGCTAAATTTTGTTCTTCCTCTGGCCTTGTAGCAATTAAATAATAAATTAATGCTTTTAATAGCATTTCTGCCATATCATCCCAATATGGATCTGATCCACTCTCTGTTTTTTGTCCTTTTACAACAGTATTAGCAATAACATCAACATCCAATTCTGATGAAATATGCATTAATGGATTATATCCATCACTAAGCTGAGGCCTTACTAAATTTAATATTTTTATATCATATCCATGTTCTCTTAAATATCCTGCCGTTTTATCATAAAGCTCACCTTTAGGATCAGTAAATACATAAGATCCCAAACATTGATATGCATTTGGTATTGAATATGATGCAGATTTACCAGAACCTGATCCGTCCAACTACTAAAACATTTACATTACCTCTTTTATCAAGTGGCAAATAATTGTCCTCTGCTAAAATAATTCCTTTATTTCTACTTAATACTTGATATTGTTCACCTCTTTGACTCCAATCGCTTGATCCATGTTCAAAATCTGTATATTCATTTTTTGGTGCAGATTTTGCAAATCCAATAAAGAATGCTAATAAAAATATTATAGTAAATCCTATTAAAACTGAAATAAAATTATGCAATCCTCCTTGTGTAGAAAAAATCCCTATAATACTTCCAAATGGATTTATTATATTTGGAGCTATATTTTCTATAAATATATTAAACGAAAAATTACCATTTATTTTTGCTTGAGTTACACTAAACGAAAAAGGTGCAACTAATACTATAGTTAAAACTATCCATAGTATTGCGCACACTATAAACTTACTTCTATTTCTTCTTATCGCACCTTGTATTTTATAATTCATATCCTTTTCACCTACTATCTTTAGTATTATTATATAATTTCTTGTTCTTCATCTTTAACTTTTTTATCTTCAACTCTTTTTAATCTATCTTTATTATTTTTCTCTAATATCTTTGCTTTTCTTTCTTTAAATTCAGTTATTTTGTCATAATCTATTCCATCTTGTGCTTTAATAGACATTCCTTCTACCAATTGTGTACTTAAATTTTGAACGCTTGCACTTTTATTTGATACTAAGACATATCTATCATCTTTAAATATTTCTTGCATTTCTATTGATTCAACCTTAAAGTCATCATTTATCCCTGCTGGTCTAGTTTTAACATCCTTCGATTTTTTTGCCATTTGGCTTCTCCTCCTTATTCGCTATCTCTTATTTCAAATGCGAAATAAGATTTATATGGTTTTAATTTACATTTACCTTTAACCTCATTTGTTTTTTCATCAAAATACAAAGTAGGTTTTATTTCTTCTGTGGTCTCTGGATCTATAATTGATATAGGCCTTTTTAAATTTGGTGTATACTTAAATTCTTTGTATTCACTCGCATCTTCTGAATATAAAGCTGTAAATTTAAATGGCGTTGGTTTTTTAGTAATTTTAACTTCATCATTTATTAATATTCCATTATTAATAACAACCTTATCTTGCCCAAAAGATAATATAACTAATTTATTTCCATTTTTTGATGGATTTTCAACATAAAAGGTCTTCTTATTAAAATCTCCTCTTATTTCTTCTATATGATCTAGTCTCTCTACTGTATATTTTGGATATTCATCTAAATACTCTTTTTCTGTTTTATTTACTTGATAAATAATAGTGTTTACTCCTTTAGGATCTGTTATACTAAAGTGTTTTCCTTGTATATTATCCATTTTTTCACCTCATTTCTATGATTCAATCCATAGCTCGTCTTTTGTTATATCACTATTAATAATTATACCTAATTTCTGGGCTTTTGTCAATATTATTTTATGTAAATTTTTATTTAATCATGTCTTGGATCAAATCTTGACATTTCTCTTAATTTTTCAAACATTTCTTTTTCATCTAATTCTAAACTTTTAGGTACCATTATCTTTACTTCTGCTATTAAATCTCCTCTACTACCTTTTCCATCCTTATAGCCTTTATTTGGTATTTTTACTTTTTCCCCACTTTGTATTCCTTGTGGTATATATACCTTAGTTTCTCCATCTATTGTCCTAATATTAACTCTAGCTCCTAAAGCTGCTTCCCATGGCGAAAGTTTTAAATCTGTACATAAATCACTTCCATATAATTTAAATACTTTATTTTTTTCTATATCTATTTTTATAAATAAATCCCCATTTTTTCCGCCATTAATTCCTTTTTTCCCTTGTCCAATTAATCTTATTTTTTCTCCATCTCTTATTCCTTCTGGAATTTTTACGGAGAAAGTTTTTGTTTTTCCTTCAATAGTTTTTAAAGATATTTTCTTCTCTGCTCCATAAAAAGCATCTTCTAAACTTACCTTTATTTCTGTTTCAATATTCTCCCCTTTAATAGAAATTTTTCTATATCTATTATCAGTAGCTTGTTTTTTTGGTATATTTCCCAAAAATATATTAAATATGTTCTGCCCTGTAAATTTTTTAGAATTTTTTACATTATTATGAGAATTCCATATTCTATCATATTTTCTTTTTGTAGACGGTGTAGATAATATTCTATATGCTTCATTTATATCTTTTATTCTTTCCTCTGCTAAAATATCTCCTATATTTAAATCTGGATGATATTTCTTTGCAACAGCTCTATATGCCGATTTTACTTCTTCTATTGAAACTTTACTTGTTTCTAATTCTAGTAATTTATAATAATCTTTATATTTCATTTAACATCCTCTCCCAAAAGGTAGCTATATTATAACATAAAATATAAAAAAATCCATATATTTTAATGGATTTTTTTATAAAATTTCTATACAGATGCTAATTCTATCAATTTATCTAATAACAATGAATATGGTATTCCTATTTGTTCAAAAAGCTTTGGATACATACTAATATTTGTAAAACCTGGTAAAGTATTTATTTCATTTATATACACTTTTTCTGTATCTTTTTCTATAAAAAAGTCTACTCTAGAAAGCCCTTTTCCATCAATAGCTTTAAAAGCTTTAATTGCCAATTCTTGTATTTCTTTTGATTTACTTTCAGAAATTTCTGCCGGAATTATAGTCTTTGATTCTTGATTATTATATTTAGCATCATAACTATAAAATTCATCAGCTGATTTTACTTCACCTATGCATGAGCTTATCACATTTTCATTTCCCAAAACTGCACATTCTACTTCCCTACCTATAATTCCTTCTTCTATTAATATCTTTTTATCATATTTTGACGCCTCAATTATTGCTTTTTGTAATTCTTCTAGATTATTTGCTTTACTAATTCCTACACTTGATCCAGAATTTGAAGGTTTAATGAACATAGGAAATTTCAATTTTTCTATTATAATTTTAGTTATATCATGCAACTCTAATACTTTTTCATTAAATTTTTCATCTACATAAATATAATTATCATTCTTTTTTCTTAAATATATATGTTTTGTTTGGTTTATTCCTGCCTTTTCAAAAACAATTTTTGTATAAACTTTATCCATTCCTATTGAAGATGCTAACACTCCACATCCTACATAAGGTATTTTCAAAAGTTTTAAAAAGCCTTGTATTGTACCATCTTCTCCATATAATCCATGTAATACTGGAAAAACAACATCTAATGATTTTAAAACCTCTACTATATTATCAATAAGAATTTTCTTATTTTCAATAATATTAGTAACTTTAAACCATTCCCCTATTTTACTTATATATATAGGATAAATATCATATTTAGACCTATCAAGATTTTTAATTACTGAATTTGCAGAAACACAAGACACCTCGTTTTCCGTTGACATTCCTCCAAATATAACTCCTATTTTTAATTTTTCCATACAAAATTATCCTTTCTTAAAAATTATAATTTTTCTACTATTTCAAAAAACTTCATTCCATTTGATGCTTTAAATAAAATAGCATCTCCAGATTCCCAAATCTGTTTTATAAATTTTTCTAAATCCTTTTTTTCTTCAAAATAATATATATTATTTTTTTCCATTCCATGTTTTCCAGCTGATTCCGCAATAAATCTTGCATTTTCTCCATAGCAAAGTAATAAATCTATATTATTTTTTACAACTTCTTCTCCTACTCTTTCGTGAAGTTCTTTTGAATAATCCCCCAATTCAAGCATATCTCCTAAAACTGCAATTTTTCTATTATTATCTAAGCCACTCAAATATTTTAGTGATGCTTGCATTGACTCTAAACTTGCGTTATAGCTATCATTTATTATTGTTACTCCATTATCAAGTTGTGTAATATCCATTCTTTTTTTAGTTAATTCAAATGTTTCTATTCCTTTTTGTATTTGTTCAATTGTTAAACCTAATAAATCACCTACAATTGCAGCGCATAATGCATTATATACAAAATGTGTTCCTCCAACTGGGACTTTTACTTTAAATTTTTTTCCTTTAAAATTACATGTAAATTCACTTTCGTTATTATTTAAAATAATATCTTCTGCCATAACATCAGATTTATTATTAATTCCATATGTATACATCTCTATATCTTTATTTTTTAAATAAAAATCATGCAATAAATCATTGTCATTATTTATTACTAATACTTTTTTATCCATTCCTTCTAATATTTCTAATTTAGCTTTTAATATATTTTCTCTTGAACCTAAATTTCCAATATGTGATGTTCCAATATTAGTAATAACCGATATCTTTGGTCTAGCTATTTTAGTAAGCTTACTTATTTGTCCTAATTGATCCATACCCATCTCAATTACAGCAGCTTCATGATCTTTTAAGTTAAAAATTGTAAATGGTACTCCTATTGTATTATTATAATTTCCTTGCGTTTTTAATGTTTTATATTTTTGAGATAATACACTTGCAATTATATCTTTTGTACTTGTCTTTCCCACACTACCTGTTATTCCAACAATTGGAAAATCATTTCCATATAAATTTCTTTTATATAGTGCTATATCTGCTATTGCTTTAATAGTATCTTTCACCTTAATTATATTTTTATCTTTATATAATTCTAAAATTTGTTTTTCAAAATCAATACCTTGTAAAATTACAGTTTTTGCACCTTTTTTTAGTGATTCCTCCCAAAGTAAATTTCCATCAAAATTTTCTCCTTTGATACCTATATATGTATCACCTTGATTTATTATTCTTGTATCTTTAGAAAAATTTTCACAATTATCTTCTAAATTTCCTTGTATTAGTTCTCCTTTAGTTGCTTGTATTATTTCTTTTACTTTCATTTAATCACCTCATTTTATTCTTGATAGATTATATGCTTTTTTTTTTTATTTGGCAATTAAAATTTAAAAAAAGCTATCAAATGAATAAACATTTAATAGCTTTGGTTTAATATTGCTAAAATTCACTATTTATTTTCTACTGAACGATTTGCTATTTCTATTGCTTTTGTAACTATATTACCACAATCTCTTGATGATACACCTGCCCAGCTACCACCATCTTTTTTTACTTGATCATAAACACCTAATTCTTTAGCAATTTCTTCTCTTAAATTTTCAGATATTAATTTACTATTTCTAGACATAACATCCTCCTTCTGATAAACCTTATTTAAGTTTTATCAATATTATTATTAACAAAAAAAATATTATTATTTTGGCAATTTTATGTGTTTTTAATAAAATTTGTAGTAGTAAAATTTTCCAAATCGTGATATACTATATAAATAAGGAGTAATTATGGAAGTAAAAGAAAAAGATAATTTAACAATAACAAAAGAAGAAATAAGTTCATCTATAGAAAATAAATACGAATACAAAAAGAATTCTGATGTTTTAATAATTTCATTATATATCTCTTTTATTTTTATATTAATTATATTAATTTGTTTTTGCATTTTTTGTTTAATAAATACAAATACTAAAAATATAATATCTGGTGTTTATATAAAAGGTGTTAATGTTTCTGGACTTTCAAGGGAGGAAGCTAAAGAAAAAGTATCAGAATACATAAATTCTTCAATTCCTGAAGAAATTACATTAAAACATGAGGATTTTGAAACATCACTTTCATCATCACAATTATCAATATATTTTAATGTTGATGAAGCTGTTGAAATGGCATATCAAATAGGCAAAAATGGAAATATATTAGAAAATAATTTTACAAGCATAAAATCATTATTTTCAAAGATTAATATAGAACCACGGTTTTTCAATTGATGATAATCAATTAGCGTATTATTTACAAGATATTTCAGCAAAATTACCAGATAAAGTTACTGAAAATAGCTACTATATTGAAGATACTAATTTAATTATTACAAAAGGTTCAAAAGGTTGTGTAATAAAAATAGATGAAACAGCAAATTCTATAAAAGATAATATTTATAATTTAAATGTTAAAAATAATGCAATAGAATTGTTAGTTGAAGAAAGTTCTCCAGGAGAAATAAACATAGACGATATTTATAATGAAATACATAAAGAACCAGTAAATGCTTCTTATGTACAAAATCCATATAGTATTGTTCCAAGCGAAAATGGCGTAGACTTTGCGATTTCTATTGACGAAGCTAAAAATTTATTAAAAGATGATAATAAAGAATATACTATCCCATTAAAAATATTATACCCTAATGTTACTACAAATATGATAGGGATAGAAGCATTTCCAGATTTATTATCTCAATTTTCAACAAAATATGCTGCAAGTAATAAAAATCGTACAACAAATTTAATTTTAGCAGCTAATAAAATAAATGGAATGGTCTTAATGCCTGGAGAAATATTTTCATATAATAAAATTGTTGGTGAAAGAACAATAGAAGCTGGATATAAAGAAGCTCCTATATATGTAAGTGGTAAAGTTGAAAATGGTATTGGAGGAGGAATTTGTCAAATTACTACAACTCTTTATAATGCTGTATTATATGCAAATTTAGAAGTCCTACAAAGAAGTAACCATCAATTTGTACCTTCGTATGCAAATGCAAGTAGAGATGCAACTGTTGTTTATGGAAATATTGATTTTCAATTTAAAAATAATCGTGAGTATCCTATTAAATTAGTTTGTTCTGTTTCAAATGGAATTGCTAGTTTTCAAATTTATGGTTTAAAATCCGCAAATGATTATGAAGTAGAAGTTTCTTCTAAGATAACTGGTACAACTTTAAATTATATATATTCTGAAGCTTATAAGACTTTAAAAAAGAATGGTAATATTATTAGCACAGAAGTTCTTTCAAGAGATACATATAAAAGACATTAAAAGGGAAAACATTTTCCCTTTTTTGATACTGAGCCTTTGCCATAGAAGTATAAGTATCTTTTTGAAAGTTAACGTTTGATTGAAGTGAAAAAGTAGAAATTCTTATATAAAAAATTGAGGGATGTTCACGGAAAAATGATTACTAATATATTCTTTTGCTTTACACTCCTCGGCTTGATACATGTCCTAGAAATTCTAGATAAAATCAATCAGCGCCCTCGTGTAACGAGATTCCCTAATTGATTTTATTTAGAATTTCTACAGCCATTCCACGGCACATTCGTCGTTTCATTTAAAAGAATATATTAGTAATCATTTTAGCCTGAGTGAAAGAGGCTCGATTTTTTATATTAAAATTTCTTTTTGAACGCAATGAATAGTTAACTTTCAAAAAGATACTTATACTTCTATGGCAAATGCTCAACATAAAAAGAGGGGGATTGGAATATTTTTTCCTTTCCCCACTTTTTTACATTGTTAATGTTCCATTAGGAGTATTTATAATCATTAAAATATCTTCTTCTCTCCCATTTGTAGCATTTATATAAACTAAAAAATCCTTATCTTCAACCTTTCCCTTAAATTCATAGCATAAAATTTCAGTTTTATACTCTGTAGGTATTATAGCTAACCCCTCATAATTAACTTCTAAATCTTTATTTAAACTATTTTTTGCCTGTTCAGCACTAATCTTAACATTAGAAGTATCCCTTTGAGTATGATTATTTAAATATCCAGTTGTTTCAATCCCTAATATTTCACCATTATCTAGAGCTACTTTTACTTTAATTAAATCTGAATAAACAACTACATTATTTTGAGTATAAGCATAATTTATTGTAACAATTCCATCTTGTTTCAAATAATAAGTTTCTTTCATATCAGCAAATCCATGATTAATTAAAAATTCCTTACCTTTTTGATTAGCTTCTTCTTGAGAAATTATTTCAGTATTAACATCTCTATTTGAATTCATATATATTATATGTCCACCAGTTTTAGAAATTGAAATATTAACATTTTCTTCTGAATTTGTTTTTACACTAAAATTATATTGAGGAATTACTGCATTTTCTGCATATCCTAAACTTTCTATTTCTTTTATATCTTTATTACCTATAAATTCAATAACTTTTTGTTTTGCTGTTTCTTCATTTATATCTTCTCCTGTTAATCCTTTCTTCTCGACACTTGTTATGTGCTCTGAAAATGCCCCATCATATATCAACCCTGAATATTCATGAAAATTTTCTTCTAAATTACTAAATCCATCTAAAGAGCTAGTACTTACTTGTTGTGCAAAGGTCGTTTGTCCTTTATTAGTAAGTTCATTCCATTTAATTCTTCCTTGATTTATATCATCTGACAATTGATTTAAAGTATTTTCCAACTCAACACTATATGAATGCAAAGTCTTTAAATTATTTAAATCATCATCTGATAAGCTCTCATTATAAATATTTTTTCTTGACAATGAGTAACTATAATCACTAACTTGATTTAAAAACTTTTCTGTATTTTCCAGTTCTTGACTCTCTATTGGTAATCTAGAAAGATAAGCTTGTGCTAAATTTGCTTCTCTCCATACATTTGTTAAAGTTTCTGCTCCATGTTCTGGTGTACTTGAAATTAAAGATTTAGCAAGAAATGTTTCTACATTTTGTACATAATCCACTAATTCATAAAATGCCATATTGTATGAGTTTTCTGAAGCTTGTTTGGCTTCTTCTTGCTTATTTATAAGCACAGCTATTAAGCACAATATTATAACTAAAAATATTGTAATTATACTTAACATATGTGCTTTTTTTAATCTTTCTATCCATCCACTCATAAAAATCATCCTTTCTTTTTATTTATTTACAAAATCTATGTTTTCCTATTGTTTTTACTAATGGTCTAGACCAAATCCATTTATTTGTAGCTGTTGATGGATTAAAATAATATACACATCCTGAAGTCGGATCCCAACCACTCATTGCATCTTGGGCAGCTTTATAAACTGTTGAACCTTCATCTATTGGTACATTTATCTGCCCATCTGATACAGCTGTAAAAGCTCCTGATTGATATATAACTCCTGAAATAGAATTAGGAAATCTAGAATCTTTAACTCTATTTAAAATAACTGCTCCAACAGCAACTTGTCCTTCATAAGGTTCTCCTCTTGCTTCACCATTTATAGCTCTTGCTAATAATTGAACATCTGATGTGCTATTTGTTTTTGCTAAACTAATGGTATTTGTTTGTCTATTATCCACAACAAATATACAAATTGTGGATAATACCATTAAAAATATAATAACAAATATTTTTAAAAATTTTTTCATAACATCACCTTTTTTAATTTATTAAGTATATTTTGTATTTTTTTTGAAAAAATATTCCTCTTTTTCTTTTTTATTCAAAAAATATATAAATTAAAAGGTAACAAATATTTTACATTTCTCTCCTGCCTTCTAATGCTTTAATTAAAGTAATTTCATCCGTATACTCTAAATCGCCTCCTACTGGAATTCCATGAGCTATTCTAGTCACCTTAATTCCTAGTGGTTTTATTAATTTAGATATATACATTGCAGTTGCTTCTCCTTCTACTCTAGGATTCGTTGCCAATATAACTTCTTTAACTTGTCCTTCCATAAGTCTTGATAATAATTCTTTTATTTTTATATCATCTGGTCCAATTCCGTTCATTGGAGATATTGAACCATGTAGGACATGATATACTCCTTTAAACTCATGTGTTTTTTCCATAGCAATTATATCTCTAACATCTTCTACAACACATATAGAACTTTGGTCCCTTTTTGGACTAGCACATATTGGACATGGATCTGTATCTGATATATTATAACATTTAGTACAATATTTTAAATTTTGTTTTGCATCTACTATTGATTTTATAAATTCATTTGTCTCTTGTTCTGAGCAATTCAAAATATAAAAAGCAAGCCTAGCAGCAGTCTTATGACCTATGCTAGGTAGTTTCTCAAAACTTTCAATTAGTCTTTCTATTGATGGTGAATATAGTGACATGATAAATCTCTCTTTCTATTACTATATATAATTTTAAATTATATAACTAAAATTTACATTAAACCAGGTATATTAAATTTTCCAAGCTCTTGGCTTTGTGCAGTATCTACTTTTCTTAATGCCTCATTTACACATGTTAAAATTAAATCTTCTAACATTTCTACATCTTCTGGGTCAACTACATCTGGTTTAATTTTTATTTCTTTTATTACTTTCTCTCCTGTAACTTTTACAGATATTGCTCCACCACCAGCTGTTGCATCAAATTCCTTTGTTGCTAGTTCTTCTTGTGATTTTTGCATTTCTGCTTGCATTTTTTTTGCTTCTTTCATTAAATTGTTTATATTCATTCCTCCGAATCCTCCCATTCCTCCTGGGAATCCTCCTCTTTTTGACATTATAAATTCCTCCTTATATTTAATCTATTATATTAAATGGTATATTAGAATCATTTGCCAATTTTTGTATATCATCTTCTGGTGTATGTGAGGCTACTTGATTCTTTATATCAGATATATATCTTATTTGCATATCTTTTCCACATGCAATTGAAACTAAATTAGTTAGCTCTTTAATATTGTCTTGCTTCTCTAAAATAGTCTTTCCAAATGCTGTTATTCCTTTTTGAAATCTAATCTCAACTACATTATCATCTATTTGCTCAACTTTTGTATTTATTAAATTAGTATATAATACTATTTTACCATTTTGCTTTAAATCATTTATTATTTTAGGCCAACTTTTACTTAAGTCTTTTGAATAATTTTTGGTATCACTATTACTAATAGTACTACTTTTAATATTGGTAGCTATTACTTTTTTAGTATTTTCATTTGTATTATTTACTTCATTTTGTATATTTACAAAATTTTTATTTACTGGAATTGCATTTACAACTTGTGCAGCCACTTGTGTAGTAGCTTTTCCAGATTTCAAAAATTTTTCTATTTTTTCAACTCTTTCTTCTATATTAGTACTATTTCCTATTTCTTTACAACATAATTTAATAATTCCAGCTTGAAACACTATAGTTTTTTGTGTTGACCATTTCATATCATTTTCTAGATTTGATAACTCATAAATTAAATTAATTAATCTTTCTTTTGTGATATTATTAGCGATATTTTTTATATTTTCAACTTCTTCTTCGTTATATAAATCCACCTTTCCAGATGACTTATATACTAAAATATCTTTTACATATTTAATAATTTCCCATAGAAAATTATTTAAATCTTTTCCTTGATTTAATATTTCTTCTATATTTTCTAGTGCTTTATCTATATCATATTCAATAATAGCACTAGTGATACTATGTATAAAAGTTATTTTTGGTATTCCTATTAAATCTTTTATTTTATCTTCATCAATCTTATTCTCTCCATCTTGAACACATCTTTCTAATATTGATAAAGCATCTCTCATTGCTCCCTCAGATAAAACTGCTATTATATTTAATGCACCTTGTGTTATTTCAAGATTACTTTCTTTACAAACAATTTCTAATCTTTTTATTATATCTTCATTTGATATTCTTTTAAAATCAAACCTCTGACACCTAGAAAGTATTGTAGCTGGTAGTTTTTGAGGTTCTGTAGTTGCTAATATAAATTTAACATGTTCAGGTGGTTCTTCTAATGTTTTTAGTAAAGCATTAAATGCTCCTGGCGAAAGCATGTGAACCTCATCAATAATATATACTCTATATTTTGCCTTTGTAGGCAAAAAATTTACTTCTTCTCTAATACTTCTAATATCTTCAACACTATTATTTGAAGCAGCATCCATTTCTACAATATCTGTAAGTGAACCATTAAGCGCTCCTTTGCAAATCTCACATTCATTGCAAGGTTCTCCATCTTTTGGATTTAAGCAATTTATTGCTCTTGCCAAAATTTTTGCTGAAGATGTTTTTCCTGTTCCTCTACCTCCATTAAATAGATAAGCATGTCCCACTCTATCTGATATAATTTGATTTTTTAGAGTTTTTGTTATATGTTCTTGACCAACAAGTTCTGAAAATGTAATTGGTCTGAATTTTCTATAAAGAGCTGTGTACCCCATTTTCTCACATCCTTTATACTTAAAAGTTTAATCTCTCTATAGAGAGTATTCCACATAAAGATTGTCTACTTATTGCTGCTTCCTTCCGGATCTGACAAGGTTCATAGGTCTCTATTGGATTACCCTCTATACAAAGATTAAACTTTATATCTTTGTAATTATATAATGACTTAATAAATTTATCAAGTATTTTTTACATTCTTTTGAAAACAATATTTTCCAAATCTGTAATTTCTGTACTTTGAGTTCCTTCATTTACAATATCATTAATAGGAAAATCTAAAATAATAGTAGATTTATACGTTTTTTTTGAATTTAAATACATATAAATGTCAAATGAAAATTTCGTTTTTAAATCTTCATTGTTAATATTTAGATTTTTTAGTAGCTCATTATGATTTATTTGTTCATCTTCGTTTGAAATATAATTTCCTAAATCATCAATTGCATATCTAAAAATAACTAATCCTCCTTGATTAGATATTTTTAGTTCTTTTATACTAGAATCCATACTACCTATAAATTCAATATTATTCACTTCATTTTCCTTAGTATTTTTAAAAATGCTTCCTTCCATATTGCTATCTGGTTTTAATATTTTAGCACTTCCAACTTTTGGAGCCTTTATAAAATTAAAATTGTCTAATTTGATACTTTCTATTATTTCTGTATCTTCATATTGTTCATTTTTTTTTATGTATAAATAAATATCATTATTTTGATTAACATCTAAATTCCATCTATTCGTAGTATCTTCTATATCAATACCTTCTATAGTACTTATTAATACTATTTTTGATAATTGAAATGGTAAATGATTTTCTCCCTCTACGCTATATATTAATGATATTACTCCCACTATAAACAATATACTAATAATAAAAATAAATATTATACATATATGAAATTGTCTTAAATTTAAAAATTTTTGTAAATTATCTTTCAAGATTTTCTCCTTTTCTATATATGGTGTGCCTAGGCGGACTCGAACCACCATCGGTCGCTTAGGGGGCGACTGCTCTATCCTGCTGAGCTATAAGC
>CANRBK010000003.1 GCA_947628845.1 uncultured Clostridia bacterium | reverse complement strand
GATAAAGTAACCATATTTTTCCTCCCTATTATTCTACTTATAAAATTTTCCAAATTCAATTGGCGAATATCCACCTAGCATATATTGTGGGCTATTATTATACCAATCCATAAATAAATCCATAAATTTTTTCAATTCAAAATCATCTTCAAACATACACATATTCGATAATTCTCCTAAAATATCTATGCCTAACTCATTCTTTTTTACTAATTGCTTAAATGTCCATTCATGTATATTATCATTTTTGGATTTCAAAAATTTATATAACTTTTGTGCCTTTTCATTACAAAAATATTCTTCTCTTTTTAATATTTCTTGCTTACTAAATTGTTTATATTTCATCTTTCTTGCTTTCTGTTCTTCTGCAATTTGTCCTATATCAATTGGTGAATATTCTTCATCTAAATATGTAATAAATGCTTGTATTTCATTTGTGTTTGTCCATCTAATATCATAATCATTTACAAATATATTTAAGTTCAATCTTGTAAAAAATATATCTCGTAACTCCCTTTCTGTTATTATTTCATTCATATATTTACACAATTGCTTCCTCAAAAATTCAAAATCTACTATTCCATATGAATATAACATTCCTACAGTTAAAAATTCTATATCTCCATATCTTTTCGCTATTACCTTATTTTCTGCTGAAAATAGTCTTGTTAATTTTTCTATTACTCCTGGATTAAGTGAGTAATTATAATTATCATATTTGGCTCTCATAACTATAATCATAGCCTCTTCTAAGTATCTTATATCTGGATGCTCCCTTTTATAGAAAAAAGATTTTATATCATCACTTGTTTTTGTATATTCAATTAATCTTTCTAAATCTTTATAGGCTCTATATGGTAGCATTTTTATTATTTCTTCATCATCTGCATTCTCATATATACTTGGTATCATTTTAAGTATGTTTTCTTTTGTTGTGTTTTCTTTAATATCTTGATTAAATATACTATTTACTACAAATAGCATTGTGTCTTTTGATACATTTATTCTTCCATTATATTCTCCCATATTTACTCCTTTATTTTTATACTTATTTTTCAAAAAAAGTCCAGTTTTAGCCGGACTTTTTGTTATATAAAACCGGACTATTGATTTTATTCTATATTTCCATATAGCATTTTTCTTTTATAAATTTCTTTATTTCTTTTTCATCTTTTCCTTCGTAATATGGAATAAGTAAATCCTTAAATTCTTCTGCTAATTCTGCTGGAATTGCTATAATTCCTTTTCCTTTTGAAATTAAATAGTGATTACTATATATTACTGATGTTCTTTTATTTCCATCTATAAATACTTGCTTTTTCATTATATATAACAAAATTTCTATAGCTCTGTCAACATCATCTAATTTTTTATTAAAAATTTGTTCTAATTCTTCTTTTATAATGCTTTCAATTGGTAAATCCGGTTTCCATGTTGTTCCACCTATTGTTACTGGAACATTTCTAACCTTTCCTGCTGAATAATAAAATCCTTCTTCAACCATTTTGTTAATTTCACACAATAATGCAAAGTTAGTATCACTTAATATAACATTTTTGTTTAATATAAATTCCCAAGCATGTTTTAAATTTACTATTTTCATTATATCTTCAGATGTCATATTATTTACTTTTCCACCTTCAATAATGCTTTCTGTATCTGCAAATGTAGTTGCAACACCTTCTAATATAGCTTGTTTATAAATTGTATCTACTAAATGCCTTTTGGCAAAATCTATATTTTTTTCTACTTTTTCAGAAAGTTCTTCTTCTACATAATTTAATTGTTTTAATTTTTTGTTTATTTCTCTTATTTGCTTTTTTAACTCTTTTGCCTTAATGCTATTGTTTAATATTAAATTATATAATTCTTCTGAGTATTCCCCAACATATTTTGTTAAAGCTACTCCATCTTCTCTATAATGTACATATATATATTTGTTTGAATCTTTTTCTCTTATTTCAACTGAACCATAAGCAAGTGATTGTAATTCGTGTTCAAGTAATTGTTTATTTTGAAGAAGACTAATAATTTCCATCTTTTCTTCCATATATATCTCTCCCTTAAAATGTGAAACTTTTTTATATTTTTTTATTGTTTTTGTTTCACATTTATATTATACCACAAAATTATAAAAATGTGAAACATTTTATAATTTTTTATTAATTTTGTTTCACATTTTTTGTTTTTATATACATATATTTTTGGGTTTTCTGCATATATTTTATTATTTTATATGCAGATATTTATGTATTTTAAGAGTATCAATATTAAGTTAGCTCTTAGCGAGATTATCTTTAATAATCGAGTATTAGAGATAACTTATGCAACTGAACATTTGTGAAGTTGCATACTATATCCGTAACTCAAGCATTGCTTTCGAACGGCTATAGCGACAACACACATGTGTGTATTGGCCACCATTTTCTCTAACACCAGGCAAATACGATTTTATATACCCTGGGTTAAGCTTTCCTTTATCAAAAGGAGGATCTAGTAATTTTATTATACCATTTTCTCTATCTATTAAATGATTTTCTAAACTTTCCATTGATATATATTTTTTATCATTATCTCCTGCGTTTGATATAGTGCTCCAACTTTGTGCAATGCTATCAATTCTACATTCATCATTTGACATACTTCCAAGAGTATTACCATCATCCATAAAAGCTCTTTTATACCATCTTCCATCCCATCCATTTGTATTTAAAGATTTCTTAAGTTTCGCCTTAATTTTTTCATATTTTTCAGCCAATTGTAAATCATTTTTGTCTTTACATAGTGGTATAAATCTATCTAAAATATTATATAAGAAAAATCCTAACCATACACTTTCACCTTTTCCTTTTGTTCCTACATTGCTTAATCCATCATTCCAATCTCCGCTTCCTATTTTTGGTAAACCATTTTCACCAAAGTTTAGACTTCTTTCTATTGCTTTTATACAATGTTCATATATGCTTCCTTCTTCTTTTGCTTGTTCATATTTATCATATCTTTCGTCTTCATTTTCTTTTAAAATTTCTCCATATAGATATGGTGTTTTTACTTCTAATATACTTGTATCACCTGTAAATTCTATATATTCACAAGTTAAATATACCATCCATAATAGGTCATCCGAAAACTTTGTCCTTATTCCTCTGCCATTTTCTTCATGCCACCAATGTTGTACATCTCCTTCTATAAATTGATGTTTACTATGCTTGATAATCTGATTCTTTAAAAATTCTGGATCTATATATTTTAATGCTAAAGTATCTTGCAACTGGTCTCTAAATCCATATGCTCCACCTGATTGATAAAATCCGGTTTTTCCTTGTAATCTACTTTGTATAATTTGATATATACACCAACCATTTAAAATTATATTACAAGATTCTAATGGTGTATCTATTTGTACTTTTTCCAATGTATCTTTCCAATAATTTTTTACTTTTTCTAATTCTTGCTTACAATTTTGAATTTTACTATATTTATAAGCTATATTCTTACTATCTATAATATTTTCCTCTGCTCCAATAGTAAATACTATTTCTTTTTCTGATAAGCTTTCCAACTCTACCTCTATTTGATATGCTATACAAGGTGTTTTTCCTAAACTATTTTCATTATTTAAATTTGGCTTTCTTAAGCCATCAGGATTTGATAAACCACCACTTCCTAAAAAGAATTGTTTATCACCTGTATAACTTTTTATTTCTTCACTATTTGATACATAAATTATATCATCTTTAAAGTCAACATTGTATAAATTTTTGGCACATATAATATTATTATTTTTATCATAATCTATATTTATATATCCATTTGATTTTATTTCATCTTCTCCTAAAACTGGTTTTATATAATATAGTATTTTTAATCTTTTCCTATTTAAATTTGTATTTTTAAGTTTTAAAACTTCAACTTTAACACTATCTTCTCTTGGTACAAATACTTCTAATTCTTGTTCTATTCCATCACTTTTATGAATATATTTTGTATATCCAAATCCATAAATCACATTATAATTTTTCTCATCTGGCATAGGGTTTAGTCCTAGTGACCAAACCTTTTTTGTTTCTAGGTCTTTTAAATATATTATTTCTGAAGGTATATCAAATGTTGGTTTATTTTCCCATGAAGTTATTCTATTTAACCTACTATTTTTATACCAAATGTATCCCCCCATATTTTCTGTTACTAATGTTCCAAATTTTTCATTTGCCATAATATGAGACCATACTATTGGTAATCTATTATCTTTGTTAATTTTTATTAAATATTCCTTACCATCATCAGAAAATGCTCCATATTCATTATAATATTTTAGTTTTTCTGTATTTTCTAAAATGTCTATATTTTCTGTATTTTCTTCTTCTATAATTGTACTTTCTGCTTCATCTCCTACATCTTTATATTTTTCTAGATATTCTTCTTCTAAGTCTTTTAGACAATTTTCTAATCCACCTTTACTACCATCAATAATAATAGTTGATATAAATTCAAGTAAATCCAAATCTTCCTTACTTACTTCATTTTTTGATACTTCGAAAATTCCACCTTTTATATTTTTTAAATATGCTAATTGACTATTTAATATTAGATTATCAATTTCTTCTCTAACATAATTTTCATAACTATGCTTTTCTTCATCAACTATTACAATTTCTACTTCAAAATTTTTAGTTTTTATAAATTCATAAGCTTTTAAAATTTCTTTTATTATATAAGAATCATTTATATCTTTAATTTTTACTAAAATTATTGGTATATCTCCTGAAATTCCATATTTCCATAATTCACTTTGTTCATATTTTCTTTTTGGCAATTTTTCTAAAATTGCTTTTTTGGCTGGATTTGCAAATATGATATATGATAATATTTTTTGATATTGACGTATTTGTGTTCCCTTTATTCTTAAATATCTACTTTGTGCCTCATTTTTTGCCCTTGATAATTCAAATGCTTTTTCTACATTTTCTTCTACTTTATATTTTTTAATATTTTCTATAGTCTTTTGTCTATTTTCTCCCACTGAAATTAATAAATTAATAGTTGTTTTTTGTTGTGGTTTAACTTTTATAGTTCTTTTTAACGCTACAACTGGTTCTGTAACTAGTCCTATTTTTTTTGAAAGAGGTATTGAATTTTTTATCATTTGAGGTGTTCCTATGTTTCCTTTTCCGTATAAACTTTTCTTCGTCTATTTCATATTCTAAATCCCCAACTAATTCACTATTTGTGGATAAGTTTGTGCACATATATATTTCTTCTTCGCTTTCAGCTCTTTTTTTCCTCTTTACCACAACACTATTTGTATCATAATCAAAATCAAATATTAAAAATAGATTATTGAAAGCTGGATGTGCATAGTCTTGTTCTTTTCTAGATAGTACTGGTTCAAAATATGAAGTTACCTCTAATATTTCTTCTTCATTTCCTAAATTCTCTAATGTTACTTGTCTAATTTCAACAGGTTCATCTGGTGCAATAATTGTTTCAATTTTTGTTCTAATATTTTCATTTATCATTTCTTGTTCTATTTTATCTGGCATAAAGCTAATTTGATATTTGTTATCTTCTTTATAATTTGAACTCCATATTTTTTTTGATTTTATATTCTTTATATAAAAGGTTATTCCTTGTGAGTAATCATCTGTCTTTTTAAATCTGTTAATAAATTTATTTTTATATATGCTTACTCCTTCACCTTTTTGATTCATTGCTATAAAATAATCTTCATTTGCTATACAATTTCCTATTATTAATTTTTTATCTATTTTTTTATAGGTATCTTTAATATAATCTTCATAATCAGTATATTTTAATTTTTCTACTTTTTCCTTACTTTCTTTTGTAATTATTGCTGTTTCTGGCATTCTTTCTTGTAATAACACATTTACAGCATTTATTTCTGGATTTTTAATAAACCTTTTTTGTAAAATGTTATCATTAAATAAATTATTTATAGATAATAAAATTAGTCCTTGATGATGTGCCATATAAGTTTTTACAACACTTGCATTTCCATTTTTTTCTAATCTTTCTGGTGTAAAATCTATTGATTCATAAAATCCGTATTTTCCATACATACCATGTTGCTCTAGCACTTTAAGATTTTGATAAACTTCTTTTGGAAAATCTGCTATTGCCAAAATACTACCATAACTTGCTACTACCATTTCGTCTGCAAGTCCTCTTTTTAATCCTAACCATGGAACTCCAAATGCTTTGTATTGATAATTTGAATGTAAATCTTTTAAATTAAATGCCGCTTCTGAAATTCCCCATGGTATATGCAATTTTTTTGCATATTGCATTTGACTCATTATCATAAATTTGCATGATTCATCTAGTAAGCTTCCTTTATACTTCGGAATATTTATATTTGGCATTAAATATTCAAATGAAGTTCCAGACCAAGATATCAGCCCTTTATATTTACCAAGTGTTGTTAGTGTTCTACTTAATGAATTCCAGTGTTTAGATGGTACATCTTTTTTCGCTATTGCAACTAAACTTGCTTGTCTTGCTTCTGATGCTAATAAATCATAATATGAATTTGTTAATTTGTTCTCCTCTATATTAAAGCCAATTGAAAAGATTCTTTGCTCTTTAGAATAAAGATAAGAAAAATCCGTATCTTTAATGATTTTATCTACCATTTGTATCAAAATTTTTATTTCTTCGTTATTTTCAATTTGTTCTTCTAACCAAGTCTTTACGACAAATAAATACCCTACAAAATTTCCACTATCAACTGTTGATACATATCTAGGAAATAATGGCTCTTTAGTTTCTATATTGTACCAATTATATAAATGTCCATTCCATTTCTGTAAACTATCAATTGTATAAATAATATTTTTTATAATATCTATTGCTTTTTCTTTTTCAATATATTTTAAATCATATGCTGAAATAACTGCTAACATTGATAATCCTATATTTGTGGATGATGTTCTTTTTACTATTTTGTTTTTTCTATCTTCTTGATAATTATCTGGTATTAAAAAATTATTATCTTCTGTTAAATATTTTTCAAAAAACTCCCATGTTTTTCTTCCTATATCTAAAATATATTCTTGCTCTGATTTATTGAGTAAATCTATTTTTTTCTTTTCAGAAGTTTCCTTACTAATATACCACATTATAAAAGGAGTAACTATCCATAAAAGCCCTAATAATATCGCTAATATATTTTTATATATAATAATAACTAATATTCCTAATACTATATTTATTATCATATTTTTGTAATACATTAGTAAATCTGTTTTTGCCATCTTTTCTGCTTCTTCTGATGTTGTCCATTGTAATAATTTTTTATGACTTATAGTTAATCTATAAATAGTTTTACATATTGATTTTAAACTTACATATGCTTTGTAAGGCAAATCTCCTAATGTTATAAATGTTCTTAAAAATATACCTTTTAATCCTGAAATTTTAGGAGTAAATGTTTCTTGTTTTTGTTCCCCTTCTTTTTTTGCTACTAAGTAGTTAAAAAACTCTAATATATATGGCAATACAGAAATTGCTAATAATAATATTGAAAATCCTACTACATTAAATTCATACAATTTTCCAATGATACATATATATACTAAATCAAATAATATTGAAATTTCAAAAACACTTCTTCTTAAGTTATCTAATATCTTATATTTTGATAACATACTTAATGGACTTTTATTACTTAGCCACCTAATTATTTGCCAATCTCCTCTAATCCACCTTGATAATCTATTCATAAAACTTGTATATTTTGTAGGATAACCATCCATTAACATTACATCAGTTACTAAACCACATCTTAAGTAACATCCTTCTAACAAATCATGACTTAATACAATATTTTCTGGTATAGCATTTTCCATTATTTTAGAAAATACTTTTACATCATATATTCCTTTTCCTGTAAAAATTCCTTCTTTAAAATTATCTTGATATATATCTGAAATAGCGTTTGTATAACTATCTATTCCACCAGCTCCTGAAAATATTTTAGTAAATAGAGTTTTATAGCTTATATCCAAATTTATTCCTACTCTTGGTTGCATTATTGCATATCCATCTACTACAATATTTTTTTCTTCATCAATTACTGGTGTATTTAAAATATGAGCCATTGCTCCTACTAATTCAGTTGCTGAATTTAATATTAAGTCTGTATCTGCATCCAATGTTATTACATATTTAATATTTTTTAATATTTGCTTTGATTCTTCATTTTTTATATTCTCTTGTATTGTATTTATTTTAAATGGATTTTTTTGGTATAAAATATATTCATTAAATTGATTTAATAAGCCTCTTTTTCTCTCCCAGCCTAAATAACTATTTTCCTTTTCATTCCACTCTCTTTCTCTATATAAAAAATTAAATATTGGAAATTCTACATTTTTGTATTTTTGGTTTAGTCTTTCTACTTGATTTCTTCCTTCTACAATAACTTCATTATCAAATTTTTCTTCTTTAACAGAACTTTCAGAACAATCTCCTAATAAAGCAAAATATAAGTTTTCTGATTTATTTGCTAAATAATATCTTTCTAGATTTTCCATCATTTCTTTTACTTTTTCTTTGTTTTTTACAATTGTCGGTATAACTACTATACATGAATTTTCTTTATTTATTCCTTCTGAAAAATCTATTTTAGGTATCAATTTAGGCTTTACAATTTTACTTAAAATATATTGTATAAATTGAGTTACTACCTCACTTGCTGGAATTAAAAATAATATGAAGTTTAATATTGAAATTGGTATATTTTTTATTTGTAAATTTAATATATAACTCAAAGTTATTGATAATATTATACTTATAATTGATACTGATAAAATGTAAATTCTTACTTTACTTTTTTCTGTACTTTCCTTTTTTGATGTATATTCTAATTTGTCATATAACTTATTTATCCCTTTATCTATTAAATAATATCCTATATGTGATTTTTTATTTTTTATATTATCTTGATATTCTTCTCTTGCTAATTCCAACATTTTCCTTGCAATATATATTTCTGAAATTTTTGTTTTCTTACTTATTTCTTTTATTTTTCCTCTATAATATTCCTTTGTTTTATAATCCATTTTTTTATAGACTTCTGCTGGATCTTGTTTTAAAATTTCCTCTACTCCATTTATTTTTTCAAATATTTCTAAAAAATTAATTCTCTGTATTTCTTTTATACTAGTAATACTATTACCCATTGATACTTTATTTAAAGCAATTTCAAAATGTTCTTTTTTTATAACATCTGAAACTGTAGTTCCTAGTTTTTCTACCACTTCTTCTAATATATTTAAATATGCATTTGCCTTTTTACCATATCTTTTTAAAATATATGACATATATTCTATAAATGAATATTTCATATCTCTAAATACGTCTTTTTCTAACTTCTTAATATTATTTTTGTTGTTTAACTCTTTTCTATCTTTATTTTCTATCAATGTTTGAGCAATATTTTCTGCTCTTAATTTTTGGATTTGACTATTATATATTTTTAAACATACATCTGTAATATTTTCTATTATTGCTATTTGTAAGAAAATTCCTATATTCCATATTTCATCCATATTTAATGTTTTCTTATTTTGATAACTTTTTAAATAATCTTCTAAAATTTCTCTTTCTATTTTATTATCAGAATAAGCTATAATCTCAGATGCAAGAACATAAATTCTTGCAAATCCTTTATATTCTCCATTCGCTATTCCTACAAAATTTGTATATTTTTTTAATGGTAAATCTTTTTGTATTTGTTTTACTATTTCCTCTATAATGTAAAAATTATCTAATAACCATTCTCCAGCTGGATGAATATTTATTCCTATTTTTAAATGCTCATTTAATAAATTATAAACTTCTTTTATTATTTTATAGTTATCCAACATTTGCGGTATTGGATATGTGTCTTTTTGTGATTTTGGCACTATATTATGGCTTGAAGCTATTTTTTCTAAATAGTTTTCTAATTGACTTTTTTCTAATATTGTTCCTGTTATTTTTAATTTTTTATATTGTTTCAACATTTCCACTCCTTGCATTTTGTTTTTTTTTATTGTTTGCAAAAAGTGGCAATTTATTCATAAAAAAAAGCCCGTCAACGACGAGCTTTTTTGGAGTTTTTGTAAAAAGAACTTTTCTTGTATGACCAATTTAAAATGTCTTTAAAAAATGGTAGTGGTTGCAAAATAAGTAATACTGCTGTCCAAAACAATCCATTTGATATGTCATTAAATTTACCATATAATAACATAATCATAATCGCTACTCCAACAACAGGCATAGCAATGAATAGTATTTCTAATAGTAACTTTGCTAAAAACCATTGTTTTTCACTTTTGTTGTAGTCTTTAAATTTCCGTCTTCTCATATTCATTCTCCTTTTCTTTGTGGCCTATAAACTAGGCATTTATTCAGCTACTAAACTAATTTTATTATATCACATTTTTATGTAAATTGCAAAAATTTGCATTTTTGTTGCTAATTTTTTACAAAATGTCTCATTTTTCGATTTTATTCATATTATATAATAATCGAACATTATGTTTGAAAAAAAGAAAGGATGTATGTATTATGGAAATGGATAATAAAAAACCTTTTTGTCCAGTATTAGATGTTGATGGAGTTATAGCAGGAGGAAAGCAATTTGATGTTGATATAACCTTACCAGAAGATAATAGAGACGTCATATATGGAGTTATAAAAAATTGTTTTAAAGAACCAGTTCGTGATGCTGTTGTTAAATTAACTGAAATAGTATATGATTGTGGAAAAGAAGAAAGAAGACCTATAGGCCATACTTTTACAGATAAAGAAGGAGAATTTGTTTTTGGTCCTCTTTGTCCTGATAGACATTATGCAATTCAAATTTGGGCTAATACTACTAAAAAAATAAAAGTTTGTGCTAAATGCCATCATGAAGGTAAATGCCTAAAAGGTGAAAAAAATGATAAATGTGATTGTTTTATAGATGACAAAAAACCTGGATGTAAAGAAGAAATATATGAAGATTTTAAAGACGATAGTTGTTGTTAATTAAAGAAAACCAAGTATATTACTTGGTTTCTTCTTTTATAAAATTCCCATCTTTTTTGCCACTTGTTTTCCTTTTTTCATCATTTTATTTTTATTTTTCATATTTGTATCATTATACATCATTATTAATCCTGTTGTTATTAATCCTCCTATTAATATACCCTTTGCAAATTTCATATATATCAGTCCTTTCTTTTTTAGTTAGTTTGTCTCTTTTTTGTTTTTTTATTCTCTTTTATTATGGTATATATTTCATGAATAGCAATAATTGCTAAAAATATTCCGAAACATATTCTCAATTTATGGACATCAGTATGAATTGATATATTTGCACCTATTATAGCTCCTAATATTCCAAATATAGATATTATAATTGACAGCTTTAAATCAATATTTTTATTTTTTATATTAACAATTATTGCAACAATAGATGTTGGTATAAAAAATATTAAATTTGTTGCTTGTGCTATGTGTTGCTCCAAGCCACAAATAAATGTTAATAAAAATATTAGTATTGTTCCTCCACCCATTCCTGTTCCACTTACAATTCCAGAAACAAGTCCTATAATTATTTCTTTCATTTACCCTCCAGTAATCTTTATAACGTTTAATAAAATATCATTTTTATTGATACATAAATTAAAAATGCCGTAAATGCAATTTTTAAAATTTTATCAGGAAGTATTTTTAGTAATTTAGCACCTATGTATCCTCCAATTGCTCCTCCTACTCCACATAATATTGCTATTCTCCAATCTATAAAATTTCCCTTATAATAGAAAAAGCTACTTGCAATAACCATTGGTAATATACAAAATACTGATGTTCCTCTTGCTTTTTGTGGCTCGATATCAAGTAAATATATAAAAGCTGGAACTAAAATTAAACCTCCACCTGTTGAGAAAAAACCACTTACTAATCCTGCTGAAAATCCTATAATTATTTGTTTTATATTTTTTTTGAATGTTTTATTCATAAAACATCTCCATTTCATTTTTAAAAAACCTACTATTTTTAGTAGGTTTTCCATATTTTTAATTTTTAATCAATATTTTCATCTTTTATATAATATTTTGTTCCTACCATTTTATCTGGTAGATATTGTTGTTTTACCCAATGGCCTGGAAAATCATGAGGATATAAATATCCTTCACTATATCCTAAATTTTTCATTCCTTCTATTGGTGCATTTCTTATATGCATTGGTATTGTCCCAGTATCTTTATTTCGTACATCTTTCATCGCTTTATTTATAGCCATATAACTTGCATTTGATTTTTTAGATGTTGCTACATATACAGCAGCCTCTGCAAGTAAAATTCTTGCTTCTGGCATTCCTATCATATGAACTGCCTGCATTGCTGAATTTGCTACAACTAATGCATTTGGATTTGCCATTCCAACATCTTCTGAGGCACATATTACTATTCTCCTTGCTAAAAATAATGGATCTTCTCCTCCATCTAGGGCTCTAGCTAAATAAAATATGGCTGCATCTGGATCTGACCCTCTCATAGATTTTATAAATGCACTTATATTATCATAATGTGTATCTCCATTTTTATCAAATATTGCTTTTCTAGTTTGTACACAATTTTTAATTATATCATCTGTTATATGTATATATCCATCATTATCCATATTTGTAGTAAGTACAGCAATTTCTAAACCATTTAACGCTGTTCTTACATCTCCATTTGATATAGCTGCTAATTTTTTTAAAGTTTCATCTTCTATTTTTATGTTATATTCACCTAAGCCATCTTTTCTTTCAATTGCTTTTTTTAATATTGTATAAATATTTTCTTCTGTAAGTGGCTCTAATTTTATTACCATTGATCTTGATATTAAAGCTTTATTTACTTCAAAATATGGATTTTCAGTTGTTGCACCTATTAAAATTATTAACCCATTTTCAACATAAGGCAATAATGCATCTTGTTGTAATTTATTAAATCTATGAATTTCATCTATAAATAATATACTTTTTCCTGTTGGATTTATCATAAAATTTTTTGTTTCTTCTATTACATTCTTTATATCTGCAACTCCTGCTGTTACTGCATTTATTTTATAAAATTTGTACTTTGTTGTTTCACTTATAACTTTTGCAAGTGAGGTTTTTCCACATCCTGGAGGTCCAAATAATATTATGCTAGATAGTCTATCTGCTTTTATTGTTCTATATAATATTTTGTCTTTTCCTAATACATGTTCTTGCCCAACATATTCTTCTAAGGTCTTTGGTCTGACTCTATATGCTAATGGTTCATTATTGTTCATAACTTCTCCTTTTTATTTTCCTAAAATAGCTAGTCCTTTTCTTATTAAATCTTCTGTTGATAATTCACTTTTGTCTAATTTATCTAATGCCTTTTCTATTTCCTTTTTATTATATCCTAATACTTGTAATGCAGCTATTGCTTCATCTATTTTTTGATTATTTTCTATTGCTATTTCTACTTTTGTTTTGGTTCCATTAGTAGCTGATGTTAGCTCTTGTATTTGTTGCTCTTTCTTTATTTTATCTTTTAATTCTAATATTATTCTCTGAGCTGATTTTGCACCTACTCCTGGAATTTGCGTTAGAGTTTTTACATCCTCTGAAATAATTGCCAAAGCAAAATCTGTTGGTTCACATACTGCAAGCATAGCTAAAGCTGTTTTGGCTCCTACTCCACTTACAGAAATTAATAATTCAAACATCCTTAATTCTTCTAATGTATTAAAGCCAAATATGCTTATATCATCTTCTCTAACTTTATAATATGTATGTACTTTTACTATTTCACCTATATTTCCTAATTTATCTATCCCGGAATCTGACATATATATCTTATATCCTAGTCCTCCTACATCTATTACTACATATCCTGTCATCTTCATTTCTAATGTTCCTTTTATGTATGCTAACATCTTTTCCTCCTTTTATATTATATACTAACACACTTTATAATCATTCAATTTTAAAATTCTTCATCCTTTATTACTTTTCTAATAACCAATCAATTATATTTTTATGAATAATTCCATCTCTTGAAAAATCCGCTTTATCTAATGAAAGAACATATTTAGGATAATTATCTTCTATCTCTTTAAAAGCCCCAAATTCTCTATTTTGAACCTTATCATTTTCTAATAAATATGCTACTTGAAAATATATTTTTTCTTCTGTTTTTGTTGCAATAAAGTCTATTTCTCCATGTTTTGTTTTTCCTATATAAACATCATATCCTCTTTCTAATAATTCGTTATATACAACATTTTCTATTGCAAAGCTCTTATTTATTTCAAAATTATTATTTTTTATTTGAGCAATCCCTAAATCTGTCATATAGTATTTATTTAAAGTTTTTAATATTGCCTTTCCATGAATATCATATCTATATATTTTCTTTATTATTAAGGCTTTGCATAATGCATCTAAATACATATATAAAGTTTCTGTTGACACAGATTTTCCTTCGCTCTTTAAGAAATTTATAACATTTTCAGCAGAAAATTGACGACCTGTAGTATCTACAATATATTGTAATAATAAATCAAATAAGATTGTATCTTTTAGTCCAAGCCTTTCTATTACATCTCTTAATATAATTGAATCAAATACACTATGTAAATAATCTTTTAAATTACTTTCATCTGTAAATTGAGTCCTATTTGGAAGTCCACCCCATTTAACAAAATTCCAAAAAGTTTCTTCTGATTTTGCTTCTTTATTAGTTATCTCTATAAATTCTTTGTAACTTAGTGGATATATATTAAATAATACATATCTTCCAGATAGAACAGTTGATAATTCATTTGATAATAATTTACTATTGGATCCAGTAATAAAAATACTTATATTATCTACAGATGCTCTTAATGAATTTACTACATCTTCAAATTTTTCTACCTTTTGAATTTCATCTAAAAATACATAGTATTTATTGTTATCTACTATTTTATCTTTAATATATTTATTTAACTCCTTATAATCTTGTAAATTTTCATATTCAATAAGTTCAAAATTTACATATATAATATGTTTTTCATCTATCTTTTTTTCTTTTAGTTCATTCATTATTTGCTTTAGTATTACAGATTTTCCACATCTTCTTATTCCAACTAATATTTTTATAAGGTCACTATCATAGAACCCTCTTATTCTTGATAAATACATTTCTCTTTTTAACATTTGTATCACCTATACTAATTATAACTTAATTATTTATTTTTGTCAAGTTATTTCTCTTTTTCGAAATAACTTTATTTTCAAAAAACATATTTCGTTTTAAAGAAATATGTTTTTATATTTATGTAAGAGTATAATTATTTTTTAAGGATTACAATCCATCTTAGTTTGAATACATACTATTGGTACATTCTATATATCATAAAAATATGTTGCTTCTAAGTCTGCTTCATGCATTAATAATGCTAATGGATATTTTTTGTATGCTGCTCCTATTGTGTTATATAGCTCTTTTGGTTCTGTATATCCCATATGCCAACGTATTGCATATTTTTCTTCTGGTGTAAGTTTTATATACTCTGTTATCATCATTACTGATTTTTCTCCGTGCCCATAAGGTATTGTGTCATCAATTGTATAATATGGCACTTTTTCCCATACTCCTAATGCATTTTTTGCATTTCTATAGTCTATTTTATAAAAATTTGCTTTGCATATGTCATGTAATAATGGTACTAGTATCAGTGTTTCAGGATTTACTTCAAGTGGTTCTATGTTTGTTTCTACTTTATGTTTTAGTATTTCATAGACTTTCATGCTATGCTCTACTAAACCTCCTTCATGGTCTCCATGAAATCTTGTACTTGCTGGTGCTTTGAAAAAGTCTGTTTTTTCTATAAATTCTATTAGATCGTCTATTCCTTCTCTTTTTACTTGTTTTAATAGTTCTAAAAATTGTTCTTTCATTTTTTACCTACTTTCTTGACTTTTCTATTATTCTCTTTGCCAATTATATAAATATTAGTTAAAAAAGTCAATACTTTTTTGCAAATTTTTGTTTGTTTTTGAATGTCAAAAAGAGAAGTGCAATTATTACACTTCCCCTAAATTATCTGCTACATATCTCCTGCTGTATATTTCATTGCCCAATAACCTGTTAATTGCTTTTCGTTAAAAGTAAATGCTTCTGGTATTTGGTATCCTATATCTGTATCTGTACTAGTACCTGATAAAAATCTTACTTCTGTTCTTCCTTGTGCTGGCTGTGCTTGTTGACTGCTTGTTATCATAAATTCATATCTTGGTATCCATACGAAATATGTTGTCTTTGTTGCATTTTGTATTTTTCCTTCTACTATTTGTCCATCTGTTACAACAATATTTGCCCATTTTCTTTCACTATAATTATACCAGTTTGCTGGCATGTTTGTTGCATTTCCATCTTTGTCTTTTTTTATTTTATCCCCTATTGTTTCATTTCCTTCATCATCATATAAAACATAGTATGTATTTTCTTCTTTAAATCCTATAAACTCTGGCTTATTTGCATCTATTGTACTTATTTGTTTTACTATGCTTCCTACATATTCGTTATTTGTATTTCTTATTTCCACTAGTATTGTGTATTTTGTATTAGGGACTAGTCCACTATATTCAAATGTATCTGTTGCATTTGTTGTGTGTCCTTTACTTTCTCCATTTATATAATAATTGTATACTTGTCCTTCTTCTTCTTTTACTCCTGTTCCTGTTATTCCTTTTGTTTTTATACTATTACTTGTTGCTGTTACTTCTGTGTCAAATAATGGTGCTGATTCTGTTCCTGCTGTATATTTCATTGCCCAATAGCCCGATAATTGCTTTTCGTTAAATGTAAATGCTTCTGGTATTTGATAGCCGTCATGTGTTTCTGTACTTGTTCCATTTATAAATTGTACTATACTTCTTTGATTTGTTTGATCTAATTTAAATTCATATCTTGGTATCCATACATAATATGTTTCTAGTCCATTATTTCTTGTTACTATATTTGCCCATCTACTTTCTCCATACTCATACCAGTATTTTGGCATTTCTTCTTTTATTGGTATTGTACTATGTTCGTTTTCATTTTCGTCATACGTTACATAGAATGTTGTATTTTCATCAAATCCTGTAAAGTCTGGTTTATTTACTATTGCTGGTTCATACTCTTTTGTCATACTTCCTACTATTTCTCCAGCTTCATTTAGTCCTGTTACATTTATTGTGTTTTTTCCTTGTTTTAGATTTTCTATTTTTATTACTTGTGATTTTATATCTGCTATTTTTTCTTCTTCTGTTATTTCTTCTACTATTTCTCCATTTAATGCTATTGTGTATTTTGTTATTGGATTTGCATTTGTTATTGTTGTATTTAGTGTTATATTTTTTATTGTTATTACTCCTTGTACTACTGACATATCATAATTTATTGTTGATGGTGTTATTATATCTCCTGCTGTGTATTTCATTGCCCAATAGCCCGGTAACTCTTGATTATTAAATGTGAATGCTTCTGGTACTTGGTATCCTTCTGATTGTAATTCTTCCCATGTTTTTTCTGTTCCGTCTACATCTTTATAATGGTTGTCTGTGTCTATGAATTTAACGTCACTTGTTTGGTCTGATTGGTTTAGTGTAAAGCAGTACCTTGGTATCCATACATAA
Organism: uncultured Clostridia bacterium; assembly: GCA_947628845.1. Classification (GTDB taxonomy): domain Bacteria; phylum Bacillota; class Clostridia; order TANB77; family CAG-508; genus CAG-269. The sequence goes on along the minus strand of CANRBK010000003.1, from coordinate 24,771 downwards.
TATACGTCTGCTCCACTATTTTCTACATATATATTTGCCCAGTTGCTTTCTTTATATGAATACCATTTTTCTGTTGGTTTATCTTTTATCCAGTTTCCTGGTACTAAATCTCCTTCTTCATCTACTTCTAAGTATCTTGTTTTTTCTTCGTCAAATCCTTCATCTAATTTTGGTGTACATAAGTATACTCCATTTACTTCTTCATAATTTCCATTTCTTACTACTATTCCTTCTTGAGCTACATATCCTAATATTGGTATTCCTATTTCTCTACACCATTTTTCTTGTTTTTCATTATTTTCTATTTCACTATTTGATACATAATACATTTCGCCTTTGTATACTACTATATATTCTTCTTCTTTTTTGCTTATATCTTTCATTATATCTTTTATTTCTATTGTTACATCATCTTTTTGTATATCCATTACTACTTGTGCTTCTATTGCTTCTTTTAGTGTATCTCCTGAGTTTATCCATTTTGTGTCTGTTTTCATTGTTTCTGTTATTTGCCATGCTACATACATATCTGCTTCTTCTTTGTATGCTGACATTTTAGCTTTAAATGCTGATTCTTTTGCTCTTGATATTAGTCCATTTTCACCTATCATTGCTATTGATACACCTGCTAATATTAGAAGAATTATTATGGTTATTACTAATGCTATTAATGTTATTCCAGCTATTTCAGTTTTGCTGATTACAGATGGATTATGCCTTGTGCTTATTCCTTTCTTCTTTTCTATTTTTTCCATTTTTTTCTCCTAATTGAATTTTTAAAAATCCTTTCCGCATACTGCTACTCCACGACAATAATAGTTGTTATCACGATTTCCGTTACCTCCGTAATTGTAATAGCCAGTCGAGAATATACTTCCACTACTACCACGCAATAAGTAAGGCTTTACGCTATTAATCCAACTATCAGATCCCGCCCCATGCCAATGCATACATCCTTGGTTTAGAGTTGTTGCTGTTCCTAAAGCATCTCCTACTCTTGCACTTGCATATGATGTTGTATAAGTGTCATAATATCTAGCATTTGTTGTTGTAAATATATTATTTTCTAATCCTCCTGCTACATTTTCTATCGTACTTGTACTTACTACCATCCCTGTATTATTTCCTGTAGTTGTAACATTAGTACCTCTTATTTGAACTGGATTTCCATATCCTGATGCTGATAATATTGCTATTGCCCCATATTCTGTTGATCTCATCATATGTACATCTATATTATTACTTTCTTTTGGTGTTAAATCTTCATTTAATGTCTCATCTAGCCCCATTGATTCTCCTGCTTCCTCCATCTTCCTAAAATTTTGCATCCAATTTGTTGGGTAATCTCGCTTTTTATCTTTTGTATTTGGATTTGCTTGCAATGCTGCTTTTGCTACTCCTACATTTCCTAATAATAATGTTGTTGCTAATACTATTGTTGCTATTATTTTTGTTAAAATTTGTTTTTTCATTTTTTATCCTCCTCAGTTTTATTTATATATATTTTTAATTTAATGAACATATTAACTACTTAATTTCCTGCGGTGTATTTCATTGCCCAATATCCTGTTAATTGCTTTCCATTAAATGTAAATGCTTCTGGTATTTGATATCCTACATCTGTATCTGTCCTTGTTCCTTCTATAAATCTTACTTCTGTTCTTCCTTGTGTTGGTTGTGCATATTGGCTACTTGTTATCATAAATTCATATCTTGGTATCCATACATAATATGTTGTCATCTTACCTGGCTCATAATTTATCTTTTTATCTTCTGTTATATCAGCATCCGTTACTACTATATTTGCCCATTTTCTTTTACTATAGTCATACCAATTATCTGGCTTATTCATTATATTTCCATCATCATCTATATCAATTTTGTTTCCTATAGTTTCATTTCCATTTTCATCATATAAAACATAATATGTTTTTTCTGGATTAAATCCTATTAACTCTGGTTTGTTTGCATCTATTGTGGCTATTTGTTTTACTATAGTTCCTGCATATTCGCCTTTATCATGGTTTTCATTACTATTTTCTTCTGTCTTCTTTCTTATTTCAACTAGTATAGTATATGTTTTTTTGCTATCTAATTGTTCAAATTCAAATTCATCTGCTGCTGTTGTTTTTGTTCCTTGATATGTACCATCTATATAATAGTTAAATATATATTCTTGTCCATCCTTTATTTCTGTTCCTGTTATTCCTTTTGTTTTTATACTATTACTTGTTGCTGTTACTTCTGTATCAAATCTTGGTGCTGCTGCATCTCCTACTGTATATTTCATTGCCCAATATCCTGTTAATTGCTTTCCATTAAACGTAAATGCTTCTGGTATTTGATATCCTTTTGTTGCTTCTTCTTTTATTCCTTCTATAAAATTAACATTACTTCTTTGTGCTGTTTGATCTAATTTAAACTCATATCTTGGTATCCATACATAATATGTTTCTAGTTCATTATTTCTTGTTACTATATTTGCCCATCTACTTTCTCCATAGTCATACCAATCTGATGGTTTTTCTTTATTTATTGGTATTGTACTATGTTCATTTCCGTCTTCATCATATGTTACAAAAAATGTTGTGTCTTGATTAAAACTACTTAGTTCTGGTTCATTTACCTTTGCTTGTTTACATTCTTTTGTCATGCTTCCTACTATTTCTCCATTTTCATTTAGCGCTGTTATATTAACATAATTTATATTATCTGTATCCATTTTATGTTCAAAGTTTCCTATAATTGTTGGATCATCAAATTCTTTGATTTGTTCGCCATTTATATAACAAATATATTTAGTTATATTTTCTGTAGTATTTTTTGATACTGTTTTTACATATACTTTTGTTTTACTTGCCGTTGTTTCAAAGTTTATCGTATATAAATTCCTTTCTCCTGCTGTATATTTCATTGCCCAATATCCTGGAATCTCTGTGACTCCCCATGTAAATGCTTCTGGTATTTGATATCCATCTTTTTCTAATTTTTCCCATGTGGTAACTTGTCCATTTTGATCTTGATAATTATCGTCTACATCTATAAATTTTACTTCACTTTTTTGTTCTTTTTGATCTAATTTAAAGCAATATCTTGGTATCCATACATAATATGTTTCTAATCCATTTGCTTCTACATATATATTGGCCCATTGTTGTTCTTCATAGTTATACCAGTTAGAAGGTTTTTCCCCATTTATCCATTCTCCAGGTTCTAAGTTTCCATCTTCATCTATATTTAGATATCTTGTGTAGTTAGTATTATATCCTGTTAAATCTGGCTCATTTACATATATTCCACCATCAATTTCAGCTTTATAATTACCTTGAATTTTTGGTCGTTCAAATTCTAGTGTTTTTGTTATTTCATCTTGATTTTTGATTTTTATTTTGAAATCATAATCTTTTTTATCTTCTACTATATAATCAATTCCTATTGTTACTTTTCCATAAGCATTTAATTTTATTTCATTATTTGTATTTTGATCTATGTAACTTATACTTTCTATTCCGTCAGCACTATTAATTCGTACAACTATTTCATAAGTTGTTCTATTTATTCTATTTTTCACTTCATATTCTAATAATGGTTTGTCTTCAATTTTTTTTATTTGTATTTGTTTTATTGTTTGCATAGTAAGGGTAATAATACATGAAGCTAATAATGCAAATATAACTACTAATATTAATATCTTTTTAAATTTAGATTGTTGCATGATTTTGTCTTTTAATTTTTTTATTTTTTCTTTTATTGTCTCTTTTTCATTAGTCTCCTGCATATTTACCCTCCTTCTTTTTTATAATATTTATAATTACATACTCAAATTTATCTAATTTTAGTATAAAAATTTTCTAACCTTAAATCAAGCGGGCTATATTTTATATTACATGTAAAGTATGTATAACTAGTTTACGGAAATCATTAAAATTATTTTATTGTGAACAATATAACTTTTTAATTACATTTTAATTACAATTACAGCTTTAATTCTTTAAAACATTAGGGAATACTACATTTTCTTCATTCTTTCGATTGCTTCAATAGTATTTTCTCTAGTATTAAAAGCAGTTAATCTAAAATATCCCTCTCCACTTAATCCAAATCCACTGCCTGGTGTTCCAACAACATTTGCTTTCTCTAATAATTCATCAAAAAATTCCCATGATGTGATTCCTTTTGGAATTTTTAACCAAATATAAGGTGAGTTAATACCTCCATATACCATATATCCTATTTCTTCTAGCCCTTTTTTTATAATCTTTGCATTTTCCAAGTAATATTTAATATTTTCCTCTATCTGTCTCTTTCCTTCTTCTGTGTATATTGCTTCTGCTGCTCTTTGAGTTATATATGATACCCCATTAAATTTTGTACAAGTTCTTCTATTCCACAACGTGTTTAAGCTAGTCTCATTTCCATTTTTATCTAGCCCTTTTACCTCTTTTGGAATTACAACATATCCACACCTAATACCAGTAAATCCTGCTGTTTTTGAATAACTTTTAAATTCTATTGCTACGTTTTGCGCTCCTTCTATTTCATATATACTATGAGGAATATCTTTTTCTGTAATAAATGCTTCATAAGCAGCATCATATAAAATTATTGATTTGTTTTCTTTAGCATAATCTATCCATTTTTTTAATTCTATTTTGTCTAATGTTGTACCAGTAGGATTGTTTGGAAAACATAAATATATTAAATCTACTTTTTCTTTTGGTAATTCTGGTTTAAAATCATTTTCTGCTGTTACTGGCAAATATACTATATTTTCATATTTTCTTTTTTCCTTATTATATCTTCCGCTTCTTCCTGCCATAACATTTGTATCTAAATACACTGGGTATACAGGATCTGTGATTGCTACTTTATTACTATTACTAAATATATCAACTATATTTCCGTGAATCACACTTTGCACCATCTGAAACAAATATTTCGTCTACAGATAACTCTATTCCTCTTTGTTTATAGTCCTTTTCAACTATTGCTTTTCTCAAAAATTCATATCCTTGTTCTGGTCCATATCCTTTAAAGCCTATCTGCGTACCCATTTCTGTTACTGCTTTTTGCATAGCTTGTATACATGCTGGGACTATCGGCTTTGTTACATCTCCTATTCCTAATTTTATTATATTTTTTTCTGGATTTTCTCTGGTAAATTTATCTACTTTTTTTGCTATTGTAGAAAATAAATAGTTATCTTGTAACTTTAAAAAATTTTCATTTATATAACTCATTCCATATCCTCCTTATAAATTTCTCCATCACATATGGTTACAGCCGGTCCTGTCATATATACATGATTATCTTTTTTATTCCACTCTATTTCTAATATTCCGCCTTGTAATTGTATATTTACTTTACTTTCCGTTAATTGGTTCAATATACAAGCAACTGCTGTAGCGCATGCACCAGTTCCACATGCTAATGTTTCTCCTGTTCCTCTTTCCCAAACTCTCATTTTTACATTTTTTTTATCTATAATTTGTATAAATTCTATATTACATTTATTAGGGAACACCTTATCAATCTCTAATACTTTGCCATATTTTTCTACATCAAATTTCTCAATATCTTTTACAATAGTAACAGCATGTGGGTTTCCCATAGATACAGATGTAAATGTAAATTCTTTTTCTCCTACTTTTAATTTTAAATTTTTAACAGGATTTTCGTCTGCTAATACTGGTATCATCTCTGGTTTAAAAATAGGCTCTCCCATATCGACTTTTATTGTATGTACTTTTTTATCCTTTATATTTAAAGTCAATATTTTAATTCCCGCTAGTGTTTCAACTTTTATTGTTATTTTATTGGTAAGTCCTTTGTCATATACAAACTTTCCAACACATCTAATCCCATTTCCACACATCTCTGCTTCTGTTCCATCTGCGTTAAACATCCTCATTTTAAAATCAGCAATATCACTTTTACATATAAGAATCAAGCCATCTCCGCCAATTCCAAAGTGTCTATTACTAACGAATCTTGCAAGTTCTTTTTCATTTTTTATATTCTGATTTATTGCATCAATATAAATATAATCATTTCCTAATCCTTGCATTTTTGTGAATTTCAACATATATTCACTCCTTTAGGTTTATTTCAAATAAAATATAGTTATATCTTTATTTTTTATAATATAGTATATTTATTTTTGTTATAATTTGTTTCTTTTTTGTTAATTTTATTGTATAATATGCATATACAAAGGAGGATGATTGGTTATGAAATTTATTAGAAGATTACTTTTCGCAATACTATTACTAATAATTTTATTTTGTTCCATAATATTTTTAATTGGTCATTCTTATTATACGAAAGCATTAAAAGAAAAACCTTTGATTACTAGAGTAGAGGAAATTACAAGTAAAGAAAACTTTATTAAATTTGAAAATATGTCATCTTATTATAGAAATGCAGTAATAAGTGTTGAAGACCATAGATTTTACGATCATGGTCCAGTAGATTTTATATCAATTGGGCGAGCTATTTTTACTAATATAAAAAATAAAGAATTTAGAGAAGGTGGAAGTACAATAACTCAACAAGTTGCCAAAAATATTGTGCTCTCTCAAGAAAAATCTTGGGTACGAAAAGTTGCAGAAATTTTTGCTGCTTATGATTTAGAAAAAAATTATACTAAAAAACAGATATTTGAAATATATGTAAACACTGCTTATTTCGGTGATGGATATTATGGAATTTCCGAAGCAAGCAAAGGATATTATAATAAATCTCCTAATGATTTAAATTTGGATGAAGCATCTATGCTTGCTGGTATTCCAAATGCTCCTTCTGTTTATTCCCCATCTGTAAATCCGGATTTGGCCAAAAGTCGTCAATATCATGTCTTAAATAAGATGCTTGAATATGGTTACATTACTAAGGAAGAATCTTTATCTGTTAAATAATTTAAAGCTAAAACTAAGATATTTTAATAAAAATTATTATTAGAATATCTTAGTTTTTTTATCAAAAATAGTTCATACTTAGTGTGTTGTATTTTCTATTTTATTTTGCTATTTTTATCCTATTATTTGCCAATTGGTTAATATTTTTAATTTATTATAATTTTGGCAAAATATTGTGGAACTTATTAGTTATAGTTCTATAATATTTGATATAGGAGGTTTCTATGAATTTCGATATAGAAAAATTTAGTTATAGGTTAACTGTTTTATTAGATGAAAATAATATGTCTCAAACTCAACTAGCAAAGAAAATTGGAACATCAAATGTTACTATATGTAGATATTTAACTTGTGAAAGAATACCTCGCCTTGATGTCCTTACTAAAATTGCTTCTGTTTTTAAAGTATCATTAGACTATTTACTCGGTCTATCAGAAGATAAAGCTTCTAACAATACACGCGAAGATCCAGACTTAGATATTGCAATTTCAATTGGTAAACTTTATTGTTTAGAAAATAACTCTCGTTTATCAAAAGCTCAAATTGAATTAATAAAGAAATTACTATTAGCTAATAAAGATTTTATTCTCTCAGCTTAACTATATAATTTTTGGAATACTTTATATTATAGGAAATTCAGAAAATTTTCCTATAATATAATAAGGGAGAAAATGAAGTTAAATTTCATTTCTCCCTTATATTATTTTATTTCTCTAAGTTGTATATGTACATCTTTTAATTGTTGCTCTGAAACTCTTGATGGCGCTCTCATAAGAAGGTCTCTTGCTCTTTTATTTTTTGGAAATGCTATTACTTCTCTTATATTTTGAGAATCTTCAATTAGCATTACCATTCTGTCAACACCAGGTGCTGCACCTGCATGTGGTGGTGTTCCATATTGAAATGCGTTATATAATGCACCGAATCTTTCTTTTACATCATCTTCTTTATATCCTGCTATTTCAAATGCTTTAACCATTATCTCTGGATTATGATTTCTTACTGCTCCAGATGACATTTCATATCCATTACATACTAAATCATATTGATATGCTACTATATCTAATGGGTCTTTTGTCTCTAAGCTCTCCATTCCACCTTGTGGCATTGAAAACGGATTATGATTAAAGTCTATTGTTCCTTCGTCTGATAATTCATACATAGGAAAGTCTACTATATGGCAAAATCTATATACATTTTTCTCTAGTAAATCTAATCTTTTTCCTAATTCTATTCTTACTAAGCCTGCTATTTTTTGTGCTGTTTTAAATTCATCAGCTATAAAGAAAATACTTGAGTTTTTAGTCATTCCGTATTCATTTTCTAATTTTTCTTTTATTTCTTCTGTTATAAACTTTGCAATTCCTCCTGTAATTTCTCCTGATTGTTCATATTTTGTCCATGCTAATCCTTTTGCTCCTGCTTCTTCTATTGCAAATTCTGTCATTTTGTCAAAGAATTTTCTTCCTTGTTCTGCTCCATTTGGAACAATTATTGCTTTTATTGTTTTTCCTTCAAATGCTTTGAATTCCGAGATTTCAAAACATTTTGTAACATCTTGTATTATTAATGGATTTCTTAAATCTGGCTTATCAATTCCGTATTTTTCCATAGCTTCTTTATATGGAATTCTTAAAAATGGTCCTTTATCTACTTTCCAATTAGTAAATTTTTCAAATGTATATGGTATAACTTCTTCTATTACTTTAAATACATCCTCTTGTGTAGCAAAGCTCATCTCAAAATCTAATTGATAAAATTCTCCTGGTGCTCTGTCTGCTCTTGGATCTTCATCTCTAAAACATGGTGCTATTTGAAAATATTTATCAAATCCTCCTACCATCAATAGTTGCTTAAATTGTTGTGGTGCTTGTGGTAAAGCATAAAATTCTCCTGGGTTTAATCTACTTGGTACTAAATAATCTCTTGCACCTTCTGGTGATGAGTTTGCTAAAATTGGTGTTTGAATTTCTGCAAATCCTAATTCATCCATTTTGTCCCTTAAGGTTTTTAGTATTTTTGAACGAAGTAATATATTATTATGTAGTTTCTCATTCCTTAAGTTTAAAAATCTATATTCTAATCTTAAATCTTCTCTTACTTCTTGCTCTGTATTTACTTCAAATGGAAGTACATTTTTACATTTTCCTAATACTTCTATTTTATTTGCTATTACTTCTATTTCTCCTGTTGGAATTTTCGTATTTTTGTTACTTCTTTCCACAACTTTTCCAGATATGTGGATACAACTTTCAGTTGTAAGCTCTTTGGCTTGTTTTTGCAATTCTTCGTCATTTATTACAATTTGAGTTATTCCAAATTGGTCTCTTAAATCTATAAATACCATTGCTCCTAAATCTCTTATTTTTTGTATCCAGCCAGCAAGTTCTATTTCTTCATTTACATTTGATATATTTAATTCTCCACATGTTTTTGTTCTATACATTATTCTTCCTCCAAAATTTTTATTTGCTTTATATTTTAGCACATTTTTTGCCTTTTTACAAATTTTAATTTTAAAAACTATTAATTAATTTTCTTTTATTATTATCTTTTTTATTGCAGTTATCTATTCTTTATGTTAAAATTTTATTAATGTAGATATTAAAAAATAAAGGAGATTGAACATGCCGAAAGAAATTTTTGATTTTTATGATAGAACTAGTTTAAAATCTTATAATTTAGATAAAAATATGCAATATCAATTAAATATTTTAGGAAGCTTAGATATCTTTACTAGAAAGCATTCTGAAAATGTTGCCTCTGTAGTTTGTAGAATTTGTGAATATCTTCATTGCTCTAAAAGCTTTACTGAATATTGTACAATTTGTGCATATTTACATGATATTGGTAAGCAATTTATACCACCACATATTTTACAAAAAAATGGTCCTTTAACTGATGAAGAATATGAAATTATGAAAAAACATACCACTATTGGTCATAAAATATGTATGGATGATTTAAAATTAAGGCCTTATGCAGCAGGAACACTTTACCATCATGAGGCTTTAAATGGTACTGGCTATCCTAACGCTTTAGAAAAAAAAGATATTCCTTATGAAGGCCAAATTATTAGAGTAGCTGATGAGTATGATGCTATTGTTAGTAAAAGACAATATAAATCACACGTAAATATTGTTGATACTTTAAAAATTTTAATAGATGAATGCCATCCTATTAAAAATCCTGAAACATATAAAGTTCCAGTAAAAAATAAAAAAATAGGAAAAACTAATCCTATTATTATAAAAGCTTTAATAAAAGTTGTTATTGATGATACAGAGTATGAAATATCTTGTATTATGGATTATATAAAAGATTTAAAGCCTGTTATTCAAAGACTTGAAGAAGTTGAAAAATATGATAAAAAAAGACTTTCTGCAAAAAGCAAAAATAAGCAAGAATATTATCTTAATGGTATGAAATATCTACTTACTGGTGAAGAAACTATTGACAATTATGCTAAAATTTTAAATTCTTATAGAAATGTTGTTGTTACTCAAAATGCTCATATTAAACAACTATTCAAAGAAATTAAAGAAATAAAAAAATTAAAAGTGTAATTTTATACTATAAGAAAATTGCCAAATCGGTATATAATTTACCTGTTTGGCAACTTTTAATTATTATTCTTCTAAACCAAAACTTACTCCTAGTGCATTATTTATCTTATTTATAATTTGTTCATCTTGTATGTGCCCTATTTTTTCTTTTAATCTACTTTTATCTATTGTTCTTATTTGCTCTGCTAAAACTACAGAATCATTTTTTAATCCACATTCTTCTGAATTTATTTCTATATGTGTTGGTAGTTTTGTTTTATTAGTCTGTGATGTTATTGCTGCAGCTATTACTGTTGGGCTATATTTATTACCCATATCATTTTGTATTATCAAAACTGGTCGTATTCCTCCTTGTTCTGAACCTACTACTGGGCTTAAATCAGCATAAAACATATCTCCTCTTTTTATTATCATATTATTCACTCCTAATATTAGTATGTGTCAAGTCTGTATTTTTTTATATTAGTTGCAAAGATAAATTATATATCTATCTCATTATATATTATGTTAATTATTGTATTTTGGTTAGTATCTTTTATCTCCATCTTTATAGGTTCTGCATTTTCTCTTGATACATATAATGTTTCATATTTCTGATAATTATTCTCTGTTTTTGCTATTGTTTCCATTATTATTTGATCATTTTGTTCTTTAAATTTTGAATTTGAATTATTTTTATAATTTTCTAGAAAATTGATTAAATCTAAATTATTTTGAGATATATCTTTATAATCCTCTATTATTTTTGTTAAACTTAATTTGGTATTTTCTATTCTTAAATTATTTCCTTCTTTTACGATTTTCACTCCTTGAATATTACTTGGTTCTAATACTTCTTGCATATTATTTTCTTTACTTATGTATTTTTGTTTTATCTTGTATTTATTAGTATTTTTGTTTGTCTTTACTTCTACTTCTATATTTGCTTCATATGAACTAATATTTAAAATATAATTTACAATTTCTTGACTAGTACTATTATTTCCAATTTTTGAAGTTTTAGCCGTATTATTATTGTTTTTTATAAAAAATATTATTAAAGTTATTAAAAGTACTACAATGACTAAGATTATAATTACTTTTCTTAGGTTTATATTTTGTTTTTGATTGTGTGAATGTAATTTTTTGTTATTAAAATTATTATTTGACATTTAAAAAAGCCTCCTAAAAATTATTCTTACTTAATTTTTATTCGGCTTTTCTTGTTTTACTACTATATTTTATACAAAAAATTTCTCTACTATTCTTAATAACTCATTTTTATCTTCTATTTTATTTATCTCGTTCCTAAATTCACTTGAATTAGGCATATTTTTTGTATACCAAGCTATATGCTTTCTCATTTCTCTTATTGCTGTAATTTCTTCTTTTTCTTGTAACTCTAATTCTATATGTTTTTTTATAATTCTTAATTTTTCTTCCTTTGATATTTCAGGTAATTTTTCTCCTGTTTCTAAAAAGTATTTTATTTTTTTGAATATCCAAGGGTTTCCAAATGCCCCTCTACCTATCATAATTCCATCTACCCCTGTATATTCAAACATCTTTAGTGCAGATTCTTCGTCTGTTATATCACCATTTCCTATTACAGGAATTTTCACACTTTCTTTTACTTTTTTAATTATTTCTAAATCAACTTTTCCTGAATACATTTCACTTCTTGTTCTACCATGAATAGTTATTGCTGATATTCCTGCATTTTCTGCCATTCTCGCAAATTCCACAGCTACAACATTATTTAAATCCCATCCTTTTCTCAATTTTAATGTTACAGGCTTATCAGAATTTTTTACTACTGATTTTATTATTCTTTCTGCTTTTTCTATATCTAGTAATAATTTGCTACCATCTCCATTTTTTACAACTTTAGGCGCTGGACATCCCATATTTATATCTACAATATCTGCTAATTGACTTACATATTTGCTAGCATATCCGATAGTTTCTTCATCACTGCCAAATATTTGCATACTTATAGGCCTTTTTTCTCCTCGCGTATTCATCAGCAATTTTGTTTTTGAATCATTATAAAATATTGCTTTACTACTTACCATTTCTGTACAAACTAGCCCTGGTCCAAATTCTTTACATATAACGCGAAAAGGCAAGTCTGTTACACCTGCCATTGGAGCTAATATTAAATTATTTTCTAATTCCATATTTTGTATTTTTAGTCTCTTTAAATACATTATTACCTCTTTTATCTTACAAATATAGTTTTTTGTCTTTTACTACTAATATTTAATAAAATTCCTATTAATAAATAACTTGTAATCATTGAGCTTCCTCCATAGCTAATAAGTAATAGAGGTACTCCTGTAATTGGCAATAATCCCATTACCATACCTATGTTTTCTGTCATGTGAAATAAAAATATTCCCGCTATTCCTGATGCTATTAGTGAGCCTATACTATCTTTAGCTGTTTTTGCTATATACAGAGCTTTTGTTACCAGAAATACATATAAAATTATCATTAAACCGAGCTACTATAAAGCCCATTTCTTCACTAATTACAGAGTATATAAAATCTGTGGTTTTAGGATATAAATATCCTAATTGTGTTTGATTCCCTTTTAAAAGTCCCATCCCTGTTAATTGCCCTGCTCCTATAGCTAATTTAGATTGAATTATATTATATCCACTTCCACGTGGGTCTGATTCTGGATTTAAAAATATATCTATTCTTTTTTTAGCATGTTCTGGCAATATAAATTTATAAAGTATGGGTATAGATATAACTGCTACAATTATTACTCCAAATATATATTTTTTATCTATTCCTGCAGTAAATAGCATCATAGCAAGAGCTGCGCAAAATGCCATTGCTGTTCCTAAATCTGGCTGTTTAATTATCAATAATAATGGTAATGCAACTGCAACTAATATTATTAATAATTTTATTGGTCTATTTATATCTTCTACATATCTTTCTTGAATTTTAGATATTATATATGCTAAAAATAATATAACTACAATTTTAGCAAATTCCGATGGTTGAAATGAAAATGCTCCTATATCAAACCAACTTGTAGCTCCATTTACTGGTTTAGTGAATAATACTGCTATTAGTAATATAATAAATATACCATAAAAAATTGGTGACAACTTAACTAATGTTTCATAATTTATTAACATAACTATTACCATCATTATTATACTTGTTACAAACCATATTATTTGCTTTTTAAATTCATCATATTCGGCTTCTTGAGTAGCTGAAAATAGTGCAATTAATCCTATCGTTGATAAGATAATTGCAACTATTAACAATCCCCATTCCATATTTTTTAATTCTCTTTTTCTCATTATATTACTCTTTTTCCTTTTAATATTCTTGTTTAGTTTCTATTGTCTCTGTATTATTCTCTTGATTATTATTTTGTGTTTGTTCTTGTTTTATTTCTTGCTCTTTCTCTTGATTTTGATCTTGCTTTATTTCTTGACGTTGATCTTCATTTTGTTCTTCTATATAAGGTGTTTCTTGTCCTTCTATCTCTAAATCTTCACTTATATCTTCTTGCTTTTCTTCTTCTTTTTGTTGTTCCTGATTTTCTATTACTTCTGAATCTTCTTCTTTATCCTCTTTTTTTAGTTCTTCTTTACCTATATTTCTTGAATCATTTTTTATATTGAGAATAGGAATATTGGCATATAGAGCTGGAGCACCATTTGTGCCATCTTCATTTTCTTTGTTTGTTAATCTAACATCAATTTCTTTTTCATCAATTTCTATATATTTTTTTATTACATCAATTATTTCTTGTTTCATTAGCTCTAGGAAGTCTGCTGAAACATTAGCTCTATCTTGCATCAATACTAAATGCAATCTCTCTTTAGCAGTATTTTTTGAACTTTCTTTTGATTGTTTTTTAGTTTCTTTTTTGCTCATTTTTTTAAAGAAATTTATTATGTTTTCAAACATTTCTCTCCTATCCCTCCACATCTAATTGATACTATTTTTTAAAAAAATTTTTTATTTTTTCAAAAAATCCTATTTCTTTTCTTCCAGGTATCGTTACTTCTATTTTTTCTCCTAATACTCTTTTAGCTATTTCAATATATGCTTTTCCTGATGGTGCTTTTTTGTTTTGAATTACTGGTTCACCTTTATTAGTTTGTGTTATTATATATTCATCATCTGGTACAACACCAATTAAATCAATAGATAGTAAATCTACTATATCATCAACATCCATCATTTCACCTTTTTTTACCATATTAGGTCTTATTCTGTTTATTACCAATTCTGGATTTTTGATTTCTGATGATTCTAATAATCCAATTATTCTATCGGCATCTCTTATAGCAGATATTTCTGCTGTTGTTACTACTATAGCACGATCTGCTCCTGCAATTGCATTTTTAAATCCTTGTTCTATCCCTGCTGGACAATCTATAAGAATATAGTCGAATTCTTCTTTTAATTTTTTTGTTAAATCCTTCATTTGTTCTTCGTTTACAGCACTTTTATCTCTTGTTTGGGCAGCTGGTAGTAGATATAACTCTTTAAATCTCTTATCTTTTATTAATGCTTGTCTTAATTTACATCTTTCTTCCACAACATCAACTATATCATATACTATTCTATTTTCTAATCCCATTACGACATCCAAATTTCTTAGTCCTATATCTGTATCAACTAAGCACACCTTTTTTCCCTCTATAGCTAGACTTGAACCTAAATTTGCTGTTGTTGTTGTTTTTCCTACTCCGCCTTTTCCTGATGTTATTACTATTACTTCTCCCATATCTTTCCTCCTTAGGATTTTTATGTATATATAATACAACGAAAAGATTAAAAAGTCAATTATTTTATGTTTCAAGTTTAAGTTTTTAGATTATTCTTAAATATATAATGCAACTCTAAATCCATATAAGCCAGATTCTGTATCTATATTATTTTTTTCTCTATTTGTTATTTTTTCTGTTCCTCCGCTTTTCCCTCCTCTTAACACTTTTTGTTCTAAATCATATGTTTCCATTGTCCATTCAGCTACATTACCAGCTAAATCATATATATTTTTTATTTGATATTTTTCTTTAAGTCCTGATTTTGCTAATTTGCCTTCTGTATTATAATTTCCATTTTCTAAACTATCTTCTAAAATATAATTTATTGAGGAATCTTGGCTTATCCATCTCATAATAGCATCCCATTGCACTCCATAACATAAAGTACTATTTTCATACATACCTCTTGCTTTTTCTACTGCTCCTACGCTTTCATCTGTACTACTATTTCCAAAAGAAATATAATTATATATATACTTGTTTCTTTTTATTACAGGCTCTTGTGATATTGCAGAAGTACTTGTCCTAGGTGTATCTATTTCTATTCCAGTTTCATATCTTCCTATATAAAATCCTTTATATTCTTTTATACTTTTATACATTTTCTGTACTTCTTTAATATTGTCACTTGCTGTTTCATCTATTGCTTGTCCATCGCCTAATGGTTCATAATATTTTTCTTCTGTTGGTTCTGTTGATATGAAATCGCTCTCTGTTAATACTCCTTCAAAATCTTCTCTCACAAATTCATCAAAATATTCTACTGGTATCCATACAAACTCATTTCCTACACTATTTAAATCTTCATCTATTTTATCTGTTATTACTAAGCCATCTCTTATTTCATTTGTTCCTTCTGCTAAACTTACTCTAAAACCTTTTGGAATATATGCTACATTTCCATTTTTGTCTACATATTTTCCATTTTCTGTATATTCTTCTGACCATTTATTTTCTTTTATTGTAAGATAAATGATATCTATATCTGTTACCTTGTTTTTATTTTTAAAATATCCTTTATAATGATTTACACTTTTTATAAATTCATCTTCATCTTGTTCTTCTGATAAGACAATTGTACTTGGTATTTTATCTATATTTGAAATCTCTTTTTGCCATATATATTGCGTTTGACTAGTATTATCTATTTTTTCATCTTTATTTGTAGAAATAATCACGCTCTGGTTACCACTGCTATCAGCTTCTTTCCCTATGTAGTAATATCCTTCTGGTATTAAAATATTATCTGTATATCTTAAATCTATTGTTGTTTCATCTGGCTCTGTATAGTCTGTATAATATGTTTTTGTTTCATTATTTTCTGTTATTGTTATACCTTGGACATAAAATATATTGTGACTATTTTCATTTATTATATATACATCTGTATAACTATTTGCATTTTCTTGATTATCCTTTATCTTCTCATAATCTTTTCCATAATTTAATGTAATTCCCATCATTGCTTCTGAATCAATTACATAAAAATCTCCTATATCATTATTAACACTTAATATATTTGCATTTGATAAATTACCTATATTGGTATATTTTATTTTAGCTGGTATCTGACCATATTCATTATAATATTCAAAAACTTTTTCTCTTAATAATTCTATATCACTATATAAATTAGTCAATGCTTTTATATGTATACTATCTTTTGCATTGTATATCAACATATTTGTTACTATAAGCAAAATAATTATTGTTACTACTAGTGAAATCATGGAAATACCATTTTCTTTTTTTATTATATTTTTTAACATGAATTTTCTCCTTTTTTCTTTAGTATTAGTTTACTATTAAATGGATTCATTTTCAAGTATTTTTTTATAAATATCTTGTCTCTTTTTTATTATTATATTTTCTTTAATAACAAGATACCATAAGTATATATCTATCAATATAATTGATATGTTTTGTATATATAATATCAATATACTAGATATAATTGTTATTATAATTACCATTATTTTTGAAATGTTATTAGTATATTCTTCTGCTTTTCTTTTTCCAAAGTTTATATGTAAGATTCCGTTTAAAATTCTTCCTCCATCAAGTGGATAAATTGGTAATAAGTTAAATATCATTATTAGATAATTTGTATATATTGTTATGATTTTATCTATGTTTTGTAATTTCATATTATTTGCAATAATTATTATAAGTAAATTTGTTATCGGTCCTGATAAGGCAACTATTATTTTCTTTATTTCTAATATATTTCCTTTTTTTATCTTTTTATTATATTCTTTTGTATTTATCTTAAAAGAAATTGATACTCCAAAAGGCATTATTTCTATTTTTTCTGGTTTCATTCCCATAACTATTCCTGCTAACAAATGTCCAAATTCGTGGATTATAGCAAAAATCATAATAAAACTATATATTTTTATTTGTTTTGTAAAGTAAAATAGTATAAGAAAGATGAATATTTTTAAGTCTATTCTAAATCTCATATTTTTTCCTCTTTTACAATTCTAATATTTTTTCAGGGTCAATTATTCTTTCAGAAAATCTTATTTCAAAGTGTAGATGTGGTCCTGTTGAATTTCCTGTAGAGCCTACTTCTGCAATTTCTTGTCCCTGAGTTATCTTATCTCCTTGTTTTACATATAAATTATTGCAGTGTGCATATATAATGCTTACTTCTCCTATTTGTACTTTTAAATGTTTTCCATAGTCTCCTTCTTCAGATGCTAATACAACTTCTCCTTCTGTTGATGAAATTATTTTTGTTCCTATATTTGCAGCAATATCTATTCCTGTATGGTTTTTTGGTATTGTACTTACATTTGTTTCTCTTTCTCCAAATCTTGATGTTATAGTGCCTGATATAGGTTTTATAAAGCTTGTTGTTGCTTTTATATTAAGAATATCTTGTTCTTCTTGTGACAATGGTTCAGTGGCAGAATTTTCATTCTGTATGTTATCTTGTCCATTATTATTTTCAGTTCTATCAACTTCTTGTTCATTTGATTGTTCTTCAATCTCTGTTATTTCTTCTGCTCCTCCAATTGCCATTTCATCGATATTACCTGTTTCATTATTGTTATTTTTTTTCATATTGTTTATTCCTTGTTCTATATTTTGTTTTAAATCATTATACATTTGAGTAAAATTCATATCATATGACAAAATTTCATTTATTTTATTTAAAAAGTCTTTTGAAAATATGTAATTACTATTTTGAATTACGCTTATTACTAAATATATTAGTAAGCTTAATAATATTTGTATTACCATTTTTTTTAGTAGTTTTACATCTTTTTTATTTTCTTTGTTTATGGTTACAGTTGCTGTTTTCATTTGTGCATTTCCTTGTCTTCTTGCGTATATTTCTTCTGCTCTCCTTATTTTTTCTTCAACAGACATTATCCTTTCCATTTTTACACCTCTCTTTTGTTTCTTTATAAACTATATGTTGCTATTTTTATTTTATGAATAAAAGTGAGACAAGTTTTAATAAAATAGAACTTTCCTACAATATAAAAAAGAAAATAGAGAAATTTGAAGAATATCTTCATTTTTCTCTATTTTTTTATTTTTAAAATATTATTACTATTGCCTGTAATATGCTAAATATAGTTATTGCTATTGCATAGTTTTTTAATTTATTATACTTTTTATTTACATCCTTATTAAAAATATTTCTTTTATCATTATTCTCTACTTTTGAAATATAACTATTTAATAACATCTCCGCTTCTTTTAAAATATAATCTTTGTCTTTATTTTCATTTTCACTATTTTTTATTTTATTCTTCTGTTCTATCTTTTGAAGTTTTTTTACTTTTTTATTAGTTTTTAGTACTACTATAGCTTCATCTATAATATTTGATGGCAAATTTCTTAAAACTACCATGTTCTTTAGCTTACTAGATTCCATTTGTACCTCCTTAAAATATGTATTTAATTATATTTTTTCCATATTTTTCAAGGATATACATACTATTTAATATATTTATTTATCGTTTGTTACATCTCCATTGCCACTAACAGGAATTGTTTCTCCTAAATATGTTGGCTGTGGTCTAAAAATGCATTTTACTACATCTTTATCTCTTGCTAATATTTCTCTTAATTCTCTGTAAGTAGCTCCTACATATTTTCTTGGATCAGCTCCTACTCCATATGCTTCTATATCAAATTGTTTTGCTATATATAGTGCTCTATATAAATGATATTTTTGAGTCACAATAACAATTTTTTTTACTTTAAATATTTCCTTAGCTCTATAAATGCTATCATATGAAGAAAATCCAGCATGATCCATAAATATATCTTCTGATGGAACTCCTTTGTCTATTGCAAATTGTTTCATAACATTAACTTCATCATAGTCTTTTCTTCCATGGTCTCCACTCATTATTATTTTAGGTGCTACTTTATTATTATACAAAGAAATTGCTTGTAATAATCTATCTTCTAGCATTGGGCTTGGCTTATCTCCCCATATTCCTGCACCTAAAACTAAAATACAATCTACATTTTCTAAGTTGCATTCTGTTTCTTTCAGTATTTTACTTCTAGTAGAGATTTTTACATAAAAATTTATCAGCAATATTATTGCTATTATTATAAAAATGATAATTATTAAATATTTTACTATTTTCTTCATCTTCCTATCCTACTATTAAACTTGTTTTTTCTTTTACCATATTGCAAATTAATTCTGCTGATTTTTCTACTCCTAACGCATCACTATTGATACAAATATCATAATTTGAATGATTGTCCCATTCTTTTTCTGTATAATATTTATAGTGGTTTGCTCTCAATTTGTCAATTCTTCTTATTTCTTTTTCTGCTTTTACTTTACTTAGTCCATAGAATTGAGTAG
This sequence comes from uncultured Clostridia bacterium, assembly GCA_947628845.1. Classification (GTDB taxonomy): domain Bacteria; phylum Bacillota; class Clostridia; order TANB77; family CAG-508; genus CAG-269. The sequence continues at coordinate 4,649 of CANRBK010000003.1, read as the reverse complement.
CTCTATTTATTTTATCTTCCATGTTACTATATATAAATGCTTTTATTATATTTTTTCTGTCTTTCAATATAAAGTCTGCACACCTTCCTATTATAACACATGATTCTTTATCTGCAATTTCTTGTATTAATTCTGATTCTTTTAAGAATAATTCATCGCTGTTATTCAAACCAAAGTAGTATCCATTGTTTAAAGTATCTATTGCATTTCTTTTTTGTTCATTGTTTTCTATATATTTTTCAGATAGTCCAGTTTCTTTTGCAACTTTTTCTACTAATTCTTTATCATAAAGTTTTATTCCTAATTGTTCTGCAATCAATTTACCAATATATCTTCCTCCTGAGCCATATTCTCTTGAAATTGTTATTATTATATGTTTGTCTAATATATTTTCTGTACTTGCACCATTTAGTAGTCCTTGACTAGTTATGTTTTCATTTTTCAAATGTTTAAGTTCGATTATAAGTAAAGTTGATGCAATTATAAATGCAAATCCATCTGCAAATGGTCCCGCATATAATATACCATCTATTCCAAATAATATACCTAATATAAAGAATGCTGGTATCAAAATTAATATTTGCCTTGATAATGATAGTATTGCACTTTTTACACTTTTTCCAATTGCTTGGAAGAATATTCCTGATGGAATTTGTATTCCATTACATATACATAGCATTAAATAGATTCTAAATGATAGACAAGCAAATTGTATGTAATTTTCGTCATCACTGCTTCCAAAAATAGCAATTAATTTTTCTGGTATTGTTTGGAATAATATAAATGCAATTGTACTAATAACTACACTTGATGTTAAAACTATTTTTAATGTGTTCTTTACTCTATCATATTTTTGTGCTCCATAATTGTATCCTAATATTGGTTGTGAACCTACTGCAATTCCAACTATAATACTATTTAATATTTGACTTACTTTCATAACTATTCCCAATACTGTAATTGGAATTTCTGCACCATATTTAGAGTTAGCTCCATATTTTGATAATAAATTATTTTCTACTGCTACTACTAATACAAAACTCATTTGTGTAATAAAACTGCTAATTCCTAATGATGCTACTTTTTTGGCTACATTCCCTTGTAATAAAAATTTTTCTTTGTCTAATTTTATTGATTTAAATTTCTTTATATATTTTATGTTTATTACAAATGTTAAAATTTGACTTATAATTGTTGCTACTGCTGCTCCTGCTACTTCCATTTTAAATACAAATATAAAGATTGGGTCTAATATTACATTTAAAATTGCACCTAATACCATTGAAGTCATTGCATATTTTGGATTTCCATCTGCTCTTATTATTGAGTTTAATGTTGTTCCTAACATCATAAATGGTAATCCTATTGTTATTATTCCTCCATAAGTTAGTGCATACTTTCTTAGTACATCTGTGCATCCAAATACATTTAATAGTTGTGGTAAAAATATCAATATACTAACACATAAAATTAGTGATACTATTGTAGCTAACGTAATTCCATTTGCTACACCTTTACTTGCTTCTTCTTTTTTCTTTTCTCCTAATTTTAGGCTTAAATATGCAGATGCACCATCTCCAAACATTAATGCAAATGATAAGCATATCATTGTTATTGGAAATACTACATTAGTTGCTCCATTTCCTAAATATCCTACTCCCCATCCAATAAATATTTGGTCTACTATGTTATATAGAGAGTTTACTAATAGTGATATTATACATGGAATTGAAAATTTTTTTATTAGTTTTCCTATTTTTTCTTTTCCTAATATGTTTTCTTCGTTTTCCACTTTTTTTCCTCCTTTTCCTTTTGCAAAAAAAATACAACACGAATGTGTTGTTCGTTAATCATTATTAAAAAATAATGTGCGTTTCCATCTTTAGTAATTTATCATATTTTTTTGATTTTGTCAAATTTTATCATTTGGCTTTTAAGATTTTTGATTTTTCTTTCTTTAGATTCAATTATATTTTTGCTATTTTCTTTAAGCATAAGTCTATTTATTTCAGCGATTTCATAATCCATTTGTTCTTGTAGTATTTCATTGTTCTTTTTTATTAATATTGAAATTTTATTTGGATTGTATTTATATAAAACTGCTAATTTTTCTTCCATATCTTTAATGTATTCTTTATAATTTTCTATACTTATTTTGCAAATATGCACTTCTCTATCTATATTATATCTTCTACGTACAAATAGATTATCTCTTAATCCAAAAAATTCTGAAACATATTTGGAAGAAACGTTTTCGCGATGTAATGTTGAGCATAAAAATATTTCTCTTTGCTCTTGTTTCTCAAATTGCTCAATAATTTTTTTCTTAAGGCATTCATATACTATAATTCTTGCTAATCCATTGTTTCTGTTTTCAGTGTCTGTTATATATGAGTCTATTTCAATTGAATTTTCAGTATTTGCAGAATAGTATATGCTTTGGTCAAATGATGGTATTTCATGAATCTTAAGTTTTGATTTATCTAATATTTTTTCGTATTCTTTAATTGTGTCTGTTATATTCATATCTTTTAAATCGTTTTGAAATTCTTTTTCTATATCCTTTAGGGTTGTCCAATAAAATTGTTCATATAGCTTTTTAACTCCTGGTTGAGTTTTTTCCAATTGTTCAATATAGTCAGACATATATTGGTTTAGTTTATCACGTAATATACTTTTTTCATGAAATCCATTGTCTTGTTCATCTAGTTCATGTTGTAAAAAGGCTATAATATCTCCATTATATTGATTAAATTCAGTTAGCAATATCTTTTTGGCATATGAAAAAGCTTCAATTTTTACTTTATAAGTGTTAAACATGTCTTTTTTATATAAATCAGGTGATGAATATTTAGACTTAATGTATTTGATATATTCATTTCCATATTTAAAATATTTTGTAATGTCATTGTATGTAAATGGTTTCTGTCCTTGCGTAATATACGTAGCTGAAACGACTTTTCCATTTTCGTTTACTGCTACCATTACCATATCTTTAGTTGAATGTATATATTCTGAAATGCCTTCTTCTCCTGTTATAAATAGTTGCCCTATTTTCCCATCTTCTTCCATTTTTTTAAGAACTTTTAATTCTAAATCAACTATTTGAGATAAGTACATCTGCTCATTTTCTTCGTTTATTTCTAAGTAAGATAATTGGTCCATATTTATATCTCCTATACATAATATTTTTATCTAACTTTTTATTCATTTACAACACAATAAAATTGTAATTCACATATACATGTATTACCTTTTGTACAACTTTTCTCCATCATTTGAGGCCCATAATTCAAAAGCAGTTGGACATTCATTTGTTGAAAATGTATGATTAGTTAATGATATTTTATATAAATAATTAGAATTTTGAAATTCATATTTTCAGTTGCTTCACTTTTATTTTTTCATATTAAAAATATACCATTTACAAATTTTTTTGTAAATGCATTTTTCATTTTTTTATCTTTTTGTGATTTTTATTTAATAACCTATATACATAAATTTTGATTTAACACATTATAAAGTATTAAATCAAAATTACATTTGACAAATTTTTAAAATCTGTGTATAATAATTATAGGAAATGAACATACAGAAATGTGTGTTGCCATATAAAATTAGCAAAACACTACATTGCCGTGCAAAGCAAAATGTAGTGTTTGTATTTATTCCTTATTAGTGCAAATTATGTATATAATTGTCAATAAGGTTATGTTTAATGTTGTTGAAATCATAAGTCCATATATTAAAAATAACATAAATCGCATAAACACCACCTCACTTTCTCATAGCAAATCGCTATGTAGTAAAGTGGCAACACTCACATCTGCTTTTCTATTCATTTCCTATGTTTAATACTATATACTATTTTTCTTTTTATTTCAAGCGAACATTTTAAATATTTTTCTGTCTCATTTTTGTCACATATAATTTAATTTTATACAACATTGCGTAATTTTGTATAACACATTATAAAGTATTAAATCAAAATTACATTTGACAAATTTTTTTAATCTGTGTATAATAAAGATAGAAAATGAGAAACCATAGCAATATGGTTACCACTTATAAAAAGTAATAACAACACATTCCTTTCGGTCAAGAGCAGAATGTGTTGTTATTTTATTCCTTATTTATTATTGAATTTACATATTGTATGTATATAATCGTTAATAAGGCTACGTTTATAGTTGCAGAAGCCATTAAGGCTATTATTAAAAATAGTATAAAACTCATAAACACCACCTCACTTTCTGATAGTAAAACTATCTAGTAAAGTGGCAACACAAATCTACTTTTATCTCATTTTCTATGATTTATACTATACAATATTACTCTTTCTTTTTCAAGCGAACATTACAATCTTTTTATTATAAAATAATTTTATTATTTTGTTACATTTTTATACATAATGATTAATTTTTTTGTCACATATAAACTGAATAATTAATTTTCTAACTTCTGAAAGTGCTGAAAACACTGAATTCTTACTTTTAATCAAAAAGCATTAAAAAATTGTAAAAATTAATGTAGTGTTAATGTAGTTTTGAAAGTAAAAATTATCTCATATCCTTTTTACATTATTTTCTTATACAATTTATTATTTCCATAGATTGTATTTTATTGTCTATTTTATTTTTTATGGTACT
>CANRBK010000002.1 GCA_947628845.1 uncultured Clostridia bacterium | reverse complement strand
GAAAATGGAGAAGAAATAAAAGAAGAAACGGAAGTAGCATCAGTATATGCAGTATCAGATGGACAAGGAAATGCAGTACCAGTGCCAAATGGCTTTGTTTACGTAGGAGGAAATTTTAGTAATGGTGTAATTATATCTGATAATGGAGCTGATGAATATGATGGAAAAATAGATAAAACAGCATATAGTTATGCAACAAGTTTACAAGGAAACCAATTTGTATGGATTCCTTGTACAATAAGTGAATATAAAAAAACAAATTGGAACAAAGAATATGGAGGATGGGAGGATACAACACCAAAAGCAGAATTAGCACAAATTGAAAAATATGGTGGATTTTATGTAGGAAGATATGAAGCAGGACTTGCCAGTGATATGGATGAGTTAACTAGTACACAAGAAGATACAGGTAATAAACAAATTTATAATGAATATAAAATGCCACAAAGTAAAGCAGGGTTAATACCTTGGAATTTTATAGATTGGACACATGCAAAAGCAAATGCAGAAAGTATGAAAAATAATGATTATGTAAGTAGTGGATTAATCACAGGAACACAATGGGATGTAATATTAAATATATTAGAAAGTAAAGCAGGACTATCTGAAACTGATATAAAAACAGATAGTAGTGATTGGGGAAATTTTGCAAATAATACAATAAATTATATAGGAAGAAAAGCATATATATATTATAGTAATAATTCATACAATATAGATGCTTTTGGTAGTACAGAAACATCTACTACAAAATCATATTTGGATGGACAAAGTTTTGCACGGAGATTTATTAACAACAGGTGCAAGTAGTGTAACAGAGAAATATCATATATTTGATATAGCAGGTAATTTAATGGAGTGGACGGAAGAAGCCTCATATTCTACAAATACTAATCAGTATCGTATACAACGTGGAAGTACTTGTATTAATAATTCAAATGCTTATCCATCAATCTCGCGCAATAGACAACATGATGTTGAGAAAACATGGTCTTTCGTAGGATTTCGTGTTGTACTATATATCAAGTAAAAACAAAAGAAAAGATAGGCAAAAAATATAAAAAATAAAAGGCAACAATAAACCTATAATTTTAGATATAGGTTAAAATTGGTGTCTTATTTTTTTTAATATCAATTAAATTCAAAATGTTTTTTTATGTATTAAACTAAAAAAGTTATTGTAATATAAATAAATATATGATATATTATACAAAAAGTAAGAGGAGTGATACAAATGATAGCAATAGGTGCAGATCATGGAGGATATAAATTAAAAGAAGAAATAAAAAAATATTTCGAAGAAAAAGGTATAGATTACAAAGATTTTGGAACTTATGACGAAGAAAGAACAGACTATCCAATATATGCAAAAAAAGTAGCAGAAGCAATACAAAGTAAAGAATGTGATTCTGGAATATTAGTATGCAGATCAGGTTATGGAATGACAGTAGTTGCAAATAAATTTAAAGGAATAAGAGCAGCATCAATACTAAATGAAGAATCAGCAAAATTCGCAAAAGCAGATGATGATATAAATTTAATTACATTAGGAGGAGACTATTTATCTACAAATCAAGCAATTTGTATAATAAGAAATTGGCTAGGAGCACAATTTAAGGGCGGAAGATATAAAGAAAGATTAAAAATGATAGAAGAAATAGAGAATAATAATATGAAATAAAAATTGGAGGAATAATATGTGGGGAAATATAGCAATAGCATTTATACTTGCATTTGTAGTAACACTTGTGACTACACCATATACAATGAAAATTGCCAATAAAGTAGGGGCAATAGATATTCCAAAAGATGAAAGAAGGGCACACAAAAAATCAATACCCAAATTTGGTGGACCAGCAGTAATATTAGGATTCCTTGTTTCTACAATATATTTATTGATAGTAATGAGTATGGAAAATTCAATAAATTTATTTGGAGTGCAAGAATACTGGAAAAGATTATTAGGATTTTTATTAGGAATAATAGTTATATCAATATTTTGCATAGTAGATGATATAAAAACTATAAAACCTATAACAAAATTAATAGGACAAGTTCTAGCAGCGATAATAGTTACTTTATCAGGAATAAGGATAGAAGGTATAACACTTCCATTCATTGACTTCCCAGAAATCCATGAAATAACGTCAATTATAATTACAATAGGTTGGATAATTGTAGTAACAAATGCAATAAATCTAATAGATGGACTAGATGGATTGTCATCAGGAATATCAGTAATATCAGCAATATCATTATTAGTGATTTTTGTATTAAATGGTTCATCACTAATTTCAATAGTACTAATAACAGCACTTGCAGGTGCATTAGTAGGATTTTTACCATTTAATTTTACACCAGCCAAAACTTTTATAGGAGATACAGGATCAAACTTTTTAGGATATTCTTTATCAGTTATCTCAATATTAGGATCTGCAAAAACATATACAGCAGCTGTAATTGTACTACCACTAATAGTGTTAGGGTTACCTATATTTGATACTATTTGGGCCATAATAAGAAGACTAGTAAAGGGAAAATCAATAAAAGCAGTTTTTAAAGCAGACAAAGGGCATTTACATCATAGATTAGTAGCTAATGGATTTAGTCAGAAACAAGCAGTTCTAATTTTATATGGAATAAGTGCAATATTTGGAATGTTTGCTGTTATATTATGTGATAGCGGAATATGGAAGGCATTATCATTTTTATTGATAGTTTTAGTTGCTATAGTGGCAGGATATAAGAATTTTGCAGTAGAGAGAACTGGAAATGAACAATATGAGTGTACGCAATGTAAATATATTTATAATCCAAAATTTGGAAATGAAAAAGCAGGAATACAAAAAGGAACAAAATTTGATGACTTACCAGAAGATTGGGTATGCCCAGTTTGTGGAGAAGGAAAAGATATGTTCCAAATTCATGAATAAAAGAAAAAAGGAATGAATCTTAAAATTACCTCTAGGAGCAATTTTAAGATTCATTCCTTTTTCTTATTTAGACCATACTACCACCATTAATGTGAATTACTTGACCTGTAACATATCTTGAATCATCACTTGCCAAATATAGATATGCAGGAGCAAGTTCAAATGGTTGCCCAGCACGTTTTAAAGGTACGTCTGTACCAAAGACTTCAACTTCTTGAGCTGAAAAAGATGCAGGGATTAATGGAGTCCAAATAGGACCTGGAGCAACAGCATTAACACGTATTTTTTGGTCAGCTAATGATAAAGCTAAAGACTTTGTAAATACAGTTATAGCTCCTTTGGTTGCAGAATAATCAATTAAATTTTTTTTGCCTTCAAATGCAGTGATAGAAGTAGTATTGATAATACTAGAATGAGCGTCTAAATATGGAAGAACAGCTTTAGTTAAATAAAAAAATGAAAATATATTTGTCTCAAAGGTATCTTTTAGTTGTTGACTAGAAATATCCAATATACTATTTTGAGGAAATTGCACACCACAATTGTTGATTAAAACATCAACTTTACCAAAAGTATTTATAGTACAATTAACAATATAATTTGAAAATTTTTCATCTCTTAAATCTCCAGGAAGTAATAGACATCTTCTACCATAAGATTCTACATATTGTTTTGTTAAATTAGCATCTTCATGCTCATTAAAATATGCAATTACAAGGTCTGCACCTTCTTTAGCAAAAAGAACGCTAATTGCACGTCCAATTCCACTATCACCACCAGAAATAATAACAACTTTATCTTGCAATTTTCCACTAGGAATATAATTTGGATTGTCGAAAATAGGCTGAGGAGTCATAGCATACTCCATTCCAGGTTGAATATTTTGATGTTGAGCAGGAAATGTTAATGGTGTTTTAATATTTTCATCTTTGTAACCTATGTAAGGTATTGTTGGATAATAATCATTCATTTAAAAACTCCTTTATAAAAACTAAAATATTATATGCAAAAAATAATAAAAAAGTACTATTTGAAAAACTGATATATATATGCTATAATGAAAAAGTTAAAAGGAGAGATAGAAATGCAAGACCAAATAATAAAGTTTTTAGCATATGAAGGAAAAATATCTGTAATATGTGCAAATACAACTGAACTTGTTGAAAAAGCAAGAAATACTCATGACTTAAGCCCAGTTGCAACAGCAGCATTTGGAAGATTATTAACAATTGCAGCAATAATGGGAAACGAAATGAAAAGTGAAAAAAATAAATTAACAATACAAATGAAAGGAAAAAGCCCACTAGGTGCAATGGTTGTAACATCAAATAATTTCCCTAAAGTTAAAGGATATGTATCTAATCCAATAGTTGATTTACCATTAAATGATATGGGAAAATTAGATGTAGGAGGAGCAGTTGGAAATGAAGGATTTATAAATGTAATTAAAGATATTGGATTAAAAGAACCATATGTAGGAATTTGTCCAATAATATCTGGAGAAATAGCAGAAGACTTTGCAGAATATTTTGCAAAATCTGAACAAAAAAATACAGCAGTTGCATTAGGTGTGCTAGTAGATAAAAACGGAGTAAAATCAGCTGGAGGATATATAATAACACCTATGCCAGACGCAACAGACGAAGAAATATCTAGAATAGAGCAATCAATTTTTAAAGCTGGAGCAATCTCTAAGATGTTAGATGAAAAATTAAGTTTAATTGAAATAGCAAAAAAAGTAACAGGAGATGAAAACATAAAAATAATTGAAGAACACATAAAACCAATATATGAATGTGATTGCTCAAAAGAACATATGGCAGATGGATTAGCTACATTACATGAGACAGTGTTAAAAGAAATGATAGAAGAAGATGGAAAAGCTGAGCTTACATGTCATTTTTGCAATAAAAAATATAATTTTACAAAAGAAGAATTAAAAGAAATATTAGAAAAAAAAAATAAAAATTAAAATGTTCGCTTGTTTTTATAAATAAAATGTTGTATAGTGTATATCACATTATAAAAATATAATCTAATAAAAAGGAGAGATTTTAGAATGGAAGAAAAAGTTTTAATATTCGGTCATAAAAGTCCAGATACAGATTCAATATGTTCAAGTATAGCATGTGAAATTCTAGATAAAAAAAATGGTAAACAATTTACAAAGGCAGTGAGGTTAGGAAACATAAATAAAGAAACACAATATGTATTAAACTATTTAGGCTTAGAAATACCAGAACTAATAGAAAAAGTAGAAGAAGGGCAAATGGTAGTATTATTAGATCATAATGAGTTTAATCAAAGTGTTAATGGGATAGAAAAAGCAAAAATATTGTCAGTTGTAGATCATCATAGAATTGCTAATTTTGAAACTTCTGAACCATTATTTTATACGTGTAAACCTTATGGATGTACTTCAACAATAATATTTGAAGAAATAAAACAACTAGGATATGAAATTGGTAAAACAGAAGCAATATTAATGGCAAGTGCAATAATATCTGATACATTACTATTAAAATCTCCAACAACAACAGAATATGATAAAAAAGCATTAGAAGAATTAGCAAAAATAGCTAATATAGATATAAACGAATATGGATTAGAAATGTTAAAAGCAGGAACAGACTTAGATGATTTTACTGAAGAACAATTAATTAATCTAGATGCTAAAAATTTAGAAAAAGATGGACAAAAATTTGTAATTGCACAAGTAAATACAATAAGTATAGAAGATGTATTAAAAAGACAAGAAAAATTAGAAGATGCAATAAACAAAGAAATAGAAAATAAAGGATTAAGCCTATTTGTTTTTGGAATAACAGATATATTAAATAGTAATACAGAAATAATTGCATTAGGATCAAAAAGCGAAGTCGTTGAAAAAGCATTTGGCAAAAAGTTGGAAAATAACAGAGCATTTTTAGAGGGAGTTGTTTCAAGGAAAAAACAATTACTACCAGCAATTGATAAAAATATTTAATTTCTAAAAATAATATTATTTTTGAATGCTTGACAAAAATATTAAATAATTATATACTTGGAAACGAAATTATGTAGCACTAATATAATAGTATAAGGAGAATAAAAATGAAAGTAAAAATAAATATAAAAAGCATAATATTTATGGCTATTATATCTATTGCAAGTATGCTTTTTATAAATATAAGTTTTGCAATCAACACAGGAAAAATTGCAACAGAAACAGCAAGAATTAGAGAAGAAGCCAATGTAGATGCCAAAGTATTAGAACTTGTATCACAAGGAGAAAAAGTAGAAATAATAGAAGAAGTAGATGGTTGGTATAAAGTAAAATACAAAGAAATAACAGGATATATAAGAACAGATTTAATAGAAACAGAGCAAACAGATAAAGACGAAAATGTAGCTAACGATCAAGAACAAACAGAAAATACTGCAACAGAAAATACTGAACAACAAAATGAATCTGTTGAAATAAGTACAACATCTGAAGAAGATACATCTACTGAAATAAATACTACATCAGAACAAGAAATTGTAAAAGATGGAAAATACAAAATAACTGAAAATGTAAAATTAAAAATAATTCCATTAATAAGTGCAATACAAATAAATGAAGTAAATAAAGATACAGAAATACAAGTTACAGAAATATTAAATAATTGGGCAAAAATAAAAACATCAGAAGGCAAAGAAGGTTGGATAAGAACAGATAAATTAGCAAAAATAGAAGAAATAGTGCAACAACCAGAGCAACCAGAAAAACCAGAAGAAACAATAATGACTACAGAGCCACAAGTTACACGTACGTCTAAAACAATGTATGTAAGCTCACAAACTATAAACTTAAGAGAATCTGCAAGTACAAATTCACAAATTGTAAAACAATTATCAAAAAATACACAAGTTACAGTATTATCAACAGAAAACGGATGGTGTTATGTAGAAGTAAATGGACAAAAAGGATATATATCTGAAAGTTTATTATCATCTACAAAGGAAGAAACATCAAGAAGTGCAACTACAACAAGAAGTTCAACAGAACAAGATAAAAACAATACGAAAACATCTAGCACAGCAGAACAACAGGCTACAAATAAAAATGCTAATTCAACAACATCATCAAATACAGGAAGTTCAGTAGTAGCTTATGCAAGACAATTTTTAGGATGTAAATATGTATATGGAGGAACAACAACAAAAGGTTTTGATTGTTCAGGATTTACACAATATATATATAAACATTTTGGAGTAACATTAAGTAGAACAGCAGCAGGACAATATGGTAATGGAAAGGCAGTAACAAACTTACAACCAGGAGACCTAGTGATGTTTGGAAAATCAGGAATAAATCATGTAGGAATATATATAGGGGGAAATACATTCATACATGCTGCAAATCCTAGCCAAGGAGTTACAATAAGTAATCTTTCTACAGGATATTATAAAACAAATTATGTAGGAGCAAGAAGAATATTTTAATTCTATAAATTAAAGGAGGAAAATTGAAAAGACCGATTTTAATTGTAACTATAGGATATATAATAGGTATAATAGTGGGACTATACTTAAATAAAAGTATAGTCCCACTTTGTATTATATTAATTGGAATATATATTATATATAAAATTTTATACAAAAGACAATCAAAAAGATTCAAGCTATTTTCAATTAAAAGATATTTAAGATATTTAAAAATATATATAAACAAAAAAGTTATATTGTTAATAATAATAAGTGCTATATTTTCAAATACAATAACAATAACTCAAAATCAAAGATATGAAAAGATATATAATAACTTAGAAAATGAAGAAAATATAGAGCTAATAGGTATAGTCATAAGTAATAGAGAAGAAAAACAATATTATAATAAATATAAAGTACAAGTAAGATATGATAATAAAAAGCTAAAAATATATATAAATACAAATAAAGATGTACAACTAAATTATGGAGATAAAATTAAGTTTTTTGGAACATATATAAAACCAGAGGTACAAAGAAATTATAAAGGATTTGACTATTCAAAATATTTGAGACAATTAAAGGTATATGGCACAATAAAATGCAGTAAAGTTAACATTTTAAAAGAAAATAACTTTAATAGCATTTTTAAAATATCTAATAATATATCAAGTAAAGTAATTTCAAATACCAATAAAGTTTTAAAACCAGAGGAATCTTCTATTTTACTAGGGTTGATATTAGGATACAAAACAGATATAGACGAACAAACACAGGAAGAATTTAAAGATGCAAGTATGTTACATATTTTAGCAATATCTGGTATGCATATAACTTATGTTATATTAGGGATAAATATTATATTTAAAAACAGAATTGGAAAAAAATTAACCAATATTTTTAGTATCATAATTTTAATATTTTATATGTTCATAACAAACTTTTCATCATCAATAACAAGAGCTGGAATAATGGGAATATTAATGATTTTTTCAAAAATTATTTATAGAAAAAATGATATATATACTTCAATATCAATATCATTACTAGCAATTTTAATTTATAATCCATTTCTAATTCAAAATGTAGGACTTCAATTATCATACGGAGGAGTATTAGGTATAGTTGTATTTAATAAAAACATATTGAAATTTTTAAAAAGTATAAATATAAAAAATAAAATATACAGATATAAAATTAAGCCCAAAATTCAAAAAAAGTTAGATAAAATAAAAGAGATTATATCTATATCAATATCAGTTCAGATAGCTATTTTACCAATAATAATATGCAATATGAATACATTTAATCCATATTTTTTATTATCAAATTTCCTTTTAAGCATTATAATAGGACCAATTATAATTTTAGGATTTATATTTATAATAATTGCTTTTATAAATATTCAAATAGCCCAAAAATTAAGTGCATTTATAGAAATTGGGATAAATCTATTAAAATTTATATCAAAAATAGGAAAATTAAAATATTCTAAAATATATATACCAACATTAAGCTTATTTTCAATTATAATCTATTATATTATTGTGATTGCAATAATATTCATATATCAAGTTTATTCAGCTAAAAAACCAAATAAGACGCAAATAAGAATAAGAAATTTAATCGCATTAGGAAAGATAAAATTAAGAGAAAATAAAAAGATAGCAAAAGTAATTATTATATTTTTGTTTATATTTATCTTAGGCATAAAATTATTACCTGGAAATTTAAAAATATATTTTATCGATGTAGGTCAAGGTGACTCTTGCTTAATAGTGACACCACACAATAAGACTATTTTAATTGACGGAGGAGGAAGTGTGAACTCGGATTTTGATGTAGGAGAAAATACATTACTTCCATATATTTTAGATAGAGGTTTTACCAAAATAGATACTATAATTATAAGCCATTTTGATAATGATCATGTGGGACGGAATTCTATATTTATTAAAAGAGATAAAAGTAGGAAATGTGATTATTGGCAATCAATTTGAAAGTTCAGAAAATTATAAAAAATTTTTGAAAATTATAAATGATAAAAAGATAAATATAAGTGTAGTAAATGCAGGAACAAAAATAAATATTGAAAATAATTTGTATTTTGATGTTTTGTGGCCAGATGTTTCGAATCCAGTATCAGAAAATTCAATTAACAATAATGCTTTGGTATGTAAATTAAATTATAAAGATTTTTCGTGCATTTTTACTGGTGATATTGAAGAACCAGCAGAAGAAATTTTAGTTTCTAGGTATAAGAATTCAGATATTTTAAGATCTACTATATTAAAGGTTGGTCATCATGGTTCTAATTCTTCTTCTATTCAAGAGTTTGTTGAATTGGTTAATCCTGATGTTGCTTTGATTGGTGTTGGCAAAAATAATAGGTATGGTCATCCTAGTAATGTTGTTCTTAAACGTTTACAATCTTTAAAGTGTGATGTTTATAGGACTGATTACAATGGAGAGATTTCCATTATTTCTAATGGGAATGGATATAAAGTTCAGAATATATATGTTACTTATAATCCGTTGACTTAAAAAGAACTTTTTTTTATTATACTAAAGGTGATTATATGATAAGAAAAAATTGCTAAAGGGTTAAATGTGACACTTTCAGAATTATTGCAGAATATTTTTTAAAATGTAGATAGAAAACATATATTATTAAGAAATTGGTAAATTAAATTTGTCTAATTTTGTTGAGAAAAAGATAAATTTATGATATAAAAGATTATATGATTTTATTATTTTGAAATAATATTAATTATTAACTAAATGATTATAAAATAAAGCATGAATTATTTGAAAGGGGTTTATAGTGAGATACATAGGGAACAAAGCAAAACTATTAGATGAGATAGATAAATTATTAGAAAAGCAGAATTTAAAAAAGGAAGGTCTAACATTTTGTGATATTTTTTCAGGAACAGCAACAGTTGGAAGTTATTATAATGGCTTTTATAAAATTATTGCAAATGATATACTTGATTTTTCATATGAGTATTCTAAGGGAGCTCTATTAGGATATAAGTCAAAATTTAAAAAACTTGGTTTTAATCCATTTGAATATTTTGAAAATATAAATTATTTAGACTATACTAAAGGTTTTTGTTATAACACATTTTCTCCTAATGCAGGAAGACAATATTTTAGTGATGATAATGCAAAATATATTGATTTTATAAGAGATACAATTGATGAATGGTATAATAACAAGAAAATTACAACTGAAGAAAAATCATATTTACTTATGTGTTTGTTAGAAGCAATTAGCAAAGTTTCTAATGTTGCAGGAGTATATAGTGCATATTTAAAAATATGGGATCCTAGAGCAACAAAAAAAATGAAATTCGAGCAGATAGAAGTAAAAAATACAAAATATAAGAATAAGATTTTTTGTAAGGATGCAAACGAGTTAATTAATGATATTTCAGGAGATATTTTATACTTAGATCCACCATACACACCAACTCAATATAACTCACAATATCATGTTTTAGAGACTATAGTAAGAAATGATAGACCTGAAATACATGGAATAGGAGCACATAGAAAAAATGATAGATTATCAAAATGGTGTAAGAAAGGTGAAGCAGAGTTTGAATTTGAAAAAATTATAAAAAATGCAAAGTTTAAGTATATACTTTTTTCTTATTCAGATAAAGGAATTATGACACCTAAATTTATAGAATCAGTTATGAAAAGATATGGTAAAGCGGAGACATATGTGTTTAAAAAAATTAATTTTGTAAAATATAAATCAACAAGAGCAGTAAATAAAGAAATAAAGGAAAAAACTACAAACAAAAATCACTATGAATACTTATTTTTTATAGAAAAGACTGATAATCCAAAATATATTTCACCATTAAATTATATTGGTGGTAAATTCGATACTTTGGATCTAATATTAGATAATATGCCAAATAATTATAATAAATGTTATGATTTATTTGGAGGAGGAGCAACAGTTAGTATTAATCTAAAAGCTAAAAATATAATTTACAATGAAATAAATGCATATGTAGTTGAATTATTAAAGTATCTATCTAAAAATAAACCTATTGATATATATATAAATATACAAAAATGTATAAAATACTATAAATTAGAAAAAGGAAATAAAGAAGCATATTACAAATTAAGAGAGGATTATAATAAAAATAAAAATTCATTATTATTTTATTTACTAATATGTTTTGGTTTTGAACATCAAATTAGATTTAATTCTAAGTTTGAGTTTAATAATCCTTGTGGAAACTCAGGATTTAATGACGAAATGTATGAAAAATTAATTTCTTTTTATTTAATAAGTAATGAAAAAAAATTAGAATTTAAAACAGGCTCATTTGATGAATATAAAGGAAAAATAAAAAAATACGATTTTGTATATCTAGACCCACCATATTTAGGAAATGATGGAGTGTATCAAGATGGTAAAAGAGGCTTCGAAGGATGGACAGAAAAACATGAAGAAAAACTATATCAATTTATGGAATATATAAATTCAGTAGGAGCATTTTTTATGTTATCTAACTATTGTGAACACTCTAAAAGTAATAACAAAAAACTAAATGATTGGGTAAAGAAAAACAAATTTAAAATAATTAAAGATTCGAAAATTACAAAAAGAAATAGAACCAATAGAAAAGAAATAATTGTAATTAATTATTAAGGAGTTGTTTATGAAAATAAAAGTAAAAATATATAGTTGTTACAAAAGAACATATGAACCAATATGTAATCGCATTTTAAAATTTCTATATGGAGAAGAAGTTAATTTAGAAAACGTAAATATAGATATAGAAGATACATCGGAAAATAATACTAAAAATATTCAAGCACAAAGAAAAGTAACAAAGAATTCTATATATAAAGGAAGAATAATTAGAGTTTTTGAAGATGATGTACTTAAACATATTATAGGGATAAGTAATACAAATTATGATGAAGATAGAAAGTATGAATTTACTAAAGGTAAATCTAACAAGAGTATATCAAGATATGGAGTTCCAGGTTATCATGCAAATACATACTTAAAACAAGGAATTAATGAAATTTTTAAATTTTATTTTGAAAATAAAGAAACAGCAGATTTGAGTTTTTATCTTCTAGATACTGACAAAAATGTTAATTACCCTAATAATTTATATAATTCACTATCATACAGAGAATTAGAAACAATTGGCTTTAAAGTTTTAAATATTGGTGATATTGATTTTTCTGAATATGAAAAAAAATGTAATAGCAAGATAAATCCAAATAATTTAAAATTTGCTTCTTTCAATAAATATTTAAGAGATATAGCTTATATCTCTAATAGAAATACAGGCAATATACCTTCTTTTTTGCAATGTGAGGAGATAGAAAAAACAGATGAAGAAGGAAATGTTAATTTTATGACTGAACAATATACATATACATTTAAAGCTCTTTCAGCACAACAATATGATAGCCTTTTAAGATGTTGGTGCTTAAAAGTATTAGCTGATAAAGAAAATACGAAGATTGAATTTAAATTAGGTAAACAATATTTTGCGTATGAATCAGAAGAAAAAAGAATAGCAGATAAACTATCTCGTCAAGTAAAGAAAATTTTTGAGTTAGCAAATCTTAATATTACATATAAAACTACAGAGGAATTTATAGATGAAAGAAGAAAGGCAGATAATACATATCTTAGATATAAAGAGGTAAATGAAATAAGAAATCAAAAATTATTTAGAAATAATATTCGTAAGAAGGGAATACCTACAGAATGTGCAATTTGTGGAGAAAATGATGCAAATCTTTTGGATGCAGCTCATTTATGGGAAGTAAACAAATTAAAGAGTAGTACAATAAAGGAAATAAATGAGTTTATAAGAATTAATAACTTACAGGAAATGATTGATTTAAGCAGTGAATATAGTGGAGAATTTTTTTACAAAAAATATTACTTAGCTAATTCAGGAGATAACGGAGTTTGGCTATGTAAGAATCACCATAAGCAATTTGACTTAAATTATTATTACTTTGACTCAAAATATGGAAAAGTTATCTTAAAATTTGATAATTCTGTTACAGCATTAAAATTTAAAGAAGATATGAAAAAAGAAGGATTAGCAGAAGAAATATTAACGCCACTAACAAAATCTTTCTTATATAAGAGACAAATACAAGAACAATAAATATATCTTAAAAATATGTATAAATAATAAAAATCCGTAAATAATAAAAAAAAATTACGGAGGAAATATTATGAAAAAAAATTGGATAATAATTCTAATTATAGTAGCAATAATTATTGGAGTAATTATTGGTGCATTAGTATATAATAAAGAAACAAACACAGAAAATAATATAATTCAAAATGAAATAGAAGAAATATCTGAAAAAACAACAAATGCAAGCATACAAAAAAAAGAAGAATTAGGAGAAATAGAAGAAATAGAAACAAATTCAAATGAAGAAAAAATATCCCCAAATTGTTTATTAACACTTAAAAGATATTATAAAGAATGCGGACATTTGTTAAATGAATATATAAGTATACCACAGAATTTAGTTAATAAGACACAAAAAGAACTTGAGGATCAATATCCAAATTGGAAAATTGAAAAATATTCTAGTACACAGATAACTTTATATAATGAATTTGAAAGTAGCTGTGGGCAACATTTTGTTTTAAGAAGTGATAATGGCAAAATTGTAATATACAAAATAAATGAAGATGATATCGAAGAATTATATCAAAAAACAGAAATTGCAATTGATTATTTAACAGAAACTGACAAAATAGAAATTGAAAATGGAATTAGAGTTAATGGAATTGAAGAACTAAACCAGCTAATAGAAGATTTTGAATAAAAATAGAGCCGGAAGTTATAGTAATAGACTTCCAGCTCTTATTTTATTATTTACAAGTATTTTTTCCAACTACATTTTTAGTTTCCTTATTTAAATCGCTTTTGTTAATAAAACCACCTTGGTATAAACATTTAACATACATTGTAAGAGAAAATATAGTAGAAACTATTGCAATACAATATATTGCTAAATCAAAATTATTCCAAAATTCAGAAACATTAAATTGATTAATAATTAAAGAGATAACAATTGCTAAATAAAATAAAATAGTGGCTAATTTTCCGTACCATTTACTATAAACGACTACATCTTTTCCATAAAGGAAAGATGCACCTATAACCATTATTAATTCTTTTAGAACAACAATAGCCAAAATCCAAACAGGAATTATCTTTACAGAAACCAATGATGCAAGTACAGAGATTTGGGTAAGTTTATCAGCTAAAGGATCCATCAATTTACCAAAATTTGAAATTAGATTGAATTTTCTAGCAATAAAACCATCAAGAACATCTGTAATACCAGATAAAGTAAAAAATATAAATGCTAAAATATAATTTTTTGTAAAAATAAAATATAAAATTACTGGTATAAATATAAATCTTAATATAGTTAATATATTAGGTATATTTTTTAACATATGTTTTCTCCTTAAATATAGATAAAATATAAATATTTTCTAATTAACCTTAAAAGTTAATTCATCGTTTTTAAAGTCTACTTTGACAGTTTGACCATCAACAATTTCACTTCTAAGTATTTTTTCAGAAATTTCGTCTTCAATATGTCTTTGAATTGCCCTTCTTAGAGGTCTAGCACCGAATTTTATATTAGTACCTTTATCCAAAATAAATTGCTTAGCTTCATCTGTTATTTCAAAAGAAATATCTTTTTCTTTTAATGCTTTTATAGTGTCTTTTAACATTAAATCAACAATTTGTAATAATTCATCTTTTTGCAATGAATCAAATACAATAATTTCATCAATTCTGTTTAAAAATTCTGGTCTAAACACTTCTTTTAAACTATCTTCGATTTTTGATTTGTCAATAGTTTGTTTTCCAAAACCAATAGAATTTGTATTTAAGTTTGAACCAGCATTTGAGGTCATTATAATTATTGTGTTTGCAAAGCTAATTGTATTTCCTTGTGAATCTGTAAGCTTACCATCATCTAAAACTTGTAATAAGATATTAAATACATCAGGATGAGCTTTTTCAATTTCATCTAAAAGAATAATTGAATATGGTTTCCTTTTTACCTTTTCAGTTAATTGACCAGCATCATCATAGCCTACATATCCTGGAGGAGCGCCTATTAATTTAGAAGTAGAATGGCTTTCCATATATTCTGACATATCTACTCTTATAATAGCATCTTCTGTACCAAACATTTCATAAGCTAAAGATTTAGCAAGTTCTGTTTTACCAACTCCAGTAGGACCTACAAATATAAATGAAGGTGGTCTTTTCTCATTTTGAAGGCCAGCTCTATTTCTTCTAATAGCTCTAGAAACTGAACTTACAGCTTCTTCTTGACCGATAATTCTTTTATGAAGATTTGTCTCTAAATTTAATAATTTTTGAGTTTCTGCTTCTGTTATTTTTTTAACAGGTATTTTTGTCCAACTTTCAATTACAGTTGCAATATCTTGAATGGTAAGGTTTTTTAGTTTAATTTTTTTATTTAGCCTATCAATATCTTCCATAATCTGACATTCACGTGTTTTTAAATCAGCTGCTTTTTGATAATCTTCTGTTGTATCAGCTTGTGCAACTTCTTCTTTTTGAGCTTGAACTGATGCTAATTCTCTTTTTAGTATTTCAAGTTTAAATAAATCTTTATTTTCTAAATTTATTCGAGAACAAGCTTCATCTAAGATATCAATTGCTTTATCAGGTAAAAATCTATCATGAATATATTTTTCAGACATTATAACTGCTTGACGGATAACATCTGTTGATATTTTTACTTTATGATATTCTTCATAATATTTTTTTATTCCTTCAAGAATTCCAATAGAGTCATCTATATTAGGTTCTTCAACTAAAACTTGTTGAAATCTTCTTTCTAATGCAGAATCCTTTTCAATATACTTTCTATATTCTTTTAAAGTAGTTGTGCCAATTAATTGAATTTCTCCGTTAGACAAAGCAGGTTTTAAAATATTAGCAGCATTCATAGAATGTTCTCCATCACCTGCACCAATTATATTGTGAATTTCATCTATAACTAGAATGATATTACCAAATTCTTTGCATTCATCAATAATGCCCTTCATTCTAGATTCAAATTGACCTCTAAATTGAGTACCAGCGATTACAGCTGTCATATCTAAAAGATAAACCTCTTTATTTAAAAGTTTTGCAGGAACATTCTGATTAGCTATCTTAATTGCTAAACCTTGAGCGATGGCTGTTTTACCAACACCAGGTTCACCAATTAAACATGGATTATTTTTTGAACGTCTATTTAGAATTTGTATAATTCTTTGGATTTCCTTGTCTCTACCAATAACTAAATCTAATTGATTGTTTTTTGCTTTATTAGTTAGATTTGTACCATAAGTATCTAAATATTTTTTCTTTTTACTTTGTTTGACATCAACTTTCTTTTCAACTTTTACTTTTTTCTTTTCAAAATTTTGACCATTTATACTTTCACCATTTTCAGCTTTATTTTGTGAAAACATATTTGAAAATATTGAACCTAAAGGTATTGCTGCACCAGCGATTTTAGGCTTTTCTTGGTCATAATCAGAATCTTCATCATCATTTAAGTTGCCAAAGGTAATAGCACCTTCAATATTTTTTAAATTATTAATATCGAAATTTTCTGCAAAATCTTTAAATATTGATTCTAATTGTTTATCCATATCGGCTAAATTTATTTTATCTTTTGATAAAGCTTCTTGTTGTTTAGCTAATACTTCAGTTGCATTTATTCCTCTTTTTTTAGCACAATCATAGCATAATCCTTCCATTGTGCGTTTATCATTATCTATTTTTTCATAAAAAAGTATTGCTGGATTTTTTTTACATTCTGAACATATCATAACCTTATAATTCCTCATTTCTTTCATTCAATATTATATATAATACCTCAAAATTGCTAAATAGTCAAATGTTTGACTATAATTTATAAAAATGTTATAATAGTACTATAAAAAGTAGAGGAGTAAGGTATGAATGTAATTCTTCCAGAAAAAGAGAAGATGAGTAAAAAGAGAATTTCTATATATGTAATTATAGCAATTGTATGTATACTAGCAATTAGCATAGTAATAGGAATACAAGTTTTAGGTGATGATATAATTAATAATTTATTTGGAATAAGTAAAATAACAAATAAGACTGAACAAGAAGAACAGCAATTAAAAGATCATTTTGAAGATTTGCTTGATAATAAATTAGACGATAAAGGCAATTACATAACACAAAAGATAGAAGAAAACAAGGAAATTATATATACAAATTATCAAAAAGAAGAAAAAACAGAAAATCATGAAATCAATATAAATTTACCATATATAAATATAAAAGATAATGCAGTTGAAAAGTTTAATAAAGAGATATCAGAAATATTTAAAGGAAAAGCAGAAGAAGTTTTATCCTCAACTGATGAAAATATTATATATAGAGTTAAATATAAAGCTTACATAGAAAATAATATATTATCACTAATTATATATTCAGATTTAAAACAGAATACAAATCCACAAAGAGTAATAATTCAAACTTTTAATTTTGATTTAAAAGAAAATAAAAAAATGGATTTAGAAGATATAATTAAAGAATACAACTTAAATGAAAAAGATGTACAAAATAAAATAGATAAAGATATAGAAGAAGAACAAAGAAGATTAGAAGATTTAAAAGATATAGGATATAATATGTTTTCAAGAGATATAAAAAGTAATATATATGATGTTGAAAATATTTCAGAATATTTTATATACAATCATAATATTTATATAATTTTTGCATATGGCAATGAAAAAATAACAAGTGAAAAAGATATAGTTATAATATAAACAATAACAAGCTAGGAATTTAAAGTATTCCTAGCTTTATTGAAAATAAAAGGGGATGTTTTTCATATTAAGTCATATCTGACTATGAAAATATTATAATAATCAAGTTTGTCCATTGTGTGAACTTAAAGTGAAAATTAGGAAAAGAAGGATACTTCTTTTCCTAATTTTTCTAAGGTTGTTCACCTAAAGTTATAGTAACTTCTCTTTCATCACCATCTCTATTGATTTTTAATTTAATTTCATCACCAATATTATGAGAATTTTTAATATCATTTAGTTCATCCATTGTAGTAATTGATTTTCCATCAGCTTCTATAATAACATCACCTATTTTTAATCCCGCTTTTTCAGCAGCAGAAAAATCTTCTATAGAATATACATATACACCAACAACTAAATTATATCTTTTAGCAGTAGTTTCATCTAAATCTTTACCTGTAATTCCCATATAAGGTCTTTTAACTTTACTATATTGAATTAACTGAGAAGTGATATCTGTAGTTGCATTGATAGGAATAGCAAATCCAATACCTTCAATACCAGTTCCAGATAATTTTAAAGTATTTATTCCTATAACATTACCTTCACTATTAACTAAAGCACCACCGCTGTTTCCAGAGTTTATAGCAGCATCAGTTTGTATACAAGTATATGTTTTTCCATCTGAATCTGTAATTTTTCTATTTACAGCACTAACAATACCGGTTGTTACTGTACTAGCCATGTTTACAGGATTTCCAACAGCCATCGCAAATTCACCAACTTTTACATCATCTGAATCAGCAAATTCTGCTTTAGTTAAACCTGTTTTTTCAATTTTAATAACAGCTAAGTCTGTTTGCTCATCTTGACCTATAATTTTTGCTTCATATTCTGTTTCATCACCAAATAATGTAACACTTACTTTTGTTGCTTCTGAAATTTGATAATATGAATTTGATTCAGAACTTGAAGATACAACGTGATTATTTGTTAAAATATATCCATCTTCACTAATTATGATTCCAGAGCCAGAAGCAGTTGCTGTTGAAGTACCTCCACCCATTCCAAAGAAAGATTGAGTGTTAACACTATATTCTATTTTTATTCCTACAATTGATGGCAATATTTTATTTGCAGCATATACAGCAGTATCTGAGTAATGTTCTAAAGAAATTTGTTCAACATATCCATCAGAATTTGTAGAATTATTATTTGTAGAACTGATTGATGATGTAGTGTTTCCTATTAACTTAGATTTTATTGAAGGAACTCCAAAACATGTTCCTATAACAACTGAACATCCTACAACTCCACTAACAAAAGGCAATAAAATACTTTTTCCAAAACCAGATTTATTTTTTGAGTTTCTATTATATAAAGTTTCGTTTGTTATTGGAATTTTTTTAAATTTTGATTCTTTTTTTTCATTTTCTTCCATTTTAAATTATCCTCCTAAATGTTTATTAATATTATATGTCTATATAATATCCCAATTCCATATTAGAATACAATAGATTTGTGAAAATTTTGTGAAAAAATTGTAATGAATTAGAAAATAAAATAAAAAAATACTTTAATACTTTGTTTTTTAATGATATAATAATAAAAAAAAATGGAGGAAGTTTATGAAAAATAATAAGGGAATAACATTAACAACATTAGTAATAACAATAGTAGTGTTACTTATAATAGCAGGAATATCAATAGAAACAGGAAATAATATGATAAAAAAATCACAATTAGAAAATTTAAAAACAAATATGCTCTTAATAAAAGTAAAAGGAAAAGAATATGCAGAAAATGCAAATTTTAAATTAGGAACTAGTATAGATACAGCAGAGGACAAAGAAGAACGAATAGTAGCTGCAAAAGCAGAGTTAAAAGGTGAAGAAATAACAGAAGATAGCATTTTTAATGGAAATATCAATATAACATTAGAAAAAATTTTAGAAGATAATGTGAACCTTATATATTATTATAAATTGACAGAACAAAATTTAATAGATATAGGCATCACAAATGTTAAATCAAATAAAAAAGATGGTTGGTATATTATAAAATATGATTTAAAAAATGTTAATATAGAAGTATATAATACAAAAGGATTTAAAAATGAACAAGGAACATATTATACATTAAATGAACTACAAAATATAGAATATAATTCATAGAAAAGGAAATATAATGAAAGAAAAAGAAATAGAAAGATTAACAAATTTAAAACAAATAGAAAAAGAATTACATCAAAAAGGATTTAAAAATATATGTGGAATAGATGAAGCTGGTAGAGGACCTCTTGCTGGACCAGTAGTAGTGGCTTCTGTAATAATGCCTGAAGATTCTATGATAGAAGGAGTAAATGATTCAAAAAAAGTTTCAGAAAAGAAAAGAGAATTATTATATGATAAGATAATTGAAGAAGCTATTAGTTATTCTGTTGCAATAATAGGACAAGATGTAATTGATGATATTAATATATTAAATGCTACAAAACAAGGTGTAACAAGTGTTGTAAAAGAACTAGATGTAAGGCCAGATCTAATAATAGTAGATGCATTAGAACATATAGATACAAATGGTGTACCTTATGAATCAATTATAAAAGGTGACGCTAAATGCTATTCAATAGCAGCTGCATCAATAATTGCAAAAGTCACAAGAGATAGAATAATGAGAGAATGGGATAATGTTTATCCTCAGTATGGCTTTATTCAACATAAGGGATATGGTACAGCAAAACACATACAAGCAATTAAAGAATGTGGCTTAAGTCCAATACATAGGAGAAGTTTTACGAAAAAATTTGTATAGGAGTTAAGATGAATATTTTAGAAATAATAGAGAAAAAAAGAGATAAAAAAGAATTAAAAAAAGAAGAAATAGATTATTTTATTGAAGGATATGTAAACAATAGTATAACAGATTATCAAGCAGCTGCATTAGTAATGGCAATATATCTAAATGGAATGACAAAAGAAGAAACAACTAATTTAACAATAGCAATGGCAAATTCGGGAGAAATATTGGATTTATCAAATTTAAATAAAATAATAGTAGATAAACATTCAACAGGTGGAGTAGGAGATAAAGTATCAATATGTCTTTTGCCATTAGTTGCATCGATAGGTGTACCAGTTGCAAAAATGTCAGGTAGAGGTTTAGGTTTTACAGGTGGAACAGTAGATAAAATGCAATCAATTCCAGGATACAAAACAGAATTAGATATGGAAAATTTTATAGAAAGTGTTGAAAACATTGGAATAAGTATGATATCACAAACAATGAATTTAGCACCAGCAGATAAAAAATTATATGCTTTAAGAGATAGTATTTCATGTGTAGAAAGTATACCACTAATTGCATCAAGCATAATGAGTAAAAAAATCGCAAGTGGAGCAGAAAAGATAGTTTTAGATGTAACAGTAGGATATGGAGCATTTATGAAAAATATTAAAAATGCAGAGATGCTTGCAAAAGAAATGATAGAAATAGGGAAATTAGCCAAAAGAGAAACAATATGTATTTTAACAAATATGAATGAACCATTAGGATATGCAATTGGAAATAATTTAGAAGTAATAGAAGCTATAAAATTTCTAAGAGGAGATATGCCAGATGATTTAAAACAAGTTGTCTTAGAATTAGGTGCATATATGATAAAAATGTCTGGTCTTGGCAATAATATAGAAAATAATAAACAAAAAATGATAGAAAATATTAAAAATGGAAAAGCCTTAGAAAAGCTGGTACAGATGGTAAAAAACCAAGGAGGAGATATCTCATATATAGAAAATACGGATAAGTTTCCAAAAGCAAAATTTATAGAACCAATTATTACAAAAAAAGAAGGATATATAAAAGAAATAAATGCAGAAGAAATAGGAAAATTAGCATGCTATCTAGGAGCAGGCAGAATAAAAAAAGAAGATAAAATAGATAATGAAGTAGGAATTATATTAAATAAAAAAGTAGCAGATAAAGTTGAAAAAGGAGAAACTTTAGCATATATTCATGCAAATGACTTAAATAAATTAGAAGATGCAAAAGAAAAAATGAAAGAGATAATAAAAATAGACAATCAAAAAATAGGAAAAGAACAAACAATTTTTGGTATTTGCAAATAATATGTTGAAATTAGTAATAAAATAGTGCTATAATAATTTTAGTATGAATATGGAGGAAAATAGAATGAAAAAAGAAAAAGAAATTAAAAATAAAGAACAAAAGAAATTTGATAAAGGACAAATATTTATAAAGATAATGGCAGGGATATTAGCAATAATGATGGTATTTTCAGTAGCGGTATCATTAATATTAGCTTTAGTATAAATATAGAAGGTGTATTATGGGAAAAAGTTTAAGTAATAGTTGGATTAACTTTTACAATGAAAATATTATAAGAGGATTTGAGAATTTAAGAGAAAATCCATTTAATTTATTTACAACAATATTAGATGTGGTAATAGTAATATTTTTAATATATTGCTTTGTAAAAATTGTAAAAGGTTCAAGAGCATGGCAACTAATAAAAGGAATAGCATTTTTAATTATTGCTACTTGGATTAGTGGATTATTAAATTTAAAAATATTAAATTCAATATTAACAGGAATTATGAATTGGGGAGTTATTGCAATTATAGTAATATTTCAGCCAGAGCTTAGGAGAGGATTAGAACAATTAGGAACTAATAAACTTACTAAATTTTTTGGCTTAAATAGTGACATAGCAACTAGAACAAAAGAAGATATATATAAAATAGTAATAGCAGCAACAGAACTTTCAAAAGAAAAAGTAGGAGCTTTAATAGTTATAGAAAGAGATATAAATATTCAAGATATTATAGCCACAGGTGTACCAATGGGATCAGAAGTTTCACCACAACTTTTAGTAAACATATTTGTTCCAAAAACACCACTACATGATGGAGCAGTTGTTATTAGTAATAATAAAATTGCAGCAGCAGCATGTGTATTACCATTAGCAGATGATAAAGATATTGCAAAAGAATTAGGAACAAGGCATAGAGCAGCAATAGGAATATCTAAAGAATCAGATAGTATAGCAGTTGTTGTATCAGAAGAAACAGGAAAAATTTCTGTAGCAAAAGATGGAACCTTAATTGCTGATGTAAGAGAAGATGTTTTAAAGAAAATCTTAATAAGTAATATTGTAACAAAAAGATTTACAGATAGAACAGCAATTAAAAATGAAAGATTTGAAAAATTAAGAAAAAAATTGAATAAGAACAAAAATAAAATTCAAAATATAGAAGAACAACAAGAAAATAAAGATTAAAAAGAGTCGCTTATAAGGCGACTTTTATATATAGGAAGGAATATAAATGAGAAACATAAAACTAATAATAGAATATGATGGAAAAGAATTTAATGGATGGCAAAAGCAACCTACAAAATTAAATATTCAAGGAACAATAGAACAAGCAATAAAAAATATAACAGGAGAAGAAGTTGATTTAACCGCATCAGGTAGAACAGATGCAGGAGTACATGCTTTTGGACAAGTAGCTAATTTTAAAACAAATTCCAATATTCCAGTAGAAAAAATACCAATCGCTTTAAATTCTAATTTAAAAAAATCAATAAGGGTAATATCAGCGGAAGAAGTAGATGATAGATTTCATAGTAGACTTACATGTAAGAAAAAGACATACAGATATATAATAAATAATTCAGAGTTTTCATCTGCAATATATAGAAATTTAGAAACACATATTCCACAAAAATTAAACATAGAAAAAATGCAAATAGCTGTAAAATATTTTGAAGGAGAACATGATTTCAAAGCATTTAAGGCAAGTGGTACAAGTAGTAAAAGTAGTGTAAGAACAATATATAAAGCAGAAGTTATGCAAATGCCTAATAATAGGATCTATATAGAATTAACAGGAAATGGATTTTTATATAATATGGTAAGAATAATTGCAGGTACATTAGTAGATGTAGGAACAGAAAAAATAGAACCAGAAGACATTAAGAAAATTATTGAAAGTAAAGATAGAAATTTATCAGGAAAAACTTTACCACCTAATGGGCTATATTTGTTAAATGTTGAATATGAATAACAAATTTTACAGAAGTAACCATAATTAGGAAAAAAGCATAAAATATAGTAAAAATTAAAAGGAGTAAGAATATGAATACTTTACTATTATTTTTTGCTTTACCAATAGCAACAATTATAATATCAATTGCCTTACAAAAAATTTTCAGATGCCCATTTTTAGTTGCAGCAATAATATTTGCAATTTTCTTAGTAGTTACTTTTGCAGTAGGAGATATAGCTACATATTTAGTAGCTACAATTGCATATACAATACTTTCATTTATAACAGCTGTAATAACAAGCATAATTTGTAAAATAATAAATCAACTAGATGAAAGAGAAAATTGTAGAAGAAGATGTGGATGCACTAATTCAAATAATAATGGAACACAAGTATTATCTATAAATGGCAATAATAGAAATACTGACGATTTGAATCTATTAACTATAAGTAGTAATAATATTAATGGAGATGAAAATGACTTATTAACAATAAGTAGTAATGGCAGTGTAAATAATAATGGTACTACAAATTGTAATTGTAATACAGCAAATAATGCAATAGCTGTTAGAGCAAATGTATTTCCTAATAATACAAATGGAACAACTGGTAGCTTTTCAGGATGTTATAGAAGAAGATAAAGGGAAGAACTTCCCTTTTTATTTTTGTTTCAAACTTGCTTATTTTTAATATTTGTGCTAAACTAATGGTTGCAAATATAAATAAGGAGATAAAGATGATAGAAATTATCGAAGAAACGTTAATAGATGCCGTAAAATTATTACCATTTTTATTTATTACATATTTAATAATGGAATACATAGAACATAGAATGGGGGAAAGATCAAAAAAAATAATAAAAAAATCTGGAAAGTTAGGACCATTTTTTGGAAGTATATTAGGAATATTTCCACAATGTGGCTTTTCAGTTTCAGCTACAAATTTATATGCTGGTAGAGTTATTACATTAGGAACATTAATTGCAGTATATTTATCAACATCTGATGAGATGTTACCAATATTTATATCAGAGGCGGTTTCTCCTATAATTATTTTAAAAATTCTAGGAATAAAATTGATAATTGGTATTATTGCAGGTATAATAATTGATATTTCAATAAATTTATTAAAAAATAAACAAAAAGAACAAAATAATGAAATTGAACATATATGTGAAGAAGAACATTGTCATTGTAACGAAAAAGGAATAATAAAATCATCTATTTATCATACTATAAATATATTTATATTTATTATACTAATCACATTTATAATAAATATATTAGTATATTTTGTAGGAGAAGAAACAATTGCAAGTTGGGTACTTAATAAACCAATTATAGGACCAATGATTTGCTCACTAATTGGTTTAATTCCAAATTGTGCTGCATCAGTAATAATAACAAATATGTATTTAGAAAGTGTTATTTCATTTGGTAGTATGATATCAGGGTTATTAACAGGAGCTGGAGTAGGACTAGCAGTATTATTTAAAACAAATAATAAGTTAAAAGAAAATATAAAAATAGTGGCATTATTATATGCTATAGGAACAATTTCTGGTATTATTATAGAATTAATAGGAATAAAATTTTAAAAGAATCTGGAAAATATTATATTTTTCCAAATTCTTTTTTTCTATTTTTTCTTATTTTTTAAATTTACAACGATTGCATCTTCATTATCAAATATATATTTAGAATCTGTAGTATCTGTTATAACTGGATTAAACTCATTTCTATCGTCTTTAAAATCTAAATTTTTTAAATTAAATTTCTTTTTTGCAGATTTATCATTATCATCTTCAGTTGTTGTAGTAACTCCATCTGAATATTTACCAAAATCATAGATTTTTACCTTTTTAGGTTCTTTATATTTTGATTCTAAGAAATTAAGTCTACCTTGCCCAATCATGTGTTTACCATTAGTACTTCTTATTTTATATCCACAATCTTTTGTGCCAAGAGATTGCAACTTACCAGGTTTAAAGTTAGGAATAAATTTCCACTCGATATTACCCCATTTTGGATCATATTGTTTTTTATTAACATCTATAGAATTAGAATAAGTCCATTCTCTCTTAGTTCCAAATTCATTACTCCACCATTCTAACTCCTCAATAGTAGCTCCACCAGTAAATATTTTGTTAGAGCAATTTGATAAAATTGTTTGTTTAAATGATTCTTTTGAATTAGAAATTTCTAATTGCTCAAGGTTTTGAACTGAAATAGTAGTACCAATTTTATATTTTCTATACATTGTAAACATTGGTTGAGTAGCTTTACAAATAAAGTCTGAAAATTCGTCTATATATAAGAAGTTTGGAACTCTTGATTTTTCGCTTCCAGGTCTTCTTAATATAGCATTTTGCATTGAAATTAAGAAGAATAATCCAAAAGCTTTATGACTAGAAGCACCTAAATCACCACGTCTAGTACAAACAAATGTAATATCTCCATTAGTAAGCATATTATCAAAATTTATATTGTTGTGCCTATTACATAGGATTGATTTAACTCCAGGTAATCGTAATAGTTTATCTAATTGAGAGATGGCTATATCTATATATTTTTCAGTTATTTCTTTATTAATACCATCTTTATAAAAATTCTTTTTAAAATATGCTAATTGTGTACTATATTTTTCTTTTAATTCTTCATCATGTGCTAAAATTTCACACATTTTTTCAACTAATTCAAAATTAGTAAACATTTTTAACATATCATCCAAATTAGGCAACTTACCTTCATTCATTTTTGGATATACTTCTTTTAATAAAATAGCTATATTTTCAATTGCTTGAACTATAACAGATTCTCTATAAGTTTCTGAAGCTTTATCAACACTAATATCAAACATTGATTTTAAAACAGAAGATATTGTAATTGCTATTTTATTTGTATCATCATAAACAAAAGGATTTAAGCCTATTGAGTTTTTATCTGATGGATCTATAATATTATAAGTCAAGCCAAAATTCTTACAAACACTTATCATATGGTCAGATATTTCTCTATCAGGAGATAAAACTGTTATACCACAATTTCTATAAGTAATTTCAGAAGAATCATCTAATATCATTTTTTTCATATAACCTTTATAAACATCAATTTCATCAGTCATAGGTATAAGCATATTTAAATTAAAATTAGCATTTAAATAATCATTGTCATAAGGAGCATCTAATCTAGCTATTCCAGATTTTAAAGCTGTAATTCCCATTTCTTTTGAAACTTCTCTAAAGAAATATTTTCTTTCTAAATCTCTAGCAATTAAAGGTTCATAAACTAAAGAAGTTTTTCCAGTACCAGAACCACCACATACAAACATAGATTGATATCTAGAATCTTCTGGTATAGTTATCATTTTTGCTGTTTCATAATCTTGACATAAAAATATTTCACAAGTATAAGGACCATGACCTTTTTTCTTATCAGATAAATCTATTCCTCCATAATCCCAAATAGAACGAGTCATATCTTTACTATCTGCTACATCAAAATACAAAAAGCTAAAAATCTTAGGGATTATAAGTAATGGGAAAATAATAGTAAGTGAAGTTAGTGCAGGTTGTACTAAATCAGCAAAATCTGTTACTAAATCAACATATCCAGGGTTAAAAATTAAAAGTAACCATACAGCAAAATTAAGCCATTGTGTAAACATTGATATTGCAATAATACTCAATCCTATAACATATATGTAAAATAAAGTGACTTTTTTAGCTTTATTTGAAGAAAATTCTGATGGACCTGAAAAGAGAAATGCTAATATTGGACAAGCAAGAGCAAAAGTATATTTTATTGGTCCCCAATATGAATAAGATACGCCAGTAAATAACATTAATAAAAATTCAACTATTCTATCTACTGCTAAATAAATAGTTAATAATGTTAATACATAAGTTGCAAAGGTATTTCTACTTACACCTAATTTCTTTAAAAAATTATCTATAAATTTCATTATAATTATCCCTTCTAAAAATCAATTATATTTTCTATATTATATTATAATTCACAACTATATTATCTTACAAAATGGCGAAAAAAACAAGTATTTTTCCAAAAAAAATTAGTTATATTATATTTTTTGGAATAAATTTTTTATAGCAAGCATATAATATTTAAAATTAATTGAAATGGAGTGTAAAAAAATGGAAATTGAATATAAAAGGGATGAAGTAGTAAAAGATAAAACAGAATTAGATAGAGAAACAGAGTTAATAAAAAATATTATAAAAACTAGAGAGGAATTAAAGAATGATAACAAAAATTTCGAATTTGCAGAAAGTGGTCTAGTTGATTACTATATTTATCAAATAAAAGCTAATCAAGCAAAATTGGATTATTTATTAAAATTGGCAAAAGCTAGTGGAATAACAATTGATACTATTAACCAAATTAAATATCAAAATTATGAAGAAGAAATAGGTTAAATGAATATTTGTCCATTATCAAACATACAAATGTATAAAGATATTTTTAGTGAGGTTTGAAATGGATACAAATTTAATTACATACTTAGCATGTATTTGCTTTTTATTTATATTTGGTAAAATATTTATAGTACCTATAAAGAAAATTTTAAAACTTGTAATTAATTCAATTTTAGGAGGCATAGCAATATTTATAATTAATTTAATTGGTACTTCTTTTGGATTTCATATAGGACTTAATATTTTTACAAGTATTTTAGTCGGCTTGTTAGGGGTACCTGGTGCAGTATGTTTAATTATAATTAAACTATTGATATCTTAAAAATTAAATAAGGAAAAGAGTACAATGTGCTCTTTTCCTTTATCTCTATTCTACGGTTACAGATTTTGCTAGATTTCTAGGTTTATCAACATCTAAGCCTTTTTCTTTAGAGATATAATAAGCTAGTAATTGTAAAGGTATTATAGATAAAATAGGAGAGAAGAAGCAATTTGTTTCAGGAATATCAATTACTTTATCAAACATATTTTTATCTAACTTTTGATTAGTTATAACTAAAGTTTTAGCGCCACGAGTAATAACTTCTTGAATATTACTTATTGTTTTTTTTACTAGATTACTATCAGTTAAAATACTAATAACTAATATTCCATTTTCGATTAAAGCAATAGGTCCATGCTTTAATTCACCTGCTGCATAACTATCAGAATGAATGTAAGATATTTCTTTTAGTTTTAAAGAAGCTTCTTTAGCAACAGTTTCATCAATTCCCCTTCCTAAGAAAAATACATCTTTTTCTTGATAAATTGTTTTAGCAAAATTTTTTATAATTTCATTGCATTTTAAAGTTTCTTCAATTTTTTTAGGTAAATCCAAAATATCTTTTTTTATATTATTTAAAATTTTTATATCACAACTTTCTAAAATTTCTGCAAAATAAATTGCTAAAATATTTATTAATACAACTTGAGAAGTATATGCTTTTGTAGAAGCAACAGCTATTTCTGGGCCTGCATGAGTATAAATAGAGTAATCTGCTTCTCTAGTTATAGAACTTCCAATTACATTAGATATAGCAAGAGTTTTAGCTCCTTTTTCTTTTGAAAGCTTTAATGCAGCAATAGTATCAGCAGTTTCGCCAGATTGAGAAATAAAAATACATAAAGTTTTTTCATCTATAATAGGGTCTCTATATCTAAATTCAGAAGCAATATCAACTTCAACTGGTATCTTACAAAGTTTTTCAATAGCATTTTTTCCAGTTAAACCTGCATGCATAGCTGTGCCACATGCTACAATATAAATTTTATTTAAATTATTTAGATATTTTTTGGTAAACTGGAGTTCATCAAATTCACATTTATTATCTAAATTTATTCTAGAACCGATAGTCTCTCTAATCGCAGTTGGTTGCTCGTATATTTCTTTTAACATAAAATCGTCAAAGCCATCTTTTTCAGCGGCACTTGCATTCCATTCTATATTTTGCGTTTGCTTTTCAATTTTATTTAAATCTTTATCATAAAATTTAACCATATTTCGTGTTAATACAGCAAATTCTAAATCATTTAAAAGATAAAAATCTCTAGTATATGAAAGTATAGCTGGTATATCAGAAGATAAATATTTTTCATCTTCACAAGTTCCTATAACTAAAGGACTATCTTGTCTTACAACTATCATATTGTCAGGATATAATTTGGAAATTACTTCAATTGCAAAGCTTCCTTTTAAATCCAAACAAGCATTTTTTACAGCTCTTAAAAATTTTAATTCATCATTTGCAATATCTTTTGTAAAATAATAATGTATTAGATTTGGTATAACTTCTGTATCTGTTTGAGAATAAAAAGAATAACCATTATCTGTTAAAAATTTTCTTAATTCATTATAATTTTCTATTATTCCATTATGAACAACGCTAAAAGATTTTGAATTATCTTGATGAGGGTGAGAGTTATCTTTTGATGGTTTTCCATGTGTTGCCCATCTTGTATGAGCAATGCCAATAGTACCTTCTAAGTTATCAATACCATCTAAATTTGCTAAATTTTTTACTCTACCTTTAACTTTCATCAAAGATAATCTGTTTTTTTCAATTGTTGAAATACCAGCTGAGTCATATCCTCTGTATTCCAATCTACTTAAACCTGCCAAAAGAATAGGGCAAGCCTTTTTTGTTCCTATGTAACCTACAATTCCACACATAGTAAATCCTCCTCTAAATTAAATTTGGAATTGAAAGTTTGCAAAACTTAAACTTATTATTTTCTGTTTTAATATTTCTATTAGTTTTTAAATAATAATAATGACCTTAAGTAAAAGCCACTAGAGCATCCGCCGAATATTTCGATAACTCTAGACCTCGTCAACCAAAATGGTCCTGGCGCTTAAAATATACTCCTTTCTTCTAAAAAATTTATGCAACTTTCAAAACTTATGGTATTATATTACACTAAATATATATTTCGTGCAAGTTTTTTTTAAAAATCCATAAAATAGAACTTTCCTACAATATAAAAAGAAAGGAACCTAAAGTTCAGGTTCCTATGAGATGTGTGTAAGTACAGAGATTTGCTCAAGTCTCTTTGATAGAACATTAAGATTTTCTTCTAAAATACCAACGACAGACATTTCATAACTAAGCTTATTTAAGTAATGATTTACTACAACCATGCTGATTGCTTTTTTTAATCGCAAAAAAATGTTGTTGTCATTAGAATTGAAGATTTCAACACTTGTATCACACCAGACTTGAAAAATTTTACATGTTTTATCAAGATATGAAGAAAGCATATCTCTTAATGAGTTAACATCTAAAACTATATCTTTGAAGTTGTCCTTTACCTTTTCTGGATGTTCTGCAAATAGTACCACATACTTATTTACTTCATCTCGCATTTTCCGTAATTCTTTGTTCATAATGCAATCCTCCTTATGCTATTTTGGAAAAATCAATATTAAATTTTTTTGCATTATATCATAATTTTACATAAATGTCTATAGTTTTAGTTAATTGACATAAAATAGAAAAAATGATATAATAAAGCTAGATTTAGCATTATTAGGAAGATATATCTTCCTAAGTACCTATTAAAACTAAGAGCATAGCAAAAGGAGGAAAAATATGCACGAAAATATTTATTCTTACAATGAAGAAATCAATGGAGTTGATGTATGGATTATTTTCAAGCCAAACTTCCGGGAAGATGTAACTCTTTGTTTAAAAGATGAGACAGCTCCTAATTATGAATCAGATGGAGAGATACTTAAAGTAGATGAAGGAGAAGATTCAGACTTCAATCTAGTATATGTTTCAGAAGATTCTCAGTGGTTATTGGAAAGTGAAAAACACAGCAGTTGTTATTCTTTATTTGTAACAGAACGAACACAAGAAATCAATACATCTTTAGGAGAGGAGTGGAACAAGCAGTTTAACAGAATGCTCCAAAAAGCAAAAAAAGATTACTGCAAAAAGAAAAAGGAGGAAATAAGACTATACTTTTATGACCATAAGAAGGACAGATTATCTTTATGTGTGCCAAACGGGGTTTATTCATCTGCCTACAAGTATTCGTTAGATAGACCACTTATATGGTTTTTCTCTATCGATAAAAGGTTTTCTAAACCGGAAAATGACTGCTTCATTCTTGGCAGGATTCGAAAGACCATAGGAGTGAAAAATTCAAAGATGATGGACTTCATCGAGCCGGTTTATGAAATCAAGCTTGATTTTGAAAAAGAAGAGTGCGATTTTGGCGAATACGAGCGGGGAATTGGCTCACTGAAATCTAAAATTCTAACATTGTTACAATTTTACATCAAAAAGGAATATGAGAATTGCATTAGAAAAACAAGGATTACTGCATACATCAATAGCAAATCCGAAAAAGATGAGAATGATGCAATATCAACATTCAAATCAGAAATATGGAATGCATTTGAACAAGCAGATGTAAAGGCAATCCGAAAATTATATGATGTTATTTTTACTCCGCAGGACTGCACCGGTGTGGAGTTTGAGCTAAGACTGAAAGATGAAATAACTTGTTTACCAGACAAATTGATGCACATATATTTTGCAAATGGTGAAACAAGTGATGAGACAGCCAAGTGGGTAGCAGAGCACATTGAACAGTGCATTGATGCAAATGTAATATATTTAGGTGAAATAAGAAATAGGTACAATTTTTTCTAAAAATGTGAGAGCTACTTTTTGTAGCTCTCATTTTCCTTATTATAGAAATGAGTTAATTATGACTTAAATAATTGATTTTATAGTTAAAGATATTGTATAATAATAAGGGGGATAAATAAATGGAAAATATAAATGTATTAATAAATAAAGCTAGGATAGAAAAGAGAATAGATGAAATGGCAAAAGAAATTGAAAAAGACTATGAAGGAAAAGAAATAGTATTTTTAGGTATATTAAAAGGTTCAGTGCCATTTATGTGGGAATTATCAAAAAGAATAAAAAATGATATAATATTCGAATTTATTGAGGTATCTAGTTATAAAGGAACAGAAAGTACGGGAACAATATCATTACATAAAGATATAAAAAATAGTATAGAAGGAAAAGATGTAATAATAGTAGAAGACATAGTAGATACAGGAAAAACAATTGATTTTTTATTAAAGCACTTACAAGAAAAAGGAGCTAATAGTATAAAAATAGCGACTTTGTTGAGTAAACCATCAAGAAGGGTAATAGAACTTAATGTTGATTATATAGGCTTCAAAATTGAAGATAAATTTGTAGTGGGATATGGCTTAGATTATGACCAAAAATTAAGGAATTTGCCATATATAGGATATATTGAATAAGAGGTAGATATGTTTAATATTGAAGAAGAATTAAAAAAACTTCCAGGAAAGCCTGGAGTATATATTATGAGGGATAAAGACGATAATATTATTTATGTAGGAAAAGCAGTTTCATTAAAAAATAGAGTAAGGTCATATTTTAGAAAAACAAATAAGACTGAAAGAATAAAAAAGATGGTCAGTTTAATTGATCATTTTGAATATATTGTTGTTGATAACGAAGCAGAAGCATTAATATTAGAATGCAATCTCATAAAAAAGAATAGACCAAAATTTAATGTTTTATTAAAAGATGACAAAACATATCCATATATTAAAATAGATGTAAAATCAGAATATCCAAATGTATGTATAACTAGGAGATTAATAAATGATGGAGCAAAATATTTTGGACCATATGCAAATCCAGGTGCTGCAAAAGAAATGTTAGACTTCATAAAGAAAAAATATAAAATACGTCAATGTAAAAACTTTAAATCAACTACAAGAGCGTGTCTAAATTACCATATAAAAAGATGTTTAGCACCATGTGTAGGATATGTAACACCAGAGGAATATAGAAAACAAATAGATGAAATTATAGATTTATTAGAAGGAAGAACAGAAAAAATTACAAAAGAACTAGACAAACAAATGAAAGAGGCAGCTCAAAATTTAGATTTTGAAAAAGCAGCAGAACTAAGAGATAGAAAAATTGCAATAGAAAGAGCATCATCAAAGCAAAAAGTTTCAAATATATCTGAAAATAACATAGATGTAATAGGTATGTATAAATCAGAAATAGAAGTATGTATAGAAATATTTTTTGTTCGTGGTAGTAAAATGATAGGACGAGAACATTACTTTTTCAATGAATTAAAAGATATGGAAAATAGTGAAATTTTATCAGGATTTATTAAACAATACTATTTAGATAATCCAAACATACCAAGTAAAATAATGTTAAGAGAAGAATTACCTGAAAAACAAGTTTTAGAAGAATGGTTATCCACAATTTTAGGAAAAAAAGTGGAATTAAAGAGTCCAAAAAAAGGTGAAAAGTTAAGATTTGTTGAAATGGCAGAAAATAACGCAAAAGTTACATTAGAAAATAAAGAAAAAGATAAGTCAGAAATATTAATGGAATTAAAAGAAGTATTACAAATGGATAAACTACCAAGAAAAATAGAAACATATGATATATCAAATATCTCAGGAGAATTTATGGTAGCCGGAATGTGTGTAATGCAAGATGGAGTGATAAAGAAAAATTTATCAAGAAGATTTAAAATAAAAACAGTACTTACACAAGATGACCCTAAATGTATGGAAGAAGTTGTAACAAGAAGATTAGCACATTCAATAAATAAAGAAGATTCAGGATTTGGAAAATTACCAGATGTAATTTTCGCAGATGGAGGAATAACTCAGATTAGAGCAATAAAAAATGCTATTGATAAGTATGAAAATTTAGATATAAAAGTATTTGGGATGGTAAAAAATGATAAACACCAAACAAGAGCGTTAATAGATGAAAACAGAAAGGAAATACAAATATCTGAAAATTTAATGAATTTAATTACTAAGTTCCAAGATGCTGTGCATGATACAGCAATAAATTATCATAGAAAACTTAGAGAAAAAGCTATTACAAAATCCGAACTTGATGAGATTAAAGGAATAGGCGAAGCAAGAAAGAAAGCACTTTTAAAACATTTTGGTAATATTGAGAAAATAAAACAAGCATCAAAAGAAGAATTGATGCAGGTAAAAGGAATAACAGAAAAAATAGCAGAACAAATAATGAAATAGAAACAAAGGAAGGTTCTTAAAATTCCTCCTAGCGAGATTTAAGAACCTTCCCTTTTATTTTGAAATTAGATATAAATTATTACTTATCATTTCAGTTGATGAACCATCAACTTTGTGCAATTCAGTAATATTATCAAAATCAGTTTTTTCTTTTATTTCATTTAAAATTTGTTCATTATCCATATATGATTTTATACATAAAATATATGACTCTTGACTATTTAAATCTTCATCATCTATAACATATTTTAATTCATCATTATTAACATTAACTATCAATGTTTTATTATAAATCATCATTTCAGGTAAACTTTGCATATGATTAAAGAAATTATCGTAAATATAAACAAAAGATTTTTCTTTATTATTTTCAGCAATATCTATATATTCTTTATAATCTTCATATAAAAATTTTGGACTAGAAAATACAATACCATTTAAAACTAATAATATAGCTATAATAGTTAAAATCACATTTTTATATTTTATATTTAATAAATAATCCAAAATTAAAAATAAAGTAATACATACAAAAGGAATAACAGGCATTATATATCTTAATTCTTGGAAAGATGTCATTTTAACTACTATAAAAAAGTAGAATACACTAGGAACAATACTTAATACTACAATAAACTTTTCTTTTCCAAATTTATATAAATATACTACTCCAATAAAGAATAAGCCTAATATTGTAAAAATTGTAGGTAATATATTTTTTATTGTAAAAGCATATGCTAAATGTTTAATATAAATCATCAAATGAGAAAAATAGCCTGAATTTCCTAAATTTTTAATTCCTCTATCTGTGAACAATAAATGTCGTATGCATGGCACAAATAAAAGGATTCCAATAATTGCATATAAAATATGAAAAACTACATATTTCTTAATAGTTTGATATTTTTTATCTTTAATCATTTTAATAATCATAATTACAAATATAAAAAATGCATAAATAGCAAAGAAATATTGTGTAAGAAATCCAAGGACTGTAGTAACTCCCAGCTTTATATTCAATTCTTTTGTTAAGTTGAATTCATTTTTATATAATCGCAAAGTATAATAAAAATAAAGCAATATAAAAAAGGTCAATAACATATACATTCTTTGGAAAATTACCATAGAAATTGTTCCCATTGAAAGTCCATAAAATATTAAAGTAGGGATTGTTAAATGTTCTTTATCTAATACTTTTAATATTTTCTTAATAACAAAACAACTTAAAATAAAGGCAATTATATTTACAACAAAAACATTATATTTAGTAAATTCTCCAGAGAATAATATACTAGAAAAATGCACTAATGTATAAAAAAATGGCGGATGATTATCATAAGACTGATTTACATATACAGATTTTAAATTGAGATAATTATCAACAGATAATGTTATATAATCTTTAACATCTTTATTTGAGAACCATTTTAAATTATTATTTTCGTCATAAGTTGTCATTAATCCATTGTAAGGATTTACAGAAGATGCTATTGTATACATTTCATCTTCATGAAAACCAATTTTTCTAGTTTGATATAAAAATATGATTCCAGCCATTAGAATAATTAAAATTATTATTATGATATTTTTTAAATTTTCTTTATTTTTTAACATATTAATATTACCTTTCCAAATTTTATTATTTAAAGAGCCAGAATTACTTGCCTGGCTCTTTAATAATAGTTCTAACATTTACGAAAGAACCATTTGGTCGAAAAAATAACATAGATCCTATAGGACAACGTCTTAAATTTCTCCGAACCTGTGCCTTATATGCAAAAGGCGCAAAAATAAGGATAACTACAATAAAAAAAATTTTTTTCTTCATATAAGTTTCCTCCATACTTTATGCATACAATAAGTGTCAAACACATTATACCATGAATTGAAAATTTTAACAATAAAAATATTTATATTTGGAATATTTTTTTAAAACCATGAATATATATAATATAACAATTATAAAATGGGGAGGATTTTATGGAAAATATATTTAATATTAGATATAATACAAAATTGGACAGGCTACAAATATATAAACAGAAAAAAATAAAAAAAGTATTAAATTTGATACAAAAAAATAAATTTATATCTATTGCTTTTATTAGCTTTTTTGCCTTATCTATATTAAATTTTTGTTTAATATATAAATTTATGATTATTTTAGAAAATATTTAATAATACTTTAAAAAATCAAAGAAATATGTTAAAATATTGCTATTCAGAAAAGAGGAGGATAGTGGCTATTTTAGCTATTTAAAAATTATGAATTTAGCAAATGAATGGAAAGATTATAAAATTTTAGATATGGCAGATGGACAAAAATTAGAAAAATGGGGAGATGTCATACTTTCAAGACCAGATCCACAAATAATATGGAAAGAAAAAAGTTTCCCCAAAAAATGGAAAGAAATAAATGCAACTTACCACAGAAGTAGTTCTGGTGGTGGATCATGGGAATTTAATAAAAAGATTCCAAAGCAATGGCAAATAAGATATAAAGATTTAACATTTAATATAAAACCAATGGGATTTAAACATACAGGATTATTTCCTGAACAAGCTGTTAATTGGGATTGGATGATAAATAAAATAAAATCTGAAAAAAGAGAGATAAAAGTTTTAAATTTATTTGCATATACAGGAGGAGCAACAGTTGCATGTAGTTATGCAGGTGCATCAGTATGTCATGTAGATAGTTCAAAAGGTATGACCACATGGGCTAAAGAAAATATAGAAAGTTCAGGCTTACAAAATCGACCAGTAAGATTTATAGTGGACGATGTTGTAAAATTTGTAAATAGAGAAATAAGAAGAAAAAATAAATATGATGCAATAATAATGGATCCACCATCATATGGTAGAGGAGCAAAAGGAGAAGTGTGGCAATTTGAAAATAATATATATGATTTAGTGGATTTATGTACAAAAGTATTATCAGATAATCCATTATTTTTCTTAATAAATTCATATACTACCGGAATATCAAGTAAAGTATTAGAAGATATTTTAAATTTAACAATTAGCAAAAAATATAAAGGAAAATTAGAGTCAGGAGAAATAGGAATTCCAATGGAAAATTCAAAACTTGTTTTACCATGTGGAATTTATGGAAGATGGGAGAAATAAATGCATAATTTAAAAGTAATATATGAAGATAATCACATAATAGTAGTAGAAAAAATACCAAATGTTCCATCACAATCAGATAAAACTGGTGATATTGATATGTTTACACTTGTTAAACAATATATAAAAGAAAAATATAACAAACCTGGAAATGTGTATTTAGGCTTAGTACACAGACTAGATAGACCAGTTGGTGGAGTAATGATATTTGCAAAAACTTCCAAAGCAGCTGGAAGATTAAGTGAACAAGTAAGAGATAAAGTGTTTAAAAAGAAATATTTAGCAGTTGTAGATGGAAAAATAAATAAAATAAAGGGAACTTTAGAAGATTATTTATATAAAGATGAAAGAAATAATATAAGCAGAGTGGTAAGCAAAGAAAAGAAAAATGCTAAAATTGCAAAATTGGATTATGAAGTTATAACATATAATGAGTTAAAAAATTTAAGTTTATTAAAGATAAATTTGCATACAGGAAGGCATCATCAAATACGTGTCCAACTTGCAAATTTTGGGCATAGTATATTTGGAGATCAAAAATACGGAGCTAGAGGAAAAGGTAAACAAATTGCTCTATGGGCGTATGAATTAACAATAGAGCATCCAATATCTAAAGAAAGACTAACATTTAAAGATTTACCAGAATTTGTAGGTACATGGTGTATTTTAAAAGATATTTATAAAAGTGAGGAGATATTTTTTTAATTATCTCCTCACTTTTATAATATTATTATTGTTTTATGAAAAGACTTTAAAGTTTTACAAAAATAAGAAATATAATAAATGTAAAACAAAAAATATTTTTTATGAAAAGAAAAAATTTTAACTAAAAAATAATGTTAAACTGAGTTAAACAAAAGAAAAGTGGGGTGAGAAAATGATAGATAAAATCACTGAATCACTAACCAATAAAATTAGAAAAGAAATGCCAGATGTAGATGATGAAAGAGCTGAAGTAATAAATTATGGTTTACAGATTCTTTTAGGAGAAGTACCAAAAATTTTTATTATGTTAGGAATTGCTTATATATTAGGAGTATTTAAATTAAGTTTAATTACATTTTTAATATTACTTCCATATAGAACATTTTCTGGTGGTTTTCATCTAAAAACACATATAGGATGCATAATATCAACATGTACATTTTATTGTGGAACAGCATTATTATCAAAAAATATAATATTAGATGATGTTATAAAATATTTTTTAGTTTTTGCAATAGGAATTTTTGGAATCATTATGATAAAACTATATGCACCTGCAGATACAGAAGAAGTACCAATTATAAGCAAAAAGGTTAGAAAACA
Source organism: uncultured Clostridia bacterium (assembly GCA_947628845.1). Lineage (GTDB taxonomy): Bacteria > Bacillota > Clostridia > TANB77 > CAG-508 > CAG-269. The sequence goes on along the minus strand of CANRBK010000002.1, from coordinate 9,715 downwards.
AAAACAATTATTATCTTATATTTCTTTTGTAATAGGTTTAATAGTATCACTTGTTATAAATAATAGTATTATTTCAAACATATTAATATTTGGATATTTAGTACAAACATGTATGATTACTAGATTTGCATATAAAATAACAAATAACAAATATGGATATGAATTATATGAAAATATTTAAAATTATTAGGTAATATTAAAAATGCAAGCCGGCGGTATTTTTATATTATATATATAAACAAAGGAGGAAATTTTTATGTTAAAATTATTAGCAAAAGTAGCAGAAAAATATGCAAAATCTACTAATACAGCATGTGCTATATGGTGTATATTACATCAACCAAAAATGCCAGCTAGCTTAGTAAAAAAAGATTAATTTAAAATAGTTTTTATTTTTAAATAAAAGTAAATCAACAATACTTTTATTTAAATACAATATACTTTAATGTTATTATAAACAATCCACTAAAAAAGAACAGATTATTCTGTTCTTTTTTAGTTATTAATAATATATCTCTAATTGTTGAGAAAAATATTTATCATTTTTACTTGTATGTAAATTAACATTATTATTTTTCTTTAAAATTTGCCTAATTTCCCATAATCCTAAACCAGTATGATGTTCTTTACCAGTAACACCTTTATTAAATATAGTATCTAGATCAATGTTTTTATCTGAATATGAATTTTCAATTAAAATTATATTTCTATTATTTTTATCTTCATTTCTAAAAATTATATTTAATATTTTCTCATCAGATTCAGATGAAGCTTCTATTGCATTATCTAATAATATACCTAATATTCTAGCAAATTCATATATTTTCATATTTAAATTATTTAAGTCAAGTAAAAATGTGATATTAACTTTTATTCCTTTTTCATCAGCTTCACTATATTTAGTTGTAAGTAAATTGTATATACCTGGATTATTAATGATATCTGGGTTTAAGATATATAAATTATTGACTTTTTCACAATCTTCTTGTAGCTGAGAGTAATATTTTTTTAATCCTTCCATATCTTTTGTTTGAACATATCCACCAATTGTTGTTACAATATTGTCAAAGTCATGTTTAAAACCTCTAACACTATCATGTAATATATGCAATGTTTTATTATAAGCTTCTGCATTTTCTAATTTTTGAGTAGTAGTAACTAAATTAACTACTTTAGTAAGACTATAAAAACTTAAATAAAAGTATATTAACAAAAATCCAAAGTTAAACAATGTAAAACCAATAGGTAAAATATCTATATAATTTATAGCAAGTATTGATTGAACTATAATATAACAAAATCCAAATATAAAATTTAGTATAATTATATATTTGTTTTTATAATCAAAATTTTCCAAGGTTTTAATAGTAATGTTTTTAAATTTAATAATTAAAACAAATAAAAATACTATTATATACATAGTAAGAGCAAAACAAGCTCTGTATATAGGTATTAATTCTACTTGGTTATAAGTAAGATTAAATATAGTTAAATAAGGATTTAAAATTAAAAATACTATTAAATTAAATATAATACTAGGAATAAGTGATGCAATTAAATTTTTAATAATATTTGATTTAAAAATAAAATATAAAAATATAAAGTTCATTATATAATTAAACACTATATTAAATGGTTCAGGCAGTATAAACATACTTAATAAAGCTATTATACCTGATAGAAAAATATAAATATATTTTTTCTTTTTAGAATGTGTAAAACTAAAAATATTGTTAATAAGTGAAAAAGATAAAGGAGCTTCTATAAAAAATGCAAAGAATCCCAATAATACTTTTACTAAAGCTTCGTTAGGTGTACTAATAGCTATCCAAATATTATTCAATATGTCCACAATTTTTCACCTCCTCAATCAAATCTTTTTTATATTTAGGACCAATATCACAAGTAGAGTCATCATCAAAATAAATAATGTTAGCAACAGGGTCTAAATTTACAATATTATTAATATTAACAATAAATGATTTATGAGTTCTAACAAAATTACTAGGTAAAGTATTTTGAATTTTATTAAAAGAGCTATATGTCTCATAATCTCGATTCTTTGTATGAAAAACTAATTTCATTCCATCACGTTTAATATATAAAACTTCGCTTTCATCTATAATTGTTTTCTTGTTGTCAATTTTAATATATCTTTTTGGCAAACCATTAATATCTTCAAATAAACGAATTATAGTTTCTTCTAATCTTTCATAAGTTACTGGTTTTGCTAGGTAGTCAAAAGTTTTAAATTTATAAGCCATCATTGCATATTCCAAGTGAGCAGTTGTAAAAATAAAATAAGTGTCTTTATTCTTTTCTCTAACTATAGAAGCTATTTCTAATCCAGATTTATTAGATTTTAAGTTTATATCTAAGATTAGTACATCTATCTTATTATCATTTATATAATTTAGTAATTCATCGACATCATCTGTTTTGAATCCTATTTGAGCATCAAAATTATGCTTCATAAAAATATTTTCAAGAATAGTTGAAAATTTATTTAAAATATTTAAATTATCATCACAGATAACGAAATTTAACATATATTTTCCTCCCAGCAAATATAATTAGTATATAAAATATTTTTAAAATTAGGAAATGACAAAAATTTCCTTTTTTTTCCAAAATTAATAACAATATAATCTAAAATTTTTACATTGTCAATAGTAAATTTACAAAATTATCCAATTGGTAAAAACAATTAATATTGATAATGTTTGGAGGTAAAACTATGACTATTAATTTAAGAAAAAACATGTCTAAAATTGTCAAAATTTTTATGTTGATTTTGATAATATTCACATTAACAATAATTAATACAAATAATAAAGAAAAAATTATATCAACAAATACACAACAGATAAGTAATAAAAAAATTGGTTGGGGAATAAAAAGAAATGATAACCATCAGCAACCAGATTTAGGAAAAAGTAACAAAGAAATATTAGAAAAAAATAATGGAATATCAATTGGAAATAATAATGATAAATACATATATTTAACTTTTGATGAAGGTTATGAAGCAGGATATACACCAAAAATTTTAAGTGTTTTAAAAGAAAACAATGTTAAAGCAACTTTTTTTATAACAGCACATTTTTTAAATACACAGCCAGATTTAGTTAAACAAATGATAGATGAAGGTCACATTGTTCGGAAATCATACAGTTAATCATAAAAGTATGCCAGATTTAACAGAAGAACAGATAAAAACTGAAATTATGGACTTACATAAGTCAATTTATGAAAAGTTTCAATATGAAATGAAATATATAAGGCCACCAAAAGGTGAATTTAGTGAAAGAACTTTAAATATAACAAATTCATTAGGTTATAAAACAGTAATGTGGTCATTTGCTTATGAAGATTGGAATGAAGATAAGCAACCAAATGAAACAGCTGCAAAAGAAAAAATATTAAATAATGTTCATAATGGAGAGATTATGCTACTACATGGAAATTCAAAAACCAATACAAATATATTAGGAGATATTATAAAAGAAATAAAAAATATGGGATATGAATTTAAATCATTAGATGAATTTTTTAAATAATTGCAAAGGAGTATAAAAAATGAAGAAGAAAAGAAATACTATTTCAAAAATAAATAGAATGTTAGAAATGCCACAAGAAGTGTATACTGATACTCCCAAAATAACTATAACCGGTTTTAATGAAATGATTATAGAAAACTTTAAAGGGATTTTGGAATACGAAGATTATTATGTAAGAATTAATACATCTTTAGGTGTTATAAATATAAATGGATATGATCTTAAATTAGAAAATATGACAAATGATGATATAAAAGTAAATGGTAAAGTAGAAAAAATTGATATAGAAAGAAATTTTGATTGAGAGGAAAAGTATGTTAATTAAAATAATATTTAATTATATAATTGGATACATAAGAATATCAATAGAAGGATATTACATAGAAAGGTTTATTAATATATGTAGAAATAATAAAATAACAATATGGAAGTTAAAAAGAGACAAAAATGTAAAATTAGAATTAAATATAGGAATAAAAGATTTAAGAAAAGTCGCTAAAATTGCAAAGCAGACGAAATGTAAAATGAAAATATTAAAGAAAAAGGGTATCCCTTTCATATTTAATAAATATAAAAAAAGAAAAATATTTTTTATGTTTCTAATACTAATTATTATATTATTTGCAATATCTTCAAACTTTATATGGAATATAGAAATAATAGAAGAAAATAATGAAAAAATAGAAAATATATATCAAGATTTATCAGATGCAGGTTTATCTATAGGAAAATTAAAAACAAAATTAAATACGAAAGAAATAATAAACAGAATAAGACTAGATAGAAGTGATATTGCTTGGATGGGAATAGAATTAAAAGGAACAAATGCTATTGTAAAATTAGTAAAGTCCACCTCAAAACCAGATATAATAGATGATAATGATTATTGTAATATTGTATCAGATAAACAAGGAATAATAACAAAAATAAATGCACAAAACGGAACAATTGCAGTAAAAGTAGGTGATACAATAAATATTGGAACTACTCTTATAAATGGCTGGATGGAAGGTAAATATACAGGAATAAGATATGTACATGCAAGAGGAGAAATTGAAGCAAAAGTATGGCATACAAAAAATAAAAAAATATTATATAATACTACGGAAAGAGTAGAAACAGGCAATATTGAAAATAAATACAAAATAAAAATTAATAATTTTGAAATAAATTTATCAAAAAGACTTTCAAAATTTAAAATTTATGATACAATAGACACAGAAAATAAATTTAAAATATTCACAGATTTCTATTTGCCAATTTCCGTAATAAAAATTACAAATAGAGAAATTGAAGAACAACAGAAAAATTATACAATAGAAGAAGCAAAAAATTTAGGGATAGTAGAATTACAAGAAGAATTGGATAATGAGATAGAAGATAAAGAAAAAATAGTAAACAAGATTATAAATACATATGAAAAAGACGATGGTGTGGAAATCTATGTGACTTATGAAGTACTTGAGAATATTGGCACAAACGAAAAAATTGTTTTTTAAGTGAAAGGAATGAGATTGAGATGGAAGAAAAAAGCCTAAAAATAACTGGAGCTAGTACTAATTTTTTTAATAAAATAACAAATACAATAACAAAAATGTTTATACCAACAAAAATAGGAATTAATGGAATGTTAACTTCTATAAAAAGAAATAATTTATTAAAAGCTTATGAAAATTATATAAATAATACAGAAGATGAAAATCAAGAAGATTTAGAAAAAAAATATGATGAAGCATATACAATATACTTAGAAACTTTAGATAAATATGTAATGGATACAATATATAAAAAAGTAAAAAATAATACAGCAACAGAATTTGAAAGAAATGCCTTGTCAAGATATTATGAAGTAACAAGTTTAAAAGAAAGGGAATATATAGATTACAAATATAGAAAACAAAAATATTTATTAGAATTAGATAAAGAAAATGTAAATTTATTATCAAGAGAAAAGATAAAAGATAAATATAATAATTTTTATGTAAACAAAATGGACATTTTATATAAATCTATTTTAAAAAATTATTCAATAAAACTTGCAGATACTACAAATATATATGATTCATCAAAAGAATGGATATATACAAAAATCTTCTATACTCTAGAGGATTACACTCAAAATATATTAGCATTAAAAATGAATATAGGACAAAAAGAAGAATTTAAAGATATAATTGAGGATTATAATAAATTTGAAAATTATACAATAGGAAAATTAGATACTAAAGATACTATAGAAAAGAATATGATATTATTAGGTATAAGTAGAAAATTATTTACACATAGTATTCCATTAATAGTTGCAGAACAATGTTATGAAAAATTATTAAAAGATACAAGAATTTTACTACAAGATACAAAAATGGCAATTAAAAGAGAAGGTATTTATTCTATGTTAATTAATTTAATAGAAGAATATAATTTGAGATTGTTATCAACAAAAGTATATTGGGAAAATTTACAAGAAAGGGATAATTATAAAAAGTTTTGGGACAAGTATAAAGAAATATCAAAATTAAAAGATACAGATTTTGTTGAATACATAAAACAAAAAGAAATATTATTTATAAAAAATGAACTTAGAAAAATAAATAATACAAAAATAGATTATACAAAAATAATTACATATTATAAAAGAAAATTATTAGACTATGGTGCAATAAAACAATTAAAAAATCAATATAAATCAGTTGGAAAATATACAGGAACAATTAACAGAGAAAACAAGGTGGTAGCATAATGTATGAAATTACATATTTAAATGTAGAACAAAATAAGGAGTATGAAGAAATTATAAAAAAAGTAATATATAAATGTTTTGAAGAAGAAAAATTATTAGATTCTAAGTTAATAGTAACAATTACTTTAACTACTCCAAAAGAAATAAAAAGAATAAACAACAAATATAGAAATATTGATAAAGAAACAGATGTATTATCATTTCCAATGTTTGAAAAAGAAGAAATAGACGATAAAATAGAAAACAATAATTTTATATACGAAGATATTTTAGGAGATATAATAATTTCTATAGAAAAAGTAATGGAACAAGCAAAACAATATGGTCATAGTTTTGAAAGAGAGCTAAGCTATATGATAGTACATGGTTTTTATCATTTGATGGGGTATGACCATATTGAAAAAAAAGATAAAGAAATTATGAGACCTAAAGAAGAAAAAGTATTAAATAGTTTAGATATTACTAGAGAATAGAGGAGTACGATATGGAAAAAAAAGGAATAAAAATTTTAATAATAATTTTAATAATATTAATAATAGTTGCTGGAGGAATAATTGCATATAAAATAATTAAAGAAAAAGAGGAAATGGATGAAACAGAAGAAGTTTCGGAAAATCAAAATGAAGAAGTTGTAGTAACAGAAGAAAAAGAAGTACAAATATTTAAGGGAAATGATAGACCAATAGCAGTAATGATAGACAATCATAAAGAAGCATGGCCACAAGCTGGATTAAATCAAGCATATATGGTTTATGAAATAATTGTAGAAGGTGGAGAAACTCGTTTAATGGCATTATTTAAAGGTGTTAACTTAGATAAAATAGGTCCAATAAGAAGTGCGAGACATTATTTTATAGATTATGCTATGGAAAATGATGCAATATATACTCATTTTGGATGGAGTCCACAAGCACAAAGCGATATTTCAAAATATAGTATAAATAATATAAATGGTATAACAGAAAGTTCTGCTACTTTCTGGAGAGTAAAAGATAAATATGCACCACATAATGCAGTAACAAGTACAGATGCTTTATTAAAAGTAGCAAAAGCTAAAGGATATAAAACTACATCAGAAAAAGAGAGTGTACTAAATTATGTTACAGAAGACGTAAAACTAGAAAATGGTCAAAGTGCAACATCTGTTACAATACCACATTCAGATCTTCAAACTGTAAAATATGAATATGATGAACAAAATCAAGTTTATAAGAGATTTGCTAGAAAAAAAGCCCAAACAGATTGGACAACAGGAAATAGTGTTACAGCAAAAAATATAATAATAACTTTCTGTGATAATTATACATTACAAGATAGTGAAAATAAGGGAAGACAGGGATTAAAAAATATTGGAACATTTAATGGATATTACATAACAAACGGAAAAGCTATTAAAATAAAATGTATAAAAGAAGCAAGAAATATGCAAACAAGATATGAAGACTTACAAGGTAATGAAATTGAGGTAAATGATGGAAATACATGGGTAAATATTTGCCCAACAAATGCTGAAGTAGAAATAGAAGGAATTGAAGAACCTCAACCTACTAATATAACAAATAATGGTTAATAAAAAATACCGAAAGGAAATGATTATGAATATATATGATACAGCTAATAGATTAGCACAAGAATTAAAACAATCTGAAGAATATTTAAATTACAAAAAGGCAAAAGAAACATTAAATTTAAGACCTGAATTAAAGAATAAAATAGAAGAATTTGAAAAGGCAAGATATGATGCTCAAGTAACAGCAATGCAAACAGGGAAGGATGATGAAGAAAAGACAAAGAAAATGCAACAACTATATATTGAGCTAATAGAAAATGATGATGCAAAAAAATTTTTTGATTCAGAGACAAAATTTAATATAATACTTGCAGATATCAATAAAATAATTGGAGACGCAGTAATGGATGTATTAAAATAATTGGAATAAGTTTATAATAACATTATTAGTAAGATATAAGGAGAAATAAATGGAATTTATAGTCTTATTAATAATTGTAGTAATAATATATTTTACATTGAGATTTATATTTGATATTAATGTAAAAAGAATAAAAGAATTTGCAGAAAACAAAGAATTAGATGAAATAACAAAAAAATATCCAAGTAATATAGAAATATGTGAAGAATATTTAAAAAAACTAAATAATAAAAATGTTAAAATAGAGGAAGATTTAAAATCTAATTCAACTTTATATTTAATAATAAGTAATAAAATATTTATAGGAAATTTAAAAAATAGTTATACAAGAATACAAACAATAGCTCATGAATGTTTACATTCAATACAAAATAAAAAATTATTATGGTTTAATTTTATATTTTCTAACATCTACTTATTGTATTTTTTAATAATTTGTATTTTAGCAATTTTTAAATTGCTGAAATATAAATTGTTATATCTATTAATATTAGTATTTCTAGGATTAATTTTTTATGTTGTAAGAAGTTACTTAGAAAATGATGCTATGATAAAAGCAAGGTTTCTGGCAAAAGAATATATGCAAGAAAAAAACAATTCTAATAAAGATGAAATAGAAAAAGTAGTTAATGAATATGATAAATTAAATGATATAGGAATAAAATATACTAATTTTCAATTGTTTAGTAACATAATTTTAAAAAGTATTGTATTACTTACTATTTATATTATAAGATGAATTGCAAAAAAACAATTCATCTTTTTAGACTAAAATCTTTAAATTTCGATTTTTTATAATATGCAATTTTTCACAACCAATATTCTATAAAAAGGCCGAAATCTAAATAAAAATTATATTGACATTATTTGTAGTTTATATTATGATATAAAAAAAGTAGAATAGAGGAACATAATATGGACAAAGAAAATGATGTATTATATATAGTTATACCAGCATACAATGAAGAAGAAAATATTTTAAATGTAGTAAATGATTGGTATCCTATAGTAGAAAAATATAATGGAGAAGGTAAATCAAGAATTGTTATATTAAATGATGGTAGTAAGGATAATACTTCTAATATAGTAAAAAAAGAGATGGAAAATAAAAAATTATTAGAAGTAGTAGACAAAGAAAATTCAGGACATGGCTCAACAGTATTATATGGTTATCAATATGCATTAGACGCTGGAGCAGATTTTATATTTCAAACAGATTCAGATGGACAAACTAATCCAGAAGAATTTCATGAATTTTGGAAATTACGTAATGAATATGACATGGTTATTGGTCATAGAAATAAGAGAAAAGATGGATTATCAAGAATTTTTGTAACTAAAGTTTTAAAATTTGTTATTAAATTAACATTTGGTGTAAATGTTATTGATGCAAATACTCCATTTAGACTAATGAATAAAGAATCTTTGAAAGAATGCAAAAAATTAATACCAGATGATTTTAATTTATCAAATGTAATTTTATC
>CANRBK010000001.1 GCA_947628845.1 uncultured Clostridia bacterium | reverse complement strand
TGTTCTAATAATCTATATTCAACATTTGTTAATCTTTCAAAAACTTGTCCATTTATGGAAATAAATTTTCTCATTTCGACAAATGCATTCATTATGTTTATACTTACTTGAACTGCAATTTCATTTCTTAATAGACCCGAAAGCATTGCTATACCTTGCTCTGTGAACACATAAGGAAGTTTACTTTTATTTCTCTTGCTATTCTCTTTTTTCTCATGCGGTCGCAAATTGCGACCGCATATCTTCGCTTTCCAATAAGGTCGCAATTTGCGACCTTAAACATGAAAACTCATCTTCCGTTAGCTGAAAACAAAAATTTTCTGGAAATCTTTCCTTATTTCTAGTAACTGTTTCATTTATTCTTTTAGTTTGATAATGATATAACATTGCTACGTCGCTATCTAGCATAACTTGTTTTCCTCTAATGCAATAAATTAAATTCTTAATATCAACTATTTCATATTTTACTAAATTTAATTCTCTATTTACTGGCTCAATATTAGTGAGATTATTCATAAATAACTTCATTCCTTCCTTGTGTAAATTTTGTTTATATTATAAAACAAATGTTTGCATATGTCAATATGTTTATACCAATAAATTATATTTTCCATAAAAAATGTTAATGTAGTTTTGGAAAATTGAGAAAAATTGAAAGAAATCATAAAGAAATGGAAATGCTTGATATAAAAAGCTTTAGACAGTTTTAAAAATTCCACAGAATTCTTAAAAATCTGTGGAATTTTTAAATACTTTGGAGGCGCCTATCGGAGTCGGACCGATCATCAGAGTTTTGCAGACTCGTGCCTTACCGCTTGGCTAAGGCGCCATTACTAAATTATGGAGCGGGAAACGGGGCTCAAACCCGCGACCTATGCCTTGGCAAGGCATCGCTCTATCAACTGAGCTATTCCCGCATTTTCTTAATATATTATATTCAAAAGCAATTACTATAATACCAAAAATTATAAATATTGTCAATAGCCTTAATTTAAAATAAAATAGACAAATGCATGATTTTCTAAGTTTTGTCTATTTTATTTTAAAATTAAAACTTTATTTTTTCTTCTTGGTAGAATTTTTTGTTGTCTTCCTTTTTGTTGATTTCCTCGTTGTCTTTTTCGTAGTTTCTTTTTTTACTTCCTCCGCTTCTTCAGGATTCCATTTTTCTCCTAGCTTTGGTTTATTCCATGAAATATAATCACAAGATTCTGGATTATTTTCACAAATATAATAATTTCTTTTCTTCTTCGTTTTTTTTACTTGAACAACACCGCCACATTTTGGACAAGGAACATCTATTGTTTCAATTATTGGTTTTGCATTTTTACACTCTGGATAACCAGGGCAAGCTAAAAATTTGCCATATCTTCCAAATTTATAAACCATCATTCTTCCGCATTTTTCACATTGTACATCTGATACTTCATCAACCAATTGCACATGTTCTAATTCTTTTTCCGCTTTTTCTAACTCTTTTGCAAATGGTTCATAGAACTCTCTTATCATTTTTTTCCATTGCTCTTTTCCATCAGCTATTTCATCAAATCCATCTTCTATTTTAGCTGTAAATTCAACATTTATTATATCTTCAAAACTTTCTGTAAGTAATTTATTTACAATTTTTCCTAGTTCTGTTGGAATTAGCTGTTTTTGTTCTTTTTCGATATATCTTCTCTCTAAGATTGTTGTAATTGTAGGAGAATAAGTACTTGGTCTTCCTATTCCTTTTTCTTCTAATGCTTTTACTAAGCTCGCTTCTGTATATCTTGCTGGTGGTTCCGTAAAACTTTGCTTTGGATTTAATTTCATTAATTTTAATTCTTGCTTTTCTTCTAATTCTGGTAACATGCCTTCTTCTTGTTCTTCTTTTTCGTCTGTACCTTCAACATATAAAATCATAAAGCCTTTAAATTTTAAACTTTGTCCATTTGCTTTAAAATCATATTCATTGGCTTTTATATTAACTGCCATTGTGTCATAAATTGCTGGTTTCATTTGGCTTGCCATAAATCTGTTATATATTAATTTATATAATTTATATTGATCTTTTGTTAGATCATCTTTTACATGATCTGGTTCAATATCTGAATATGTTGGTCTTATACCTTCATGCGCATCTTGTGCATCTTTATTTGTTTTATAATATCTATTTTCATAATATTCTTCACCATAAGTTGAAATAATATGAGATTTTGCTGTTGCTCTTGCTTCTTCAGATATTCTAGTTGAGTCTGTTCTCATATAAGTTATTAAACCTATTGTTCCTTTATCTGATATTTTTACTCCTTCATACAAACTTTGTGCAACAGCCATTGTTTTCTTTAATGTAAATCCCAATTTTCGTGATGCCTCCTGTTGCATTGTACTTGTTGTAAATGGTGGTGATGGATTTCTTTTTTTCTCTCCTTTTTTAATTTCTGAAATGATATATTTTGCTTTTTTTACATCTTTTAAAATTTCATCCACTTGCTCTTTTGAATTTATTTCTTGCTTTTTTCCATTTTTTCCAAAAAATCTAGCTTCAAATTCTTTTTTTGTTTTTTCATCTTTTAAATTTGCATATATATTCCAATATTCTTGTGGAATAAAGTTTTCAATTTCATTTTCTCTGTCAACTATTAGCTTTACAGCTACTGATTGAACTCTCCCTGCTGATAATCCTCTTTTTACCTTTTTCCATAATAATGGACTAATTTTATAACCAACTATTCTGTCTAATATTCTTCTTGCCTGCTGTGCATCTACTATATTTAGGTCAATATTTCTTGGCTCTTTAATAGCTTTTTGCACTGCTGATTTTGTTATTTCATTAAATGTGACTCTTGTTATCTTTTCTTTATCTTCTTCTAATATTTTTGATAGGTGCCATGCTATTGCTTCACCTTCACGATCAGGGTCAGTTGCTAAATATACTTTTTTTGCTTTTTTTGCATCTGTTCTTAATGATTTTATTAAATCCCCTTTTCCTCTAATGTTTATATATTCTGGTTCAAAATCATTCTCTATATCTACGCCCAATTTTGATTTAGGTAGGTCTCTTATATGTCCCATTGAAGCTACAACTTTTGTGCTACCTCCTAAAAATTTTTTTATTGTGTTTGCTTTTGCTGGTGATTCCACAATTATCAATTTGTCAGCCATAAATCCTCCTTAGAATTTTTTTGTACTCTTTGTATTCTAGAACATTTTTTTTAATTTTGCAAGTTTTTTATCATAAAATATTAAATAGTATTATAAATAATTTTAAATTAGGTATAAATAAGAAAGAGAATTCCTGATTTTTATATATTCAGGTTCTCTCTTATAAGAATTTTTTCCTAAGTAAATCCGAAAGTATTTCTTCACAATTTACTGGAGTAACTTGACTATCTTTAAAAATATTCAAAATATTGTTTTCTTCTAGTTCATCATTTGTTACATATTTTATATGTTTTGTTTCTACTTTTACATCATCTTTTAAATATTCTGTTTTCACTATTTGTATACCATATCTTGCTTTATCATAATAGTTCACATCTTCTTCATTTATTTGTTTGTAATATTCTAATTTTATTGGATGGTTTATTCCTGCTTCCTCTAATTTTTCTCTTTCTATAAATATACCTCCAAAAAATGTTTTCAAAAAAATCCCCCTTTTCATGGTTTTTAGTCACAACATGTACTATCTTACTACTAATTTTTATCATTTGCAAGGATTTTTCATCGCAATTTTTGACAAATATAATTATTTTTTTATAAAATTAGACTTTTTTCTTTATTATTCGACTTTAGTTTTTATCAAATTTTAATAAAAAAGTTTTTATTTCGTCAGCCAAAATTTCTTCTTTTTTTGAATAATTATGATTTGCTCCGTCTATATATCCTATATCTAATTTAGAATTTTTTATTTTGCTATTCAAAAATTTACATAGATCATCTGCTGTTTGTAATATCAGTTCTTTGTCATTTCCCCATCTCATAAATAGTGGTACTTGTATATTATTTATTTGTTCAAAGTTATATGAACTATCAGAAAATCTTGCAAAATCAATATCTTCATTATATACAGCATATCTTAAAAAATTCTTAACGCTAATAGGATGTATAAAACTATTTTCTGGCATTAAATTGTATTCCATATTTTCCTTCTTCATATTTTTCGCATAGGTCACCATTGATGGGAATTTATCTTGTAAATAAATTTTTGTAGCCAATGGTATATCTACTAATGATAGTAAAATTACACTTTTTATTTTTTCTATTACATCCTTATTTTCTTTTAAAATTTTATTATAAGCATATATTGTTTTTGTTGATCCTAAACTATGTCCCATTAAATATATCTCATTATAATCATTCTTTATTGCATAATATATTGCTCCTAAAATATCTTCATAACATTCTGATATTTCTTCATAAGCTGTTCCTGCCAATTCTTCTCTTTCTGCATTACTTTTTTTGATATAATTTACTAAGTCATGTCCTCTATTATTAAATGTAAAAAAATCAATATTTAATTCATTTACTTTTTCTGCTATTTTTTCATCTCTTTTTTTTATACAATTTGTTGCCATTCCATGTATTGATATTAGAACTTTTTGTGTACTTCTCTGTGTTTTGTACATTAGTCCTTTAAGTTCTACTCCATCTGTTGCATTAAAAAATATTGTTTTTAAATTCATACATTTTCTCCTTCAACTATATTCTTTTTCTCAAAACTATAATGTAGTAATATTGGTGTAATCAATGTTACTAATAATATTGTTATTAATACAATTGAAAATGCTTCTTCATTTATTAATTCTAACTTTTTGGCCTCATTTGCCATAATAAGTGCTACTTCTCCTCTTGTAGCCATTCCTATACCAATTTGAATAGCTTTATCATTAGAATACCCACATAGTTTAGCCCCTAATCCATTTCCTATTACTTTACTTAATATTGTAACTGCTGTAAATATTATTATAAATATCCACACAGGTCTGCTGAAGTTTAGTGTTGTTAAATTTAATCCTACACTGGCAAAAAATATTGGTGAAAATATCATATGTACTACTAAATCTATCTTTCCTTTTACTTTTCTTCCTTTTTCAGTATTTCCTATAACTAGTCCTGCTATATAGGCTCCTATTATTCCACTTACTCCTAGTCTTTCAGCAATATATGCTAATATTAATGCAAATGCTATTGAATATGTTGGCATCTGTTCTGTTTTTACATCTTTTCTTTCTATCTTTTCAAAAACTTTAAATAATAATAGTCCTGAAATTGTAGCAATTCCAAAGAATAATATTATCTTCAAAATCATAAATATAAATGTTGATATATGTAGATTTCCACTATTCATTATTATCGTTAAGAATATTATTCCTATTACATCATCAACAACTCCGGCACCTAATATTGTTAAGCCTACACTAGATTTTATTTTTTTCATTTCTATCAATGCTTCTACTGTTATACTAACTGATGTTGCTGTTATAACTGCTCCAAAAAATAAATTTGTTTTTAAATCTTGTACATATATCAAGCTAAATAATGTTCCTAAAATTAATGGAACTATTACTCCTATAACTGCTATTACTATATATTTATTACTATTTGCCATAAATTTTTTAATACTAGTTTCCATTCCAGCCAAGAACATAATTAAAATAATTCCAAATTTAGATAATGCTTCTAATATTGTACTATTCTGTACAATATTTAGCATTGCTGGTCCTAATACTATACCTGCAATTAGTCCTCCTAATACTTTAGGCATCTTTATCTTTTGTGTTATTATTGTAAATATTTTAACTACTAAAATTATTAGTCCTATATCTAGTAAATATTTGTATTCCATTTTTATTACCTCTTATTTTATAAAATTAGTAAATATTACTTTTTCATTTTCTGGTTCTTTTATTCCTGCTTGCTTACCTACTTCTATACATTTCAATAGCCATGCCATATTATTTCCAAGAGTTCTCATAGTTTGCATTCCTTCTTCGTCTTTTAAAACATCTTCTGGCTTGCTTCCATGTACCATATTCCAATATTGTGAAGTTACAATTGGCATATTATTCATGGCAAAATATTTATTTATTTGGTCAAATGTTGATGTTGCTCCACCTCTCCTGCAACTTACTACACATGCTGCTAATTTGTTTTTAAATAAATTTCTTCTTCCATAAAATATTCTATCCATAAATGATGTTATCATTCCGCTTCCAGAAGCAAAATGTACTGGTGTTCCAAAAACAAAGCCATCTACATTTGGCACTTTTTCTAAAAACTCATTTACATTATCATCAACAAAGCACTTTCCTGTTTCTAAACAATTTCCACATCCTATACAACCTGCTGTTGGCTTATTTCCTATCCAAAATTCTTCTGTTTCTATCCCATTTTTTTCTAATGTTTTCTTAACTTCTGTTAAAGCTGTGTAAGTACAGCCTTGTTTATTTGGACTACCATTTACTAAAATTACTTTCATATTTTCCCCCTAAAATTTTTCAACAATTTCATTTTGATTTTTGTATATACTATTTGCTGGAACTACCTTTCTTACTGATGATAACGGATAAATATTTGAATTTCTTCCGTATTATCGCTCCTGGATTTAATATTGATCCACATCCTACTTCTACTTCATCACCTATCATTGCTCCAAATTTTTTTAGTCCTGTTTCTATTTTCTCCGTATCATCTTTTACAACTACGAGCTTTTTATCTGATTTTACATTTGATGTTATAGAACCTGCTCCCATGTGTGATTTATATCCTAATATTGAATCTCCTACATAATTGTAATGTGGTACTTGAACCTTATTAAATAATATTACATTTTTTAATTCTGTAGAATTTCCAACAACAGCTCCT
Organism: uncultured Clostridia bacterium; assembly: GCA_947628845.1. Taxonomy (GTDB): domain Bacteria; phylum Bacillota; class Clostridia; order TANB77; family CAG-508; genus CAG-269. The sequence goes on along the minus strand of CANRBK010000001.1, from coordinate 49,200 downwards.
TCTCCTACAATGGCTTTTCCTCTTATAAATGCACAATGTCTTACTTCTGCATTTTTATCAATTATTGTTGGCCCTTTTATATATGCAGTAGGTGATATTGTTGCTGACTTTGCAATCCATATATCCTCTCCTACTTTTTCATATTCTTCTTCACTTAGAGTATTCCCTAATTTTATAATATAATCTCCTATCTTTGGAAGCACTTCCCATGGATATGTTACTCCTTTAAATATATCTTTTGCTATTGTTTCTTCTAAGTTATATAAATTTTTTGTTCTACATTCTTCCATCTTATTTTGCACCAAATATATATTATTTATTTGGCATCTCCTTTCCAAATTATTTGCTAATATAGTATACACCTATAATAACAATATTACAATATTTGATTTTTATACTAATTTTTGCTATACTATTTTCACTATGGAATATAAAGAAAGATATAAACATTTAAACAAATATTTAAAGGAAAAGTTTGGAGAAAGGACTTTAAAAATATGTATTGATGGTGGCTTTACATGTCCTAATAGAGATGGAACTATTAGTACAGGTGGCTGTATTTTTTGCAGTCAAAAAGGAGCTGGAGATTTAATAAAATATAATGAAAGTATCAGTAAACAAGTAACTGACTATTTTTCAAGTTACAAAAGTAAACGTGCCAATAAATTTATAGCTTACTTTCAAAATTTTACTAATACTTATGATACTATTGAAAATCTAAAATCAAAATATGATTCTGCTTTAATTGATGATAGAATTGTTGGATTAGAAGTGGCTACACGTCCTGATTGTATAAATGAAGACATTGTTAAATTATTAAAATCTTATACTGATAAATATTATGTATGTGTTGAATTAGGATTACAAACTTCTAACGAAAATATTGGCAGATTTATAAATAGAGGATATACCAATATTCAATTTACTAAGGCTGTTGAACTTTTAAATAAATATCAAATTGATGTAGTTGTGCATATTATGGTTGGGCTTCCTAATGAAACCTTTGAAGATATAAAAAATATTGTTAATTTTATAAATATGCATGATATTCAAGGTATAAAAATTCATTCTACTTATGTTATTAAAAATACTATCTTGGCCGACCTATACTTTAAAGGAGAATATGAACCTATATCATTAGAATATTATTTAAATTGCCTTACATATATTATTACTCATATTTCTCCTAATATTGTAATTCATAGAATTTCTGCTGATGCACCAAAGGATTTGCTTATAGCTCCTGACTGGAACATTCATAAAAAATGGGTTTTAAATGGATTTGATAAAATTTTAAAAGAACAAGATTTATGGCAAGGAAAGTTTTTGTAATACTTCTCCATTAACACTTTTCAATATGATTTTATTAGGTTCTAATATTATATAACTATGTTCTGTATTACATTTAGGAAGTGATATTGAACCTGGATTTGCAAATATATATCCTTCTTTTTCTTCTATAAAACCTTGATGTATATGTCCATATATCATTATATCAAAATCTTCGTAAGGAATTTTTTCTATATTATATTTATGCCCATGTGTAAAATAAATTTTTTTTTCGTTTATTTCCATTAGTATATGGTCTTGAAATTCGAATTCTGATATCATCTGGTCTACTTCTGCATCACAATTCCCTTTAACTACTAATAACTTTTCTTTTAAAGAATTTAAAATTTGTGCTACTTTCATAGGTGAATATTCTTGCGTCAAATCATTTCTTGGTCCATGATAATATAAATCTCCTAGCACTATTATTTTGTCTGGTTTTTCTCTTTCATTTATTTCTTTTATTTTTTGTGCATAATACCCTGATCCATGTATATCTGATATAACTAATGCTTTCATTTTTTATTTCCTTTCTATTTATATAATATTTTCCACAATTATATCACTATCTGTGAATTTTTTGAATATAATTTTTTAATATCATTAAAAATAAAGCACCATTTAGGTACTTTATCTACTTATATCTTCCATTGAAAAGTCTGTATTAATTAAATGTAACTGTTCTAGTTGTCTTTCTGTAATATTTATAACTTTACCACAACAGGGCTTGAAATCCTTATTTCCATATACAAGCCAAATAATATTTTCTTTTTTCAAATCTTCTTTTGGCATCTTATCAAAACTTGGGTAGCCATCAGTAAATACTATTTTATTTATTTCTCTTTTTTTTGTAAAACATCTAACTGGTAAATCTAAATCTGTATATCCTCCTGCTCCTTCTGGTATAGTAAAATTATCTATATCCTTCATATTTTTAATATTTATAAAGTCAAAAAAATTTACATCAAAGCATCCAACTCTTAATTTAGATTGCTTTAATAATGGTTTTATTTGTCTTAAAAAAGCCTTAACTAAATCTAATTCTACAGATCCAGAAACATCAATCATAATTTCTGTTTCAGCATCATCTTCAATGTCATTTTCTTCTAATCTATAAGCATAATTATTTTCTGCAATTGATCTTCTTTGACTCCATATTGTTTCGGTCTTTTCTACTTCCCTTCGTATTAGAACTTTCCAATCAATTTCTTCTTTGCTTTCTCCTATGTTATCTAATTTTATTGCTTCACCAGTTTTTTCCCTTATGTCTTGCTCTGGTTTTTCCCTTATGTCTTGCTCTGTTTTTTTACGTCTTGCTTTAAATTTCTCCCTTTTTTCTTTTCTATTTTCTGTAAATTCATCTTTTTCATCAAGTCCCATTTCTTGTTCTTCTACTGGCGTCTGTTCTTCTTTTGAATCTCTTTGAGTTTTTTGTTTTTTTTCACCTTGCTTTTTATTTTGTTCTCTATTTTTAAATGCTTGTTCCCATAAGCTATGGTCATCACCTTGTCTAGATGTCTGCCCATTTTCTTCTTGATTTTGTTCATCACCATTTTGGCTTTGTTGTTGCTCTTGTTTTTTCTTTTCTTTTTCTTGTAATAAAATTTGATAAAATTCTTCTGCTGAATAATTTAATGCTTCTGGTATATTTACATCTCCTTTTTTAATTGTAAATCCATCTCTTTCTAGATTTGCATTTATAATAGCATCTGTTGCTATATTCCATAATTCTAAATCCCTTATTTTACCCTCTTTATCTTTTAATCTAAAAGCGTGTAAAAATTTCATGTGCATTATTTCGTGTGCTAATGTAAATAATCTATCACTTTCACTTAAACTTGCAAAATAATTTGGATCAATATAGATATTTTGTCCATCAGTTGCTACAGTATGGTAAGGTAAATCATTTTTGAATTCAATATTTGCTTTTGCTATTTCACTTCCAAATCTAGGATACTTCGTTAGCATTTTTATTTTTATATCATAAATCATACTAGCATCCATTCGCGGCACTTCCTTTCTTCAAACCTTAAAAAGCAACAACGCAAAGATTATAAAGTTTTTGTGATATATTCTTTAAAGTTTCTTTACTTTTTACTGTAAGAACAATGATTATATCTTCTGGTAATCTATATCCACAAAATTCTCTATCTTTGATAATTTGGTAGTATTTATCTTGCTCATTTGAATTTATTTTATCAATTTCTTCTATTACAAAATAATCATATTTTTTACTACTTATATTTTCTTTAAAAATTTTAATTAAATCATTTATATTGTAAGTTGAGTTCACTAAAATATTTGATTCTAGTTCTTTTATATCCTCATTTTGAATTACAACACAAGTAGCATTGCAACCTTTTTGCAACTCAATTAATTCTTTGTTTATCATTATATCTTACCCCTTTCATTTTTATTTGCAAAGAAATTTTATAATTTTTTAAATAAATTTTCTTTCTTGTCTTCAATGATAGAGGTTTCTAATGTATTATTAGTTATATTAGGTTTCTTTTCTATTTTTTTATTAAGTATATCATTTGCATTATAATCTGTAATTTTTTCTGTCTTTATACTATTAGAGTGTATTATACTTTTATATTTTTTTCTTTCACTTTCATTACACCACCAAGTAATATACATAAAACCTAAAAGTTCTTTGGTTCTCTTTGTTAGGTTTAATGCACTTATTGTATACTCATGATTAAATTTTGGGGTATCCTGTTTATTTGAAATATTATTTAAAAACTTTATAAAACTTTGTGGAATTTTTTTTACATCTTCTTGTCTTGTATAATTTAATATATCTAATACTTGTGTTGCTGCTTCACTATATTCAACTTCTTTCATTATTTTCACCTCTTTTTTTAGTGTTTTTTCTTGCTAAATATCTACTATACATTTGACCTATCTTAGTATAAGCTTTAGCTCCTTCTTCAGCATATTGTTTTGACTCATCTGCTATATGTAAAGATAATGTCATTTCTTGTAACTCTGATATTCTTTCCATTTTTCTTTCATCATTTCCTGCCCAATATATGTCATAAATTGAAAGATATTCTGAATCACAATGTTTTCTTATAAATTCTCTACAGGCCTCTACTTGTTTTTTATCTGCTGTTATCAATGCTGTCATATATGCAAATCTCTCGCTTATATCTCTTGGTAAATCTGCTTGTGTATATCCTTTACCCATTCCTTTTACTACTTCTTCTGGAGTTAATGTTGGAAGATTATAAAAATCAAAAAATTCACTTGCCCATTCCATACGAAGTTTAGACTCTATTGACCTCTGAATTATATCTTCCACATTTCTTCCTTTATATTTACCTGCTTCTAAATTTCTTTCAAAATTGTAAAGTGTGTTTGAAATTGAAGTCCATCCACGTGGATCATTTGTCCTTCCTCTACATCCATTTTTATCCAAATGTTCTTCTCCTACTTCTGGCTCCTCATAAAAATAACCTATATCTTGTATATCCTCACTTTTACCAGAATTATTATATTTAGATAACATATATCCTATTATTGCTGGATGTATTTTATGTGGTATTGCATATTCTGTTATCCATTCTCCAACTTTTGGCTCCATATCTAGTATATGGTCAAACCTTTTTTCTAATGGCTCTGCCAAATCCTCTGCTACACTTGAATACTTTTTTTGATTTCCAGTTGCAACAACCACAACATTATCTGGTAGTTTAAGTCCTTTTCCTATCTCTACCATTCTATTCAATACTAAAGTATATACTAAACTTTGAACTGCTGGTTTTACATTTAAAAGCTCATCTAGCAATATTACTACTTTTTTTCTACTTTCTTTTGATCTTTCATAAACTATATCTGCTATATCGTATATACTTTGTATATTTTCTTCAATTAATTTTCTTTCTTTTTCTGTTGCTTCTTGCATAATTACAGTTTTAGCAAAGTCTGGTGGTATGCTTTGCCCCGTTTGTAAATTAACAGATCCCACTACTTTTTCTGGAAACATATTATTTGTTAATTTTATATATATTAAATCTGGGTATAATGATTTTATTCTTTCTGTTTTTCCTATTCCAGATGGTCCTCGAAGCAATACAGATTCTCCTGATTCTATCCAATTATGTATTATTTCTGTATCTGTCATATTTGTTCTTGAAGAAGGCTTCGTATCATCTGGATTTAATTTTTGCAATCTTGATTTTCTAGTTCCAGTATCCTCTATTTCCTCTGTTTCTTCTTGTTGTTCCCCTAAATTTATTGTTCCTCTTGATTGTTCTAACTCTTTGGATAAATATTTATCCATAAATGTTTTTATATCTGTTTTGTCAAAATCTCTTGTATGATAATCTCTTGTATGATTAAATTGAACTCCTGCAAAAATCAATTTCTCTGTTAGCATAATTCTTGCTTTTTCATCAACTAACCATTTTACTGGAGATACTTCTACCCATACATTATCTCCATCTCTATATTTTTCTCCATTTGAAAGTTGAAATTCACCTCCACCAAAAACTGAATTAGCTTCAACTCTCACATATCTTTTTCCGTTATATTGATATTCCCAGTGTCTTTTTGGCTCAAATTTTTCATCAGTATCATTATCTTTTTTTGAGTCTGTTGTATATCCTTTTCCAGTTCTTGATAATCTTCCACTTTTAAATGCTTGTTCTAATTTTAATTGCATATCTTTTGATACTGCTTTTTGTGGATAGTATCCATATTCTACTTCAAGAATCCCATCTCTTGCTCTTTTCCCACTCACTCCGTTCGTGGGGATGCTAGAGATTGATGAGAACGGTAAAGCTGGGCGCGCCCCACCATTGCGTAGACGAACACCGTTCCAAGATCTACGACCATCGGCGTTAACCACGCGCGCGTCGTTTTCCCAGTCATCTGATTTAGTCCAATAATAACCTGTTCTACTCTCTAAAGAATCATCACCATCTATGTGATAGTCTGAAACATATCCTCCTAAAAGAATAGAAAAATCTGTTATTGCTGCCTCTGTTCCTCTTTTTCGTAATATATCTAATTTATCACTTCCAAAACACTGCTCTTGTGTTAAAAAAGTAAGATTACTCATACTTTTTTCCCTCCTTAATCTTCAAGACTTATCTCTAAAAATATTTTACCATAACAACTTTTTTTTGACAATTTATTTATAAATATTTTTTCTTATATTCTTCATTATTTTTTTCAAAAACTATTGACAAATATGTATATCTTGTTATATAATAAAAATTGTCCAAATATCGCGGGGTGGAGCAGTTGGCAGCTCGTTGGGCTCATAAACAGAGTAGCACCGAAGAATTGCTAAAGTCCAAAACCGTTGATAACACAAAAAAACGTTGAAAATTATATATTTTGCTCAAACCTTTAATAAAACTTTTAAGCTTATTAAAACTTAATAAAAATTATTAAAAATCAAATTATAAAGGGACATTAAAGGGACAAAAAAAGCACAATATTTAATGAAACATCGCGGGATGGAGCAGTTGGCAGCTCGTCGGGCTCATAACCCGAAGGTCGAAGGTTCGAGTCCTTCTCCCGCAACCAATTCGGAAGTTTTTACCTAAAGGGATGTCCCTTTAAGTGTAATTTTTAATACAGAGATTTTACTATAAAAAGTAAAGTCTCTTTTTTTCGTTTATAAATACTTTCATACTTTATAAATTTGCCCTTCAGCAAAATTTAAAGATATGGAGGCGCATAATATATGAATAAAAAAGAACAACCAAATTATTATGCAATAATACCTGCTACAGTTAGGTATGACACTAATTTAAAATATGCCGAAAAGTTATTATATGGAGAAATTACAGCATTAGCCAATAAAAATGGTTATTGTTATGCTCAAAATAAATACTTTGCAGATTTATATAATGTAACAGCCGTCTCAGTTAGTAGATGGATTTCACATTTACAAGAACTTGGATATATAAAAACAGAAGTTATAAGAAATGAAAACAAAGAAATAGTATCAAGAAATATTTATATTGTAGATCTACCCTATTATCAAAAAAATCAATACCCCTATATACCAAAAAGTAAAGAGTGTATTAACAAAATTGTTAAAGATAATAATATAAAATCTAATATAGATGATTTATTTTATTTAATTATAAATAATAGTAACGAAATTCCAAAGGAATTTTTAGCAATAATTGAAAGATTAGATTTTAATTATGATTCTTATATGCTTCAATATATGAAAGAAGATAAAATTAATATGATAAAAGATATCATATATGTCTTGTATGATTTATATAATAACAATTTTCAATTTATACTTCAAAATGTAAATAGAGAAAATTTAGTAAATTTATATTTTTTAGCATTGAGTAATAATCCAGATAATTTATTAAATTATTATAAAAAATCTATCATAAATGGTAGTACAAAATGAAAAAAATGTGAATTTTATAGTTACAAAAAATGTAGCAAAATTAACTTTTTTTATTAAAGAAATTTGGCATATTTCAAATTACAAGAAAATGCTTATATTTCAAGTGTTTTATGATTTTAATGATATAGTTTTTGAAGTGGAGGTAAGTATTTGATAGCGTAGCTATCGAATATCTTACCAACGGACAATTTATTGGTAAATTATTAGTTAGTATTGGAGGTGATAAGTGTGAGTTATTTTCCGACAAATGAAGATGAGATTTCTTTGATAAAATTTATTGCAAAATATCAGTATTTAAATGTAAGTGATGCAAAGTATTTTTTCAATAGTAGTAGGTATTATAGAAATAGAATTAAAAATTTAATAGATAAAGATTTCTTAAGAAAAATTAGGTGGATGTTAGTATTGGGTGGATCAGGAATCCAATATGTAAAATTATTAAACTTTGAATATAATAAATTAAATAAAAATCAAGAATATAGAGAAAGATTATTAAGGTTAAGTAATATAGCTGCTTTTTATCATAATTGTAAAACAGTCGATTTTATACCATCATTTGCAATAAAAGATAAAAGAGTATTTACAACAACAGGTAGAAGATTTATAGGAATATTTAATATAAACGGATTTGAATACCTAGCTTATCAAATTCCTAAAGAGTATGATAGTAAATATATTGAATCTGTAGCTTATGATATACAAAAAGAAATGAAATACAAAAATATTATTATTTTAGTAGATGATATAAATAGAATAAATTTGAATGATTTTGCTTTTGGGTTGAATCAAATATTAATAATTGAAGATAATGCTATTAATAGAGAAAAATTAAAATATTTACATAGTATAAGATGGAAAGAAGTTATAGATAAATGCTATAAAGGAGCTTATTTATCTGAATATAGTTTTTGTGAATATACAAATAATAAAGATAAATTTATTAATATGTTTTATTTTATAGATACTGAAAAAATTACAAGATTCAAATATTTTATAAGGGAGAATTCTACTAAAAATGCATGTATTATTTGTAATACAGAGTTGGAAACAAGATTACGAAAAGAACTACCTGGTGCCAATTATTGTGTGATAGATTTGGAAAAATATATTGATAAAGAAAGAAAATATTATTGCTAGTTGAAAAAATAATAATTTATGTAATTTGGATTATATTATAAATTGTATTTTCGTGAGTTAATTCCACTTGTATATAATTTAGATACTAAGTATGGGGCTAATTATAAAGATTTTTTTAAAGATGATTTTAATATTAGTTATAATACATTAAATAAAGAAACTTAAATATAATGGTCTATTCTTTTGAAAAATAAGCTGTTTTTTATTTAGACTAATGTTATAATTTTTAAAAAAATAGTAATAAAAATTATATTTTAAAATAGATAAGATATTAATAAAAAGGGACTTTTTTACAGCCCCTTTGTTTTATAGGTATTTATTCTTATGATGAATATCCATACCAACCAGTATCTCCTGCAAATCTAATAGGAGTAGTTCCCGAGCCAGGAACTTGTCCAGCAGCTGCAACGGCAGCAGCTTGAATTGAACGAGTGGTTACATATGTATTCCAAAAATAATCATTAAATTGGTTTGCAGATGACATACCAACTTCTGTTGCCCATCCTAGATAAGCTCTATTTGAATACCCTGATATTCTAAAAGCATTCGCAAATGAATCAGATCTTTTACTATTGCAAGCATCAATATATACTAGATGCCAATTACCAGTTATATTACTAGGATAAATATAATTTCCTTCTTGAGTAACAAAGAAACTTGTGCCAGCTGCAGCAGATGCATTGCTTGGACCATGTGTAGTAATATAGAAACCATAGTTGTTACTACTTGTATTAATCCAATTCATTACATTATTATAATATGCTGTACTAGTAGAAGCACTATATCCTAATTTTCTAAACCCTCCATAGGCAAAATCCATATCGTCTATATATGTACTAATAGCACTGTTTCCAAATGCCTTTGCTCCTTCAGCAGCATAAGTTTTATTACCAGAAAATGATATTAAAGATAATAATATAGAAAATAATAATAACATTTTTATATGTTTTCTCATCTTAACTGCTCACCTCCTATAACTTCACCAGATTCTATATCAATATATAAAGAAAGACCTTCATTATTTGTAACTTTCCATGCTTTTTTTATGTTATTATTAAATAATGCTTTTGAACCATCATCTCTATTAGAATCCACTAAATTATTGGGTCTTATAAATACAATTTCAGTCTTAAGTTCTGATATACTATTTGCTTTTGTATTTGCAAATTTAGTGTTAAAAGTTGATTTAGCCATCTCTTTAGTAGTATTATTTTGTTGATTAGCAGTATATTTCATTTTAAAAACTTTTAGACTAGCAATCTTTTTTTCAATAGGTGAAAATATTATTTTAACTGCTTCATATGGATTATAAATTCCATCATATTCTTTTTGATAGTCTGCTTCCCATAATGCACCATCAAATTTCTCTAAGTATACTAGTTTGTAGCTACTATCTAAGTTTAAATTTGTGTAAATACTATTGATATATTCTTGCACGTATTCTTTGTCTATATTTTCTGAAGAAAGATTATAATTTATATCTAATGAATTAATTCCTGTTAAACTTAAATCTGTAGTATCTAATTGAATCTCATAATTCTTATTGTTTGTATATAAATAGCTTTGAGTATTGTAATTATTATCTTTTATAATTTTTTCAACAGTGTAGTCATCATTTGATGGATTTGCAGTTCTAGCCAACGAATTTGCATTTAATATATCAAGTATTTCATTTCCTTTTTGTATTACATCTTGTTGTGATGCCCTTGTAGAAATGCTATATGTATCAACTATATTTTCATATTGTTGATATTCAAAAGACTTAGTATCCTTAGATGCTAATACACAACCAAAAGTTAATAAAAGTAACAATACTATAAGTGCAAAAATAATGAAAAATTTTTTCATATTCATAATTATTCCCCTTTCAATATAACTTTTTATATTACAAAATCAAAAAAATTACATTTAATCTATTTCTGCAATTTTCTCTAGACAAATAATAATTCATCCCCTCCCTTCTTAAGAAAGTTTTTAAATTTAACTAAATTGATTTTGAAAATCAAGATATATATTGTATATAATACATCTTTTAAATATTATTTTTAAAAAAATAGACAAAAATAGACAATTTTGAAACCTTTTTGATTTTAATCGGTATTTTACATTAAAAGATATTATATGATTTTTGAGGAGAATATTATGGTTAATATATTAATTGCAGATGACAATACTCATTTTTTGAAGTATTTATTTAATAGTATAATTAGAGGAAATGAAAATTTAAAAATAGTAGATATAACTACTGATGGACTAAGTACTTACAACTCAATTTTAGAATTAAAACCTGATATTGTAATATTAGATTTAAATATGCCTAAGATGGATGGAATAGAAGTTATTACTAAAATTCAAAAAGAAGATATAAATTCTAGAATTATTATCGTTTCTGGATATTCAGACTATATCTATAAAATATCAAATAAAGAAAATATAGATTTCATATTCTCAAAAACAAAAGATTTATCTCTGTTAACTAACTATGTAAACAGACTTGCGATAGATTTAGAAGAAGATGTATATAGAAAAAATATTATAACAATTTTTAAAGATCTGAAATTTAATATGAGTGCTTCTGGTACTCAATATCTAATAAAAGCTATTCTAGAGGCAAATAAAAATGAAAAATTATTATTAAAAATGGAAAATAGCCTATACTCACTAGTAGCAACGCAATTTAATACTACCAATCAAAAAGTCAAATGGAATATTAATAGAGCAATAAAATCTATGTGGAGATATACTGAAGATAGAACTTATATTAGCAAAACATATGGAAAAGAGAACAAATCTTGCCCAACTGCAAAAGATATTATTACAAATTGTATAGAAACATTAAAAAAATAAAACCGATGGCTATTTTTAGTCATCGATTTTGTAAAAATTTTAAAATCAAAAAAAAATTACACACTTTACTTGACAGAGTCGAACAGAAATCCGATTTACACAACTTTTATGATAGTCTTACTTTGTCAAGTAATTTTCCGAAGAATCTATATGTAACTATTAAGTATCTAACAAAATATATGATAAATTCTTAATAGTTACTCTAAAATTTTTCTTAATTTTCATTATATGTTATCAATATATCTGTATTATCAACTTTTAATGCAAAATATGGTTTTTCTTTATGTTCTTCTTTTAAATATAATAAAAATGTATCATCAAATATAAATTCTCTATCTACTTTGCTTATGCTATTTTTTAACGCTTCTATTAATGCCTCACTTTTAACACATCCACCATAATTATTCAATTCAAATTCTATTGTTTGTAAAGCTTGTCTAATATACCAATCTGTACCTTTTATATATTTGCCACATAATTCATCATAATTTATTTCTTCGTTTATTTTTATAAAAGGTATTCTTAAGATATCATTTTTTTGCCACTTTTTATTTCCTGAATATTGTAATTGTTTTTCCAACATTTCATGATAATTTTCCTCAAATGATTTATTTTCTCCAGATGTTCGATATAAATAAATTTCTTCTCCCTCTATTGTTTTTAACTTTATTGAAAAATCATCTTTTGAATTATAAAATAGAATTTCTATATTTTTACTTGCATCTTGATTAGTATTAGGTTCTATTCCAAAGTATTTAATTTTCTCTTCTGTATTACCAAATGTCTTTGCTTGTAACGTTGGAAAATTTTCTAAATAATTAAATTTTTTTCTTAACATTGCATACAAGACATAACCATCTGGATTTCCCCATTCTACTTCTTCTAATATTTTGCTTTCTTCATTAAACTTTTGGCTTATACCTTTTTCAATTATATTTTTTAAATCGAAAGTTGCAACTCCATGCATTTTAAAATAATCTTCTTCTGATAAATTTTCTACTGTGAAACTCTGTTTATTTAATTCATTTGCTAATTCAGAATATTCATTCTCAAATTCAATTTTCCCTCCAATTACATCATTCATAAAGTCATTCCAAACTAAATTAAACGTTCCTATCCAAACCTTGTTAGTATCTATTGTAGAAATTTTACTTGTATATGTAGGAGTCATTTCTGCTTTGCTTTTTATATTTTTATAAATTTTCATTGTAGCATAAACAACTCCTGATAATACAATACTTATACACAATATAATGATTAGCATTTTTGAGACTTTATTCATTTCATCGAATCCTTTCTTTATTAAGTTTTTACGTAATTCTTTTTTGCCCCTATGGATAAGATTTTTTATATTTTGAACTGATTCTCCCAGTATATCTGCTGTTTCTTTATAAGAAAATTCTTCTATTTTTACTAAATATATTGCATTTCTATATTTTTCATCTAACATATCTATAGCTTTGATAAGTTCTTTCTCTGTTTCTTTTTGTGTTATAATATCACTTATATCTTTTTCCGTTTCCTCTGTTTTTTCTAGAAAATATTTTTCTGATATTATTGACCTTCTTTTTTCTTTATCTATATGATTTAGTGCTCTACTCTTCGCAATTAGATATATATAATATTTAAAACTATAGCCTTCCCTTACTTTATTTTGTAATATATATATAAAAACTTCCTGAGTAATATCTTCAGCTTTCTGATAGTCTTTTATTAAATTAAAAATAAAATATTTTATTTTATCTTTATATTTATTGTATAATAATTCAAAAGCTTCTTCTTTTCCTTGTAAATATTCATTATATAATTTCATATCCAAATCTTTTTCCATATTTTACCCTACTCTCAATAATACATACCCATTAATTAAAAAAAAGTTTCAAAAAAATTTTCTTATAAAAAATAAGTAAGATGATATATTTATCTTTATTGATTATATCATACTCTCAAGTATCATACTATTTTTATTCATCAAATAATAATAAAAATCAACTTAAAATATTTAGTAAATATTTTATTTATATAGTTGCAAACTATATAAATAGGAAAAGTAATTTTAGAATTCTAGACAAAAACTATAAAAGAGTATAAAATATAAAAAAAGTTAAATTTCCTTATTTTCCTCATCTCCATCATTATTTAATACCACAAGTTCAGGATATGTAGTATATAAAAATGGTATTTCACAGTCAATATTTTCTAGCTCTCCACTATTAGGAAATGCCAAAATTAATTTATCAGTTTTAAGGAGTGAAAAGGGATAGGAATTTATAAATTTTACAATTCCTTTTTTATTATCTTCAGTTGCTACAATAATATGATATAATAAATGTTCATTTGTAAGAAAAGTTATATATACTGGCTAATAGCCTTGATAAAATCTTATAAGTCGTTTTTTATACTTGCATAATATATCTTGCTACTAACGTATTATCATTGATTTTTCGTGTATTATGAACGAATATATCACCTTTTTTACTTACCATATTACTATATAAAATATTTCTAAAATTATCGTTTTTATCTCTAAATAACTTTTGTAAACGGCTTAACTTAAGCACAGCCAAAATCTTGTAAAAAATTTATTACTTTTAACTTATCACCATAATATCCTTTTTTAAAGAATTCTCATTAAATAGGATAAATCTTTTTGTTATTTTCTTTGATTTCTGTTGTTCTTATCAATACATTGTTAAGAAAATGTGGATAATTATTAAATTTGGCTAAAATTTTTGTAAGACAAGTTATATTTGTTGTTTCTAACTGGAGGATACTACTATTTTTCTTTGAAAAAGCACTTACAATTTTAAATAAATTGTTTAAGTCTTATGCTTTAAAATTAGCCTTTATAGTTTTTATTTTTAATTAAAACAAATACCATAAGTTATAATAAAAAAATGCCTAAGGAATTTAAAATTCCATACTAAAAGTGCTTAAAAAACCCTAAATATCAACGAAAAAATTTTTTTAGCCGTGCTTATTGAAATTAATAAAAAAAGGTTATAAAATTATATATGAGAAAGGAAGTGATTTGCTAAAAAAATTAATAAAAGTATGTGTTGACCCGAAAAGTTTGCCCTTCCATAAGGCAGTTTATGATAAATGTGCCTAATCTATATATGGAAGTGATATAAATGAATGAAAATTTTAATGAAAAAATAGGCTTAAATGTTAGTGAAGCAGCTAATATGTTAGGTATTAGCAAAAACTTAATGAGTGAATTAATAAAGTACCCAGATTTTCCTTGCATTAAGTTTAAAAGAAGAATTGTTATTAACAAGAAAAAATTACAAGACTGGTTTGATCAAAATTCTGGAAGATTTTTTGTTTAACATTGCTTTCCAATGAAATTTGCCCTATAATAGAGAACATTAAATATTGTGCTTTTACTTTTAATGTTCTCTGTATTGAATGGAGGCAAAGTTATGGTAAAAACTTCACAAAATCAGTCTGTAAAGAAAAAAAGAAACACCAGAGGAATGGGCTCTATTAGACCAAAAAATGGTGGATATGAAGGTAGAATAACAATAAAAGTAAATGGAAAATCAAAGCAAATATCTTTATTTAATAAAGATAAGAGAATTCTAGTACAAGAAATGATAAAAGCAAAACAAGAAGCAAACGATAATGAATATGTAGAAAAAGACAAAATAACTTTAGAAGAATGGTTAAAGAAATGGATTCGTATTCATAAAAAGTCGTTTGTTAAGCCTAGAACTCTACAAGGGTACATTGAAAAAATAAAAACAAACATTATTCCCTATTTAGGTAACTACCCTATGCAATCTTTAGATAGGTTAATTCTTCAAGAATATTTCTCTGACTTAACAACTGGCAACGAAAATAAAGGCATAAAAAAATATTCTCCTAAAACAATAAAGGAAATAAAAAGTATTTTAAATATGGCATTTGCAGATGCAGAAATTGATAAAATAATAAAATTTAACCCTATTCCAACGATTCGTACACCAAAAGTTCAAAGGCAGAAAAAGAAACCTACAATATCACCAACAGAACAACAGCAGTTGATAGAAATATTACTTTCTGAAACGAATGGATTATGCTACATCTTTATAATGAATACAGGTGTTAGACCAGGAGAAAGTGGTGGTATGAAATGGAAACATTACAGCTATGAAGATGCTAATGTAAAAGTAAGAGATAATTATGGGAAAATAACCTATTATGATGATAACTTTGAAAAAGTTAAGTCCACATTTGAAGAAAAAGACTTAAAAACACTATCTAGTTATAGAAATATACCATTGCAAAAATGGTTAAACAATTTAATGCATACATATATGCTATATGTTATGCAACAAAAGGGATATACAAATAAAAAACAACTAGATGACGAGTATATTTTTATGAATAGTCTAGGACATGCTTTAAGTAGTGATTATTTATGGGACACACTTGATAAGATTTTGAAAAGACATAATTTTAAACATTTAAGTGTATATCAATTAAGACATCTATTTGCAACAAGATGTATAGATGTAAACATACCTGTAAATCAGATAAAACAATATTTAGGTCATACCTTAGCCAGTACAACAATGGATTACTATGTTGAATATGACGAAGATACAAATAAAGCTGAAATCGAAAAGCTAGAGCCTATAAATAATATTCAAATAGTACCTGAAATTTTAAAGGGAATGAAATGTAATGTCTGTACTTAAAATACATTTTAAGGGACATTAAAGGGACATTGATAAATTTATATAAAAAATCGAAGTATTAAATACTTCCGAAATGGTTGCAAGAGTAAGAATATATAATATTTTTAAAATATAAAAATACTGGGAAATGGTCGGGCTCATAACCCAAAGGTCGGTAGTTCGAGTCTACCCCCCGCAACCAAATTTTAAAAAACAAACTTTTACTTACTTTGTAGGAAGGTTTGCAATTAACTTAAAAAAAGAGAATGTTTTTGCGAACATTCTCTTTTTCTTATTCAATTGTTTCTGCTTGATTCTCTATAACACTTTCTGATTCGTTTCCATTTAAATTATTTACTATATTTTCTGTCTTATACACTGCTGCATTTGTCTTTTGGCTAAATGGATCTATTGTGAAGTCTTGTGTTTCACTTCTTAGCAAGCTGAAGTACTTTCTCTTAACTGCTGTACTCAATGTAAGATTTCTATCATTGTTTTTAGCATCTGCTTGTAAGGCATTATAATATTCTTTACAAATTTGTTGTGCATCTATATAAGTATCTTGTCTATTATAGTACTCTGCTAATTCATTATATCTTTCAATCTTAAATCTCTTATATGTCATTGTATTATCACCAGTTATATATTGTAATGCTATTAAGTCAGTTGTTTTTAAGCCTGGTCTTTGTGTTTTTTGACCTACATAAGATAAACTATAGTATGCAGTTAAACCATCATAGTAACCTTTTTCACCTGCCATTTGCCATGCTAAATATTTAAAGTTTGCTCCATCTGGACGATCGTTATCAGCATGTGGTTGATACCAGTGAATATTGAAGATTGAATCTGTATCTGCTCCTGGTGAATGTACTTCATATTCTTTATTTTTAGGTCTTAACATTATACGATTATCCCAAAGTTTTTCTATGCTATCTAATTTCATAGCTTTTACTGTATCAAGTGTTAGAGGTTGATATGCTACTGTACTATCTCCTTCGTCTTGCTCTGCATCACTCTTTTTTGGATAAGATACTTGTGTAACAAGTTTAGCTTTTTCTTCATCACTTAGTTTAAAGAATGCTTGTGCTTCTATATAATCTAAAAAGTCATTTGTTCTAAAATAGTTTCTATAGAATTTTGTTAACTTATCATTAGTATTTACAGTTGAACGATGAAGGTTTTGTGTAGTGTTTTCTTTATTTGGTTCTTCATCAAATATATTTGGACTTACCCATCCATCTCTATAATATTGTTGTAAGAATCCAGCTGCATAATCTTCTGCTCCACCTCTACGACCATAATTATTCATGAATATTTTACTATCCTGATTATGTAATGTTTCATGTGTTGAAACTCTGAATCCACCATCTAGCATTTTAATTACATTCCAGAATACCTCACTACCATTAGCATAAGCTCCTCCAGATGTTCCTGCCCATCTGTTAATTGCTTCTATAAAGTATTTATGATAATTTTCTTCTGTCGTTAATGGATTGTTGTAAACTGTTTCTTCACGTCTACCTGTATATGTTGTTCTCATATCATATTGTACATCACAATACTTGTTCAATGTATCTGCTCCCCAAAAATCATATCCAAATACATAGAAAGATTTTATCTGATCTAAATATAGCTTTAATTTATTTTCTCTAAATTGTTCTATTTGTTTTTCATCATTTGGATTATTTACATATACACGTAATGAACCGAAACATACTTGTGTTGGTGCACTTATTATAAACATAGAGTTTTCTGGCACTGTTAGAGCTGGTAATATATCATTTTGTACTTTACCATCTTTTTTAACATGATCCCAAATTGTATAATCAGTTCCATTTCTTTCGATATCTACAGTTTCATATATACCACCTTTAAAGTTATCTTTAAACCACTCATTTCCATCTTTATAATCTGTTAATGTTGTTACATAATAGTCTAAGAATAATCCTAAATTGCTACATTTTGTTAAAGATGCTAAATAATTATTATAAAATCCTGCTGTTCCATTTGTTGCGGAGTTGCTTTCATTTATTAAGTTTGAAGACATATTTTCTAAATTCATTCTATCATCAAACATTTGGTTAGCTTGGAACATAACTGCATCTGCAAGATTTATACCTTGCATATCTAGATTATACCAGTAAGTAAAATAATTATATGCAAATAATAATTGTTTTAATTTATTTGTATCTATAAGTTCTTGTCTTATTTTATTATCTAATACGTCACTTTCAAATGCTGGTGTATATCCTAAGTTTACTAAACTATTTACTACAAATTCTGGAATATGGTTTTTAGTTACTTTTTCAAAGTGCTCTTTATATAATCTACTATCTTCTATTTTTGTAGTAAGAGGTTCTAAATCTCTAGTAAATTCATATTTTGACGCTTCTTCAATAAGTTCTTGAACTATTTTCAATTTTGTATCTATTACATACCTATTATAATTATATCCTATTTTTAAATCAGAAATCATATAAGAAGCTACGTTTCCATAATAATCGTCAAAATCTATATGATGTTCTTGAGTTGTACCATCTTCGAATACCATCTTGATTTTACCTAAACTATTATAATTTTCTGTTGTTAAATACGTAACCATTTTTCCGTCTTTGTTATATGGAACTATGTATTTAATTAGTTTTGTATTTAAAATGTTTCCATCTGGTATCTTATTTCCATCATTTATTAATTCTTTTGCATCATAAAATGGCATTATCTTATACATATTATGATATGTAATTTCTTTATTTTTCTTATATTCAGCTAACTTAGTAACTCTATTATAATCTGGTATATAAACTTTAGAATTTTCTGGCTGTACTCCATTGTCACTATATGATTCTGATACACTTTTTAATGTTGGTAAATTGCTAATTGAAGCATCATTTGGTATATTCCAAATTTCACTTGAAAATTCTAATATGTTTTTAAAGAACTCTGATGTAATATCTTTTTTAGATATTGTTTCAATACCCTTTTCGTTTTCATTTTTTGGTGCTGTTGATTCTTCTAATTGATAATTATTTTTTGAATCTTTATTAAGAGAACCATTATAATGTATTATACTTGCTTTACCACTTTCTATTAAACATAAGTTATTTTTTAGTAATGCACCATCTGGTGTGTATGTTAATCCTCCATTACCGCCATAGTTATTATCCCAACTTGGTGTGTATGTTACATTAACTATATTGTTAGATATTTCAGAATATTTATCTGCTGATTTAACAAATGCTGCATTAAAATGCCATCCTCCACCAATTTTTCCTTGTAGATAACAATTTTTAATTGTAGAATCATATAAATTAGTTACAAAACCACTCGTAAGTTGCGCATATCCATTATAGTTACCTACTATGTTAGTAACACTGCAACTTTCTATAACAGATTTATTCTTTACATCAAATGCTATTATACCGGCATGACCAGTAAAATTACAAATAGGATTCATGATATGAACATTTTTAATTGTAGTACCTTCTACTAATTTAGCAAGAATCGCTGTATTACTTAAAATTTTAGGTTCTGGCTTATCAATTATAATATTTTCAATTGTTGCATCTTTTAGTGTATTGAATAAAGGCTTTCCTAAATTATATATTCTGTGTCCATTACCATTTAAAATACCTTTAAATTCGAAATCTATAATTGATGTAGAATCATCATTATTTGCTGCATATCCTGCTAAATCATAATCTTTAGTTAAATTAAATGTGCCCTCTGGATTTGCTTTCATCTCATCTATTAATGAGTTAAATGATTTATCATATTGATATTCAGCTGTTCCATTAGATGATAATTCTAGTGTAACCTCTAATGGTTTTAATTCTGCATTTCCATTAAATACCATTGCATCTGTATATTCTAGAACTAATTTTAATTTATTATCTTCTATACTATATTTTGTAATATTACTATAAAATTCTGGTATATCTTTCATTATTACTTTAACTAGGCAATTTTCTATAGGATTTAAACTTTCTGGTGTTATACTATCAACTCTTTCTGCTTCTCCGGTTTTTCCATATTTATATAGCTCAATATCAACTATATCTTTCATTTCAATATATCTAGTATTTACTGTAATAATAGAATAATGTATTCTTTCATTAGTTGCATTATTCTTTGAATTATTTTCATCCATATCTCTATCATAAGTTGAATAGATTGATGCAAAATATTTTCCAGCACTTGTTTTATCAAATTCAATTATATTTTTGCCCACATTCAAAGTACTTTTATTTATATTTATTGGATGATCATATTCATCTTTAATTTCTAATGTTAAATTTTTATTTGAACTATCAATATCTTTAATATTTATTTGTAACTGAATTTTATCGTTATTATCTCCAATAGTATATGTAAATTCGTCAACTGCAACTATATCTTTTAATACTTCATATGTTGTTTTTTGACCTGTTAGTGAAACTTCATTTCCACTATTTAATAATATTCTATCAAATGTAATATCCGCTTTTCCTGCATTATTAGCAGATTTTAATTTAACAAAATATGTATTTGGTTCATTATCTACTTTTTGTGGTGTATAATTTTCACCATTTATAACAATTAATTCTGGATATATTTCTTGCCAATTTGTAGTACATTCATAAGTAAGTTTTATATCTTCATTCTTTTCAAAGTACTCTGTTTCTTCACCTTTTGAGTTGTATTTCTTTATATTACTGAAATTAATTGCATATTCTTCTGTAAGTATAAATGGTTTTTCAAATATTGTATTCATCTCATAAGAATTATCATCAGTTTCAGTTGTTAATTGATCTGAATCCAAATCATAAGTAGCTTTTACTTTAAATTTAGATAATTGGTTTAATTTAGCATCAAATGTAAGTGTATTCTCTCCAATATTTACCGGTTGTGTTTCACCATTTTCATCTACTTGTGCATAAATTGAATTCGTTCCTAATACACTATCAGGATCTAAAACTTTAAATTTAAATGTAACTTTTCCCGTTTCTATATTATTTTCAGTTTTAAAGTCTACAATTTGTGGAGTTTCTTTTAATATATCTATTTTATCTTTTCTTGGAAATTCTTCTTCATCTCCATTTGAGAACAAGATTTTTGAAACATTAATCTCCTCTATTCCATCATCATCTTTAGCAGTATAATATACTCTGTATTTTTCTTTTCCATAATCTTTTTCATCTAATGTTTCAACATCATACTCTTTTCCGTTTATTATCATTTTTGTAATACTTACTGCTTTATCTTGGTTTGTATGGTCTTCTTTATCTATAAGTACTACCCTTGTACTACTAATGTTATATATAATTTCAATTGTCTCACCTTTTTTAGGGTATTTATTTTGAATTTCACTACTTAAAATTGATGTTGTAACACTTGATTTATGTGAATCATTATATGCTTCCCATATTTCTGTATAATCCCAACCACTTACTACATATTTTGGCACTGTAACACTTAAATTATATATTGATGTAGGTGGATCTGGTATATCAAATTCAACCATATTTTCCCCATCTTTTGCCTTTATAGTTTGAAGAATGCTACCTTGTGAATCTTTTAATGTAAATGTAGGACTATCAGCTAATTTTTTATCATCATCTACTAATTTATAACCAAATCTAACTTTTCTTTCCTTTGTATCCTCTGTAAAGTTTGTTATACTAAATGTTGGTTCTGCTTGAACAATCATACATGGTATAGTTTCATTTATATCGAAAGCTTTACCATTTTCTAATATTATCTTATTATATTGTATTGATTCTTGAGAATATGAACTTGGTATGTACATAGCTTGATATGTATATTTATTGTCTCCAAGTTCTTTTGTTATTACAACAGGATATTCTTTTCCTTCAAGAATTACTTTTTCAACTTTATATCTAGTACCTGTTGAACAATCAAATTCTACTTCTACAGGAGTTTTCATATTAAATAAATAATAACGTCCTTTATCTTCAAAATCTAAATTGTATGAAATATTTCCTGTCAATTCAATATTTTTATTAAATATATCTGATACTCTAATGCCCTCTTTTGGTTCTTCTGGTTCTTCTTCGCCATCTTCGTTCTCTGTCGTATCTCCATTTGCTATAGTTTTTACCTCATTTTTATTTCCAGTAAAGAAGTTCTTTATTTTTTGGAATATATTCATATTTTCAGGTGCATCTGGTCTTAAATCATAAGTTGAATTAACAACTACATTATATGGTTGTGGGTAACTTTTTGCAGTCATTCCTATTTTTTCTAAGTCTAAATCATATTCTGTTCCACCTTTATTTAATTCTGCTGTACCAACTTCCCTATCTTCTTGTTTAACTATTAATTTTGAATTTATACTTTTTGATAAAGCTTTATCTTCATCATTTACTTTAAATGTAATTTTTCCTTCTTGTTCATTTACTATAAAGTGTGTAAGTGTTGGAACATCTTTTAGTACTTTAATGCAAACTTTATTTTTTTCAAGGTCTTTGTCATAATCTGCATCTATCTGGCTATCTCCAATTTTTATGCTTGTTACATTTTGTTCAAATACTCCTGCTTCTTTAGGAGCTTCTAGTGTTACTGTATAAGTATCTGGTATTACTTTCTTATCTTCATCTAACACTTTTTCCACATTATAACCATCTTGGTTTATATATATTTTCTTAACATCACTATCAACATTTGTATTTATTACGAATGTTAATACAACTTTGCCACCTTTTTCAACATATTCTTTATCTATTTCATTTTTTATAACTGTAACTTGTGGTGGAGAAATTTTATCTTTTTCAAATAATGTTTTTTCCTCTGTTGTACCATTACCAATATCACAAGTTGCTCTTAATTCAATAGAATATGTATTTAATTTTAATAATGACATTTCTACTATATTTTCTACCCCATTTTCAATGCTATATTTTTCTACATTTATTTGTGTTGCTACTGATCCAGAGCTATTTTTCATGTATGCTGTTAAACCTCTAATAGATTTATCTGGATCCTCTAGTTTGTATTTAATTATTGCCTTACCTGCTTCTTCTTCAATTTCGGTAACCTCTTTTGCCTCTGGAATAGCAAATTCATAAGTATATGATAGTGGACGATTTATTGGAAATGTTTTTTCTCCTATTTTTGCATTTTGAACTTGTATTGTATTTACACCTTTTTCTTTTGGTTCTAATTCTAACTTATATACACCTTTATCGTCTTTTTCAACAGAATACTCAACGTCATCTATTGTTATTTTATCAACATCTTGATAAGACATTACTCCATTTTCAAATGACACTTGCGCTTTTTTATTTATTGGAACTCTTTCTGTAACTTTAAGATTTCTAGCTTTGAAATTTGACTCCTCTTTTTTGGTTATTTCTATATGGTCATCTTTAAATATTTCTGTATTATCATTTTTTCCATCATCACTTAATCTGTAACTGTTTTCAAGTCTTATTATATATTTAACTCCTGGCTCCAAAGCATCAAATGTATGATTATTTGTTCCTTCTGTGATATCCTTTGAGGTTATTTCTACATTTGTTATTTCATTAATTAACTTAATTTTACTATTATTTAATGCTTTATCATTATCTGTTATATTAAATGTTACTATAACACTATTTCCTACATTTGATGATGTATAACCACTTATTGTAGGTTTAGTTTTCAAAATTACTAAATCAACTATTGGATTTTTATTATCTTTAAATTGTTCCTTATTAATAGTTTTTCCGCTAGATAATATAACAGATTCTATTTCAAATTTTTGATTACCAGCCTTATTCTCAGCAGTTAAATTAACATAATATTCATTTTTGCTATTTTCAACTGGATAAACATCATATAATGTTCCGTCAGATTCTTCGTTTTGCATATCATTTAAAAATACTTTTTTAGGTGTAAGCTCTGTGCTATTTACACTATTAAATCTTAATTGTATTTGTTCACCTTTATTAACATATTTTATATCTTCCCCAGTAGTTGGATTTATAGCATGTAAATTGTTAATTTCTAGATTGTAATTAGATGTTAATGTAAATATCCTTTTTTCAGATATTGTTGATTTATTCTTATTTTCAGTTTCTTGTATAGTGTTTGAATCTAAATCATATTCTATTTCTATTGTTAAAGTATGTGATGTATCTGGTTCAACATTAACTATTAATGTATTTGGTCCACTTTCTAGTGTTTTAACTCCCTCATTTTCATGTACAAATGCTTTTCCTGAAGTCATAGCTCCATCTGGATCAGTTACGTCAATATTGAACATTACTAAACCTTTTTCTACAAAATCTTCTGAAGTTATATTAACTATTGGTACACTTTTTAATACATCTATAGAATCTATATAAGGTGTTTCTAAAGTTACAAATTGTTCATTTTCAAAATATATTTTACTTACTTTTAAATCAACTTGACCTGGAACATCTGATACTTGATATGAAATCTTATAAATATCTGGTTTTCCAGTCGGTATTAACTCATACTCTTTATTATCATTTATAGTAACTTTTGTTGGTTTAAAATTAGTATTTGACATTATTTTATATTGTATTTCTATTGTCTCATTTTTATTAGGATATTTATTTTGTAATATACTTTCTAATATTTTTGCATTTACTTGTATTTCTGCAACTTCATCGCTTTCTTTAAGAACATCTTTATTGTGTTCTTCACCATCTATTAAATTAAAGCTTCCTTTAACTACAATTGTATATTTGTCTGGCTCTGTTATATCAAAAGTAACATCTCTATCTGTTGGTTCTAATGTATCTTCTATTACTTCATTTCCTGCACTATTTTTTAAGCCAACATATAAATAATTTAGTGTATTATCAGTATCTTTTACATCAAATGCGGCTGTAATTTTTATATTATCTATTACTTCTAGTTTTAGATTCTCTATTGTTGGTTTGTTCTTAAATATTATTGCCGCTATTTCTTGTGCAATATCTAATTCGTCATTATTATCTAGTTTTACTTGTTTTATTTTAATTTCTGTTCTTTCCTTTGTTGCTAATTTCTCTGAGTTAATCTTGTATTCAAATGTATACGTATCTGTTTCTTTATTATAACCTACTCCACATAATTCTTCTTGCCCTTCTACTTTTACAAATGATATTTTATGCTTTGATACATTTGTTGATTTAAATGTAAGTGTTGCCACTGATTTTTCTTTATCTATATTTACTACTTGCAAATCACTTATTGAAAGCTCATAGTCTACTTTTAATTCTATATTAGCAGTAGCAAATATTTCTTCTTTTTGATTCTCTGATCCAAGTGTATTATCTCCATCTAAATCATAAGTTATAAATAATTCTGCAGTATAGTTTTTAAATGGTGTTAATTTTACATCATAACTCGTTTTTCCTTTTTCAATAGTTATAATCTTTTGTTCTTCTTCATTTTCAGTATCTGTTATTACAATTTTTCCACTAATAAAACTATTATCAGTATCTGTCATATTGTAAGTTATTGTTGCTTTTTCGGCTTGTGAATCCATATTTACTACAAAATCCGAAATATCTAACTTCTCTTTCAAAACTTCTATTTGTAGTTTTTTATCTGTCAAAGAAATTACTTCATTGTTGTTTAGTATTATACTTTCAATTTCAACTTCAGTTGGTCCAATATTATCATATCCATCTAAATATTCTTTTGTTATATATGTTTTTCCATTTCTCTCTAGTTCAAATGTTCTTTCTGAAATATTACTATCTCCTTTTATACGAATATATTGAGGATAATAATATTGATCACTTGTATTAATAGCATCTGCTGTAAAACTTAACTTATATTTTTCATTTTTATTTAGATATTTTGTAGTTCCTTTTAAATCTGTTTTTGCAGTAATATTGTCTACATGGAATTGTGAAGGATCTTGCATGAATTCTACAATTCTCATTGCAGTTCTACTTCCATTGCTTACATCTATATAATGATTTTTATCATCATTTGGGTTAGAGTCTAAATCATATGGAGGAGTATATATTTGTAACATATATGATCCATTAGTTACATCTTTAAATGTAATAGTTGTTTTTTCTCCTATATTATATTTAGGCATATTGTTTCCGCTTGTATCTGTAAAATGTCCTGCTGCTAAAGTTACATATCCTTCTTTCTCTATACTTGCATTATCAGGGTCTACTATTGTAAATACAACTGTTATCGTTTTATTAGCAAAATCTTCATATATTTCAAAGTCGTCTTCTTGTTTATTTAATAGATATGGCTTGGTTTTTAATACATCAATATTATCAACTTTGTTAGTTACCACTATTTCTTCTGTGCCATAGCATATTTTAGAAGCTGTTATGCTAGCTGGTCCACTTGTTTCTGGAGCAGTATATGATACTGAATAAACATTTTCTTCTACTTTTGTAGCATCTCTTTTCTCTCCATTTATATAAATTGCTGTTACTTGTTCATCTGTATTATCCTTAATTTTATATTTTATTGTCATATTTTCATTTTTCTTTGGATAAGTATTTAATTCACTACTTACTATTTGTGCACAAATTGCTATAGTAAATTCTTCTGATGTTCCAATTGTTTCTACAATATGCTCTTTGCCATCAACTGCATCATAGTCTGCTGCTATTTCTATAGTATATTTTCCTGCTTTATAAATATTTTCTATATTTTCTGTATTAAATGTTACTGCATTTTCAGTAATTTCTTTTTTACTTACTATATTTTCTCCATATTTTAATACAGCATATTTCTTATTAATGGTATTATCATTATCAATAATTTTAATATTATTAACACTAATTGTATTTTGATTTTCTCCTACAATAATTCCATCTATTGTTGCCGTTGGATGCGTCTTAAATACTAATATATCTTCTATGTCGTTAAAATATATTTCTTTATCAAAGCCTATATAATTTATTATTACTTCTTGTAATATTAATCTGCTTCTTTCTTTTCCAAAATCTTCTGTTGGAACATTTACTATATAAGTGTTTCCTTCTCTAATTACTGTGTACTCTTTATTATTTATAATAACATTTTCTATGTAATATTTATTTTGTGTCTCATTAGTACTTGTAAATTGTAATGTAACTATATCTTCTGTAACTGATACTAATTTAAAATCTGTTACTTGTAAATTATAATTTTTTTCTAATAGTACCTCATGTTCTTTTATTATTTCATTTTCTTTTTTATTTACATTATCATTTTTATTAGTATCTAAATCATAAGTAACTTCTATTTTTATATTGTATTTTATAAAATCGCTTATTTCAATTTCTATTGAATTATTTCCATTGTGAGTAAATTCTTTTTCTGTTTTTGTTCCATCTTCTGCTATAACAACTACTTTACCGCTAATAAATGTATCATCTTCATCTACTAAGTTAAAATGTAATATTGATTTATCTTCTTTATGAGTAATATAGTCATCAGTTATTGTTGGAACTAATTTTAATATTTCTACTTCTGTTGTATGAATTGTTGATACTACTTCTGTTGTATATATAATTTCAGTTACTTCTAGTTTTACTTTTCTGTTTTGTGGTATTGTTCCATCTATTGGAGCACTTATCTTATAAACTCCATCAGAAACCTTTGTTACTGCAATTGCTACACCATTTATACGAATTTGTTTTACATCTTCGTTTGTGTTATCTTCAATAGTATATGTTATTTCTACATTTTTACCTTTTTCAACATAATAATTTGTTGGCATACTACTAATAATAGTAGCTTTTATTGGTTCACTTGGAGTTGTTGGTTCGCTTGGGTTTGCTGGTTCGCTTGGGCTTGTTGGTTCGTTTGGAGTTGTTGGCTCACTTGGAGTTACTGGTTCGTTTGGATTTGTTTGTTCGCTTGAGCTGGTCGTTTTGTTTGAATTTTTGATATTGCTTGAGCTATTTTTATAGCTTTGATTTGTTGCTTGATTTACAGATTTTGCAACATCTCCTATTGTAATTTGCCCATCTTTATTTATATCTTTATCACTTATATTTTCATCTTCATTTGGATTCTTAATCTCTAATAAATATTCTATTATATCTTTTGTATCTTCATAATCCACTTGACTATCTTTATTAACATCTGCTTTTTTATCAGCCAAAATAATAATAATAAATATCAATAAAATAATTAATATAATAATTGATGTTGAAATAATAGTAATTCTTTTATTTGTAGGCGTTTCTTCTTGCTCACTTTTTATATAATAATAGATTACAAATATGAATATAATTATCATTAATGCAATAAGTATATAAGCAATCCATGAATAATCTTTTTCTACTTCTATTATAGTATTTTCTTCAGTTACTTCATTTTCTGTATTAATTGGAATGCTTTCATTTTCTGCTAATCCATCTTTCAATATCATAACTTCTACTGATTCACTATCTAATTTAATATCTTTTTCTCCGTCAGACGCAGTTATACTATTTACTGCAATAATAGTTTTTCCTGGAGTAGCATCTTCCCTTACTTTTAGTTTAATTTGCAAAGAATTTGTTTTTGTATCTCCTTCTTTATTAATTAACGCAAATTTGTTATTTTTGGTATTATATGTTATATCAGACCAATTTTCGCTTTCTTCAAAATTATCCTTTTCTATAATTTCAAAAACATCTTTATCATAGCTTAACTTTGCAGTATAAGCATATAAAGATATTATATTCTCTACATTTAGGTCTAATGAAATAGTAATTTCTTCTCCTAAATTTACCTTATCTTTTGTTGATTTTAGTATTACATTATCTGCTGCTTTTACATTTGTTGTAATTACTAAAGAAATAATAATTGTTAGTAAAAAAATTGATATTTTTTTCATATTTTCATCCACCTTTTAAAATTTTTGCAATATATAATTATAATCGTAAAAATACATAATTATTTTAATCGATTTTACGACAAAAGTCAACATTTTAAACATTTATTAGCTTTGCATTTATATATTAAAAGATAGCAAATTAATTGCTATCTTTTGTCTATATTTTTAATTATTTATTAACTAATTCTTTATACCTTTTTATCTTCATAGTAGAAGTTTTTTCAAATTCTCCTTCTTTAATTTCTAAAGATTTTATAGCCTTATATGAATTTAATTTTTTATTTACTTCTTTAATCTTTTTCCAAATTATATTATATATCTCATCTTTTGAAATTTTTCCGTATATTTCTTCAATTTTTTCATAATCTGGTATAACTCTGGCTGTAATAATCAATTCTTTTTCTTCTTTTTTTCTATTACTTTCAGGTTTTTTACCATATACCATAGATTCTTTTATTTCATCTACTTTGTCTAAAATCATTTCTATTTCTTCTGGGTATATATTTTTACCATTCTGTGTTACTATAACATTTTTGCTTCTGCCTGTAATAAATATATATCCATCTTCGTCTATATATCCTATATCTCCAGAATTAAAATATCCATCTTCATCAATTACTTTTTTAGTTTCTTCCTCATCTTCATAGTAACCTAGCATTAAAGTTGGTGATTTAATCAATAATTCTCCTTCTCCATTTTCATTTGGGTCTTTTACTTTTATATCTGCTTGAACAATAGCTTTTCCTGCTGAACCTACACAAGTTTTATATTCTGGAGTCAAAGCTGATATTGGGGCTGTTTCTGTTAAACCATATCCTTGTAAAAAAGAAATTCCTATATCTTCTAGCCATGTTCCTACTTTCTTATCTATTGGAGCTGCTGCTGATACTATTATTCTTAAATTTCCTCCCAAATTATCATATATCTCTCTAAATACTTTTTTCTTTATATCAATTCCAGCTCCTTTTAAGGCATTGGTCACTGATATCATTGTATTTACCATCTTATCTTTTTTATTTTTTACTATTTTTTCATTTATTTTTTTATATAGGCTTTCTACTAAAAGTGGTACTGTTAAAATTCCAGTTGGTTTTGACTCTTGTATATTTGGCACTATATATCTTAAGCCCTCACAAATTGCAACAGATGCTCCACAAGCGATTGGTAATAAAAATCCTATTGTGGATTCGTAACAATGGTGTAGTGGTAATACAGAAAATAGCCTATCTATAGGATATATTTTTACATAAGCTGATACTGCATTTATATTTTCTGCTAGGTTTCTGTTATTTAGCATTACTCCTTTTGAATTTGATGTTGTTCCAGATGTAAAAAATAATATCTTAAATTCTTCTGGATCTATTTCTATTTGCTCAAAACTATTATTTCCTGATTTTATTAACGTTTTTCCTAAATCTATTAAGTGTTCTAAGCCTACTTCTTTTTGTTTTATTGGTTTGTCAGATTTCATTTCTATAAAATATTCAACTTCTGGAACTCTTTCTTTTATTTTCTTTATGTCTTCATATTTTTTTGGTGAATAAATTATTGCAGATGCTCTAGATCTTCTTATTATGCTTTCTAATTCATTTATTGGCAATTCTCTATCTGTTGGTACTGCAATTCCAACTCCACATAACATTGCCATATATGATACATACCATCCATATTGTGTTTCTCCAATAATTATTACTTTTTTATCTTTTAAGTTTAAAATATTTATTAAAGCAGTTCCTAATCCTAACACATCTTCTCCAAATTCTTTATATGTAATTGTTTTATATGGTTCTTTATGACTTGGTTTTTCTAATATGCATGGCCTACTTGAATATTCATTTATTGATTTTAAGAAAAATTCTTTTACTGTTTTATAATATGTAGTATCTTCATATGGTGTCTCTCTTTTTTTCTTTAAATTTTTCTTTTCAATTTTCTCGTAGTCTATTTCATTTAGTTCTTCTACCATATTCATTTTCATCTTTTTAAATTTCATCTTTGGTATTTTAATGTTACTCAAATCCATTTTCATTACCTCTTTTTAGATTTTTCATATATTATTATACATAAAAATACATATTTTTTCAAATTTGAATGTCTAGTCGATTTATATTATAGGAAATTTGGAGAACTTTCCTACAATATAAAAAAGCTGTTAAAAGGTTCATCCTTTGTAACAACTTATGCAAAACAAACTATACTTATTAAATATAATATATATATAACTACAAATATTAAGCCATTAAATCTGGTCATTTCATTTTTCTTTCCTATAAATGGGAATAAACCTAATAAAATTGTTCCTACTATTAATAATATTATATTGCTGTCATAACTTTTTGAATATGCTATTGGTGCTAATGTTGCAGAAACTCCTATAATTAGCAATATGTTAAATATTTGTGATCCTATTATATTCCCAATTGCCATATCAGTTTCTCCTTTTCTAGTGGCGGCAATTGATGTTATTAATTCTGGTAAACTTGTACTAAAAGCTACTATTGTTAAGCTTATTAGTTTCTCACTTATTCCAAGTATTCTTGCAATTTCTACAGAGCTATCTACTACTAAATCCCCTCCTAATTTTAGTCCTATTATTCCTAAAACTATTCCAAATAATGATTCCCATACTGGTGATACTTGTTTTTCATTTGTTTTTATTTGTAGTATGCTTTCTTCTTTATCAAATTCTTCTCCTTTTTTTGCCATTACCAAATTATAGATTATAAACAATATACAAAATAATAATAACATTATTCCTTCTTCTTTTGTTATTGTATTTATTTGTTGATTGCTTCCATTTACGCATAAAAAGAATAATAGTATTGTTGCAAATATAGTAAATGGTATTTCAAATATTCTTGTTTCTTTTTTAAAAATCAATGGTTTTATTACTGCACATACTCCTAATATTAAAAACATATTTGCTATGTTGCTTCCAACTACATTTCCAATTGCCAAATCAGAGTGACCTTCTAATGCTGATGTTACACTTACTACTAATTCTGGCATCGATGTTCCTACTGCGACTATTGTTAACCCAATGACTATTTCTGGTATGTGA
This sequence comes from uncultured Clostridia bacterium, assembly GCA_947628845.1. Lineage (GTDB taxonomy): Bacteria > Bacillota > Clostridia > TANB77 > CAG-508 > CAG-269. Next base: position 16,987 of record CANRBK010000001.1, on the reverse strand, counting down.
AATTTTTTTGCAATTTCACTTGCTCCATCTACTAAAAAGTCAGCTCCTTTTATTAGTAGTATAAAGCCTATTATTATAAGTATAATGTTTAATAGCATTTCTTTCCTTCTTTCCTTTCGTTATTTAATATTATTTTTGTTTTTTTAAATTATACATTATTTATTATATTTTAACAATACAAACATTATTTTTTGAATACTTCTTCCTAAAGTCAATTATATAATATCGAAAAAAAAGGGATTTGAGGCATTGCCTCATTTCCCTCTATCTTTTAATTATATGTTCTATTTTACATCTTTTGATGTTTTTTTATATAGTACATAACTAAATATTGCTATTATTGCTATTACTACGATTGCTACTACACTATATTGTGCAATTCCTGTTTTTGGTAAAGTTGCTGTTTTTGTAACTGTATTGTCTTTTACAACATTTTTTGAAGTTGTTGTAGGTGTTTTTGCTGTATTAGTTGGTGTAGTAGTGCTAGGTGCTGCAGTATTTTCTGGTTGTGTTTCACTTGGAACTGGCTCTGCTTCTTTGTCTATTGTTATAGAAATATTATTAACATCTATATCACCTGTTCCTCCATCATTAATTCCTCCATTTGAAGCTTTACAAGATTCAAATCCGATTATTGTAGAATCCATATCAATTGAAGATTTAACTTTAAAATTTATTGTTACCATAGTTTGTGGATCTTTTATATCTGCACCAAGTTCATATACTGATAAATAATTTGTTTGTGGTGTCCACATTACTGCCCATGGATTACTTCCTTGGAAATCTGATTGTGTTAATTCTTCAAAAACATTAGTATCATATTTAATCGTAGCTTCAAATGAGTTAATACCCATTCCTCCAGCATTAACACTTTGTAAATTCAATTTTACTGTTACTACATCTCCCGCTTTTAATTTAGAATCACTACTTGCTGTGATGTTTACTGAATATCCTTTATCATTTCCTTCTGCTGCCATTACTAATGTATTAGTTGCTGTAATAATCATTACTATAGCTGCTATTACAATAAGAATCTTTGTTTTTACATTCTTTTCCATTTTTTCTCCTTTCTTTTGTTTTATTTTTTTTTATAAAAATTTAAAAATTTAATAACATTTTAATTTTTTTTCTTTGTATAAGTTAATGTAGTTAGTTTAGCAAGAACTTTATTTATCGTTGCAAAATCTGATATTGTTATATCTTTATTGTCATCTAAGTCTGCAGCTAAAAATTCTGCTCCTTCAAGTGTTGTTAATTTAGCAAGGACTTTGTTTATTGTTGCAAAATCTGATATTGTTACTTTTCCATTTCCATCTAAATCTCCCATTACAACTGCTGTTAATCTAATTTCTTTATTATCTTTTGTTACCTTAATTGTCATTCCTGTTCCGACAAGACTATTTTCTGGTACTGGATTTCCCCTTGAATCTAAAACTACCATTGTTCCATTAGTTTCGCAGTTTCTTATTAGCTCTGCAACTGTCGTTTCTGGTTCTATTTTGTCTAAGTATATATCACCTTGTTCATAATTGTCAATATCTTTTTCACCAACTTTATATTTTTCTGATCTTAAATATAAGTCATCCTCTTTTTCCCATCTTGCATATAATGTTATATTGCCCAAATTTGATGTATCTATACTTGTAACTTTCTCTCCATTTTCGTCATTTGTTGTATACCAACCTAAGAATGTATAACCATCTTTGTCTGGTAAATTATATAATGTTAATGGTCCTTTATCTTCAATTGTATATTTCTTTGGATTTTGTGAATTATCACTATCCATTAAATTTTCATATGTAATTGTATATTCATTTACTTTATATTTTGCATGTAGTGTAATGTCGTCTGTAAGATCTACTATTGTTGACTCTGTTACTAGTTCTTCATCAGGATTATACCAACCTACAAATGTATATCCCTTTCTTGTTGCTCGTGGTAATTCTCCATATGTTCCTTCATTTCTTACCTCTTTTTTTGCTGTTATTCCTGTTCCTTCTCTATAATCGAAATATACAGTGAATGTTGCTCCTAACCATTTAGCTGTAAGAGTTGTGTCATCTGTTATATCTACTATATTATCTTCTGTAATTCTATTTCCATCTTCATCATACCAACCATTAAATTCATAACCTGGTCTTGTTGGTTCTGGTAATGTTCCGTATTTATCTCCATGCGTTACCTCTTTTGTCTTTTGATCTTCATCTAATATAGCATCCTCACTTCCTGTTTCAAATGTTACATTATAGTGTTTAGGCTTCCAATGTGCATGTAATAAAGTATCTTTTTCAGGTATAAATGAGTCTTCTCTTACTTCTACACCAGTATCTGTATACCAACAATCGAAGTCATATCCTGGTCTTTCTGGTTGTTCTAATTCAACTTCGTCTCCTTTATATATTGCTGTTAATGTTCCATTTGCTTCTTCAAATGTATATTTCTTATTTTCAAATTTTCCATCTCCATCTAATTCCCAACGTTCAAAAGTTGTTGTTTGCGTAACTTGAGTTCTTGCTGAACCATCACATTTATCAAATGTTACTGTAAATCCATCTCTGTTTGTTGTTGGATCTGGTATATCTTTTACTTCTCCATATTCTTCAATAAATTCTTGTGGCTCTCTGCTTCCTTCCCATTCTCCTCCATTTGGATTTACTCTTAACATTGCTTTTACTTTTCCCCATTTAGCAGTTAATGTTTTATCTTCAGTTATATCAACATCATCCTCTGGATTTATTCTATTTTCTCCATCATACCAACCTTCAAATATGTATCCATCTTTTTTTGGTGTTGGTAAATCCCCATACTTTTCTCCATATGTTACTTCTTTTTCCTTATCTTTTTCCTCAAGTTCTTCTGCACCTGGTCCTGGCTCAAATTTTAATTTGAATTTTTTTGCTTCCCAATGTGCATATAATGTAATATCGCTTGTTGGTGTAAATGTATCCTCTTTTTTCTCTCCTCCTGTTGGATCTGTAAACCATCCTAAAAATTCATATCCTGTTCTTTCAATTTGTGGTAAATCCACTGATTTCTTTTCATATTGTGCTGTTAAAGTTCCATTACCATCTCCGAATGTATAAATATTATTTTCTAGTGTTCCTTTTTCTCCTTTAGTCCATTCTGTAAATTCTATTTCTTGCATAATTTCTTGTTTATCTTCTGTACCATCATTTCTAAATAATGTTACTTTATATCCATCTGGTGCTACTGGATCTTGTATCTCTACTTCTTGTTCATATTGCCCATCTAAAATTGTTTTCTCCTTTTTTCCATCGTATGTTCCGCCATTAGGATCTATTGTTAATGTATATGTTTCTCCTTCCCAATAAGCTGTTAGTGTTACATTATCTGTTATTTTTACTGTATCTTTGTCTGTAACTAGTTGTCCTTTATAATACCAACCTTTAAATGTATGTCCTGGTCTATTTGGTGTTGGTAATTCTCCATAAGGTTGATCATATGTTACCTCTTTAGTTGTAGGGTATACAGTTGCATCATCACCTGCATCAAATGTTATAGTATATTTATTTGGTGTCCAACGTGCATATAATGTTATATCTGATTCTGGCTTATATGGTGACTCTATTTTTTCTCCCCCTGATGGTAATGTATACCAACCATCAAATTTATATCCTGGTCTTGAAGGAGTCCCTAATTCTACATCATTATCTATATATTTAGCTGTTAATCTTCCATCGCCATCTTCAAATGTGTAAACCATATCATCTAAGTTTCCTTTTCCAGTTTTTACCCATTCTACAAATTTCTTCGTTTGTACAACTTCGGATATTTGTCCTTCGTTATTCAATCTTACTGTAAAACCTTTTGGAGGTGTTGGTTTTTTTACTGGAATAGTAGAATTATATGCTCCATATATAGTAGTCTCTCCATTATATGTTCCTTCATCTGGATCTATTATTAATTTATATTGTATTTCATCCCATTGTGCAAATAGAGTAATATTATCTCTATCTGGGGTATATGATGTACCAGCATCTCCTACTTTATTTCCTCCTACTGCTGATGTAAACCATCCTTTGAAAGTTGCACCTGTTTTTGTAGCGCCTGGTAATGTTATACTTTCTCCTTCATAATTTGCTGTTAATGTTGTATCTGTTTCTCCAAATGTAAATAAAGTTCCATTTAAAGTTCCATCACCATCTTTTGTCCAGTTTTTAAATTTTTTTGTTTGTGTGATTTGTAAATTATCTTCTTGTCCTCCATTAGCATTAAACTTAACTGTGTATCCATTAGGTCCAGATGTTGGGTTTGGAATATCTTTTGTTTCTCCACTTTGCTCTGTAAATTTTTGTGTACTAGATTTGCTATTCCATACACCTCCATTTGGATTTACAAATAATTGTGATGTTTTTCTCTCCCATTTTGCATATAGTTCTAAATTAGCATTTCCATTATATGTATCTCCAGGTTGATATGATGTTCCATTTCCTCCTTTATCTGTATTCCATCCTTTAAATGTATATCCTTTTCTTGTTGGTGTTCCTTGTATAGTATAATCTTCATTTTGATTTTTTTTACCATTTGCAGGCATACTTTGTACTGAATCATCATCAACATTATCATCATATGTTATTGTATATGAAATTAATGGTTTTGGAATATCTATAGAAAGTTCTTTCATAATTACATTTATTCCATCTTTATCAACTACTGACAAATCTGTCAATGTTATTTTTGTAGTTTCCATATTTTTTTTGGGTGTAAGTTGTATACTTCCTAGATATCCATCATCAGGAATCTTATAATTGTCACCATAGTTTTCAGATATACTTACCAGCTTTCTAGTAGTATCATAGTTTTTTCCCCACATACCATAAGTATCATCATCTTGTGTTAATTTTGTATTTATTTTTATATTGCCTCTACTGAATGTCTCAAATTCATCCTGATTATAATCTAAATATCCATCAAAATAAGAAATGTTTCCTCCTGTTACATAAATCTTTATTTCAATTGGTTGTCCTACTTTAATTTCTGTTGCATCTGATTTTAATTCAATATTCAATGGTGATTTTTCTATTTCTAGCTCATTTCTACCTAAAGCTTTAATTTCTCCATCATTTGCAGCTATTTTCAAAGTATTTTCATTATGTCTATTAATTAATAATATAACCGACATACAAATTAAAACTAATGTGGCTAATATTGCTATTAATTTTATATAATCATGTTTTGTTTTTAACTTATACATAATATTTCCCCCTTTTTAATCATTAGTTTGTTATTATTTTAACATTTGAGTATTTTTTTTCAACTATCATTTTTCTTATAAAAAAATTATATGCCTAATTTCTCTTACGGAAAATATTTTTATTTGTTTTATCACTTAAATATTATATTTATATTACATTATTTTTACAAATTTTAAATATAATATCTAAATGATAAAACAATTTATTTATTTGCTAGCACTTAGGACTTCCCTAAGTGCTAACAAATATTTTGTATATTATACTAGTATATCCTATATTAGTTTTGCCAATATCTTATTGATTGTTGCAAAATCTGAAATTGTTATATTTCCATTTTCGTCTAAGTCTCCTGCGATTTTATATTCATTTTTCAATGTAGAGATTTTTGCTAATACTTTATTTATTGTTGCAAAATCTGATATCGTAACTTTACCATTTCCGTCTACATCTCCCATTACTGCTATTTTAAGTTCAATTTTTTCATCATCTTTTGTTACAACTAGTGTCATTCCAGTTCCAACTAATTCATTCTCACCTAATTGTGTTCCATCAGCTTTTAATATTGTTATATCTCCATTTGTATCTAAGTTACTTATAAATTCTTCCTTAGTTGTTTCTCTTTGTACTCTTGATATATATTTATCTCCATCCTCATATTTGTCTATGTCATTATCTCCTATTTTATATGGTTTACTTGATAAATATAATTCCTCGCTTCCAATAGGTAATTTTATAGTTTCTGTACAATCTTTAAGAAATACTTGGTCTTGATTTTCATAATTATATATATAAGGATATATAACATTAAAATATGTCTCTTTTGGTTCTGTTATACTATCTAATACTTTTAATTTTAAGGTACATAAAGTTTCAACATCAATGTCTTCATAAAATTCAAACATTATTTCTTTTCTTTCCTTATTATAGCTGAAATAATTTAAATCATCTTCAGTAAAATCATAGCTAAAATCTATATTTTCTACTTCTTTAAAAATCTCTTTATCATATTCTATATATATATCTGCATATGATATTTTTTCAGTTAGATTTTTATATTTAATTGTAAGAATAATAGTTCTATCTTTTTGAAAATTTGAAGTATCTTGAATGATTTCTATAGCTGGTTCCTCTGTATCTTCTTCTAATGCTTGCTTTTGTTGTGTTTGACTTGCAACCTTTGATATGTTTTGTATTTTACTTGTGTATAAACCTAATATTGTAACAATTAACACTATAATTATTGCTAATAATATTAATCGCTTTTTATTCATTTTATACACCTCCTTCATTTCTTAATATAACCTTTTATACTTTTCCATTAAGATAGTCTTTTAATTTTTTAATTTCATCTCTTAGCATTTCGGCACCTTGCATTTCATTTGTTTTTACATTTCTTATTTTACTCAAATCTGATCCTCTTATTATTCCATCTAAATCAACATCTAATGCTAACTCTTGTGCTTTTGTAAAATGTGATTTATCTCCCTTTGTTATATTGTTTGCAGAGTTTGATGTATCAGCTCCATTTAATATACCATCTGAATTTGTATCTCCCATTACAATTAGTGTTACTTCTATTGTGTCATTTCCTTTAGTTAATACAAGTTTCATTTCTGTTACTATTAGTCCGTCATCATTTTCTAATTCACTATTATCTATATCTATTATTGAGATATGATCAGCATTTGTTTGTATATTTTCTAAAAATTTAGCTTTATCTGTTCCTAAAAGTTCTGGTTCATCTCTTTTATTTCCTATAGCAGGTATTATACCAAATATATATGTGTCTCCATCTACATACTCTGAATAGTTGCTATCTTCTGCATAATTGTCTTCATTAGAGATTATATATACATCTGATCTTAGATATAATGGTTCTTCTTCCCATACTGCATATAATGTTGTACTTTCATCTTCTGTGAATATTCCTCCAGGTTGATATTGAGCTTGTGTTGCATCTGCTGTCTTTGCCCAACCTCTAAAGATATATCCTTTTCTTTGTGGTTGATCATTACTTAATTGTAGGTCTGTACCTCTTTCTTTTGTTTGATCAGCTGGAACTTGAGTTCCTTCCCCATTATCATTTGCATCATAGTGAACTACAATTGGTAATCCTTCATCATTTAAGATATCTATACTTAGTCTTGTATCTGTTTGACAAGGAGTTATAGTATTTACTCTTAGATATTGACTATTTGATTTAGCACTTGCTATATACATTTTTTGTGTTGTATCATCATACTTAAATTGTATTGCTAATTCCATTTCATCTTCTATGCCACTATATCCATCAGGTGGTACTATCTCTTTAAATACATATTTTAAAGTTGTTTCTTCTGTTGGCAATTTCATATGTGTTAATCTTACTTGATAATCTTTATCTTGTTCAATATAACAATAATCTAATTTACCAGGTCCTAATATTGTTTCCATTGTTTCTGTATAAACTGAAGTTTTATTTTCATCTGGTAATAGAACTTTGAATATTGCCATATTTTCTATTGCTTCACCAGTTTTTCCATCTACTTTTGTTATATCAAGAGAATATTCATCCTCTAAAATTTCTTCTCCTACAGCTTCATTTCCAATGCTTATTCCTATCAATTGTTTGTTAACTTTTGTAGTTTTTACATTTTGTAATCCATCTACATTTACTCCAGTAATTATTATATTGTCTTCTGAATCTTTTCCAAATGTTACTGGTATCTCTATAGAATCTACTAATTTTTCGTATCCTTCTGGTGCTTCAACTTCAGTAATTACTAATGTGTATGTTCCTTCTTCATCTGGCATATCTTGATTGTCTATTATTGCTTTACCATTTTTATCTGTGTATATATTGTCTATTTTATCTTGATAAATAACATTACCATCTTCATCTTTTCTTATTAATTGTGCATTAAATAATGCTTGACTTTCTGTTATATACTTATCTGTTAATGCTGAATATTTATTAAGTATTAACGTAAATTTGTTATTTAATTGTCTATCTACTGGTATAAGTTTTATTATCATATTACCTTGTTCGTCTGTTTCTATTTTGTCACTTAGGTTAACATTAGAATTTATTGTCCTTATATCTCCTGTAATTGGATCTCTATATAATTCATATTTTCTTGTAATATCTATTTGGTATCCATCTGGTGCTTCTATTTCTTCAATTGTTATTGTTATATATCCGAATCCATTAAATACTAAACCTTTTATTAACCCTTCTGTATCTGTAACATCAGTCCATGTTGTAGTCTCTGCCCCTCCATATGCTTGATTTACAGTTATTCTATATTTAGCTCCTTGCAATAATTTTGAGTATGCATCTTGTTCTTCATCTGTATCTTCAGCACGTTTTTCTACATTAACTCTATATGGAACTATTTCTTTTTTATTTACAACTATTAATGCTAAATGTCTATCTTCTGTATTTTCTTCATCAATATAGCAATTATCTTCTGAGCTTAATACTTCATAGTATTTTATATATCCTCTAGAGTCATATGTTACCTCTACTTGTATATCATCTATAGGCTTATATCCTAATGGTGTATTTTGATGTAAAGTATATAGTATTGTTTGTCCTGCATATGCACGACCAACATTTCCTTGAGTTTTACCTTTTTCATCTGAGATTTGTGTTGTTTCATTTAAGTCTGTTGGTTCACTATTTATTGCTGATAAAATTTCAGATGTAATAATATAATTTACTCCTTGTATATATACAGTTTCTGATTCTGCCTTTGTTTTATATTCTTGTGTAGTTATATCAAATAGAACTTGTGATTTATTTGTTATTTTTATTGTTATTATTCTATTTGTTTGATCAGCTATTACAGTAAAGCCTGCATTTTGTGTTACATTGAATGTTAATGTTGGCTCTCCATTTTGAACTACTGGTGGTATATATTTAACATCTACTTGAACATTTCCAGATGTATGGTCTCCAAATACATATCCTTCTGCTGTTTTTTGTTGGCTTACATCTATATTTAGAGTTCCTTCATAATCTATGTTATCTATATAAGTTAAACCTTTTTCTATTATAATTGGAGCTCCTTCTTCTATTTGTTCATCTGTATACATACTTCCATCTATTCCCAAATTTCCTGTTACAGATGTAGTTCCATTATTTGCTGATGCTGATGTTTTTGGTTCTACTGTTATTAAATCTCCATTTGCATCTGTCATGTTTATATATATACTTGAACCACTTATTCTTTTTCCTGTATCAACATCTTCAGTAACAACTTTTACCGTATATGTTGGTGGTGGTATTATAGGCTGTCCATCATCTCCTATTTCTGGCTCTTGAATCTTTTCATTGTATATAACTACATACATATTTCTGCAATTTTCATTATCATTTTTTAATGTTGGAACTAGTTTACTTTGTTTATTTGATTCTTGGCTAATAATTCTACCATATTGGTCATATCTTACTGTCATTACTAATTCGCCATTTTCTTGATATTCTGGTGGTGTTGATACTTCTACAAAGCTATATTCCCATATTTCTTGTTTTGGTGCAACACCTAAATCAAAGTATATTTCTCCATTTGCATCTGTAGTATCTTTTCCTGTAACTGTTAATGTTCTTTCATTATTAAGTGATTGTCCTTGATCATTAACTTGTCTTGCTTTTACTTCAAATTGTATTCCTTCTAAAGTTTCTTTTTTATCTTTATCTTGTTTTATTAATGTTAACTCTGTTAGTGTTTCATTTTTAAATGTTATTGTTATTGTTCCATATTCTTCGTCAACTTCTACATTAGCTTTTAATGTCGTAGCTTGTTTATCATTTACTAATCCATCTGTTCCAGTAACTAAGTTTAAACTATATGTAGTTATTCCTTTGTCTAATTTTATATGAGTATTATTTGCTATGTCTGATCTATACCCTTCTCCTACTGTTTTTTGAGAAACTTGAATATCTATTATTCCTGATTCAGTTATATCTGTAACTGATGTTTGTCCATTTTCATCTGTTGGTTCAAGTTGATATTCTACTCCATTTATACTTAAGTCAAATATAGAATCTTCTATTCCCAATTTACTATAGTTAGTATCCTCATTTTTTATTATAATATCAAATGCATTATCATTTGGAATTTTTGCAACAAAGTGTACTTTTTGGTCATTTAAAGTTTTCATTGTTCCTATTGCTACTTCTAGGTCAACTTTTGTATTCAAAATTCCTTTAGCATTTGGTACTTGGTTAAATGACGCTATACTTCCATCTGCATTATACCTTACTAAAAATTCTACATCTTCCATTCCTCTATATGTCTCTGGTGTTTTATCTTCATGTATTGTATATTTAATAACTTCTCCTTGATTTGTTTTAGTAAATGTATCTATATTTTCAACTATTGTACCATCTTGAGTAGTTGTTATTGTTTTATTAGTTGTTTGCATTGAACTTATATTTGTTTTTGTTATTGTAAATCCTATTCCTGCCATAGGTTCATCTTTTATCTTATCATATTTATATAGACCTATTTTTAAATTTTCTGGCATATTCATAATTTGCATTGAAATTTCTCTTGTATTTAAATATGCATCTGGACTAAATTGATATACTACATCATCTCCAGCTATTATGCTATATCTTTGTATTTTTCCAACTTCATTAAATTCAACTTCTAATTTTACAGTAGTGTTATTCATATAATAACCTGGTGCTTGACTATTTTGACTTATTTCATACGTTACTGTTTCATTTATATATGCAGGTCCTATAATAATTTTTGCATATCCATTTTTATCTGTTTGTGGGCTTCCTAGTGCTTTATCATTTTTGCTATTTGTAACAGATAAATTAATGTTTGGTATTCCTTCACTCCTATAAAATTTATCTATTATTTTTAAATCAATACAAAATGCTGGTTTGTTCTTAATATTTATTGTCAAATCTGGTTGTGTTTTATTTATTTTTTCTGTATCATTTGTAGTCATTTCTACTTCAAAATATTCATTCTTAGATTTTATTGTATTTTTTCCTATATTTCCATTTTCATCAAATGTTACATTGAAATCTATATTTTGTCCTATTGGATAATATTTATCTGGAGTTTCTGTTTCTGATAATGTATATTTAACTGTTTGATTTTTATATACTTTTCCCATAGGTGTCATTTTTTTAGCATTAATTGTTGTTGTTAAACCTTTATCTGATGTTACATTAAATGTTGCAAATAATCCATTTATTGTACTATCGTAAAAGTCTACTTTGTTTAATGTCATTTGGAATTTTCTACTATATAACATCTTAACGTATACATTACCTGTTTCAGAATCCCAAGATATATCTATTGCATTGTTATCTCCCCATAAGTCTTTTCCTAGAGATGTTACACTTGCAATTTTTCCATTTGCATCATATGTTACATCTATTTTTGCATAATAAGATTTTTTATCTCCATTTCCTCCTAATTGTGCACTTGCCATATCGTCTGGGAATAGATATCCATTATAATCGTTTCCTTGTCTTTCAGATCCTATTATGTATTGATTTGAGTTGGCATTATGCGCTGCTCCCCAGTATTTTATACTAAATTTTCCTTGGCTATTGGTATATCTATATGAATAAACATTATATTCATAAGATGTGTTTGTTACACATATATTATTGTTAATTGGATATGTCTGTTTATTTTCAAAAGGATACATTTTTATGTTTGATATTGGATTTCCTGATATATCATCTATTGCTGTTACATTTAAAGTTGTGGTTAAAGCATATCCAATGTAAAATTTCATTTTAGTAGATACATTTCCAGCTTCTCCACAGCTGTCAAATTTTGCCAAATAATTATATTCTTGTAAGTTATTACTTGATAATATCTCTCCACCTTCACCTAGATAAGGTTTAGTTATATTACCATTTTCATCTATTCTCTCTCCTGACTGAGTTTTCTGTTGATCAATTTCTCCTTTTTCATTAAATGTTACACTTATAATTGCAACTAATCTTTGACTATATAATGTCATATATCTGTCTGTATATGTTTGGTAATTTGTTGGTTCATTTTCTTCAAATACAAAGAACAATCTTGATTTACCTTTCTCTATTGGTACAAACATTTCATCTATACCTTCATAAATTACACCACCATAAGATGAATTTCCTATATATCCTGCTTTGACATATTCATCTGGATGAATACCTAAATCATGTCTTGATGTACTTATTCTATATTTAGCTCCTGGTAATACATTTGGTAACTGATCTATATTTGTTTTAATTTCACTTGAATATGTGTAATTATCCATTGCATTTACATTTAAGTTAAACATTGGGAAAAATTTCATAGTAATATTTAATTTATAATCCGTATGTAATATATTTAATGTATCTCCTATTGTTTGCACATAATCTGTATTTGCAGACCATTGTCCTATTCCTGTTATTAGACCTCCAGATACTAATTTTGCTTCCTCTATTTTCCCTTCATCTGAAAATTTGACATTTATTATATAGCAATAACTATGTGCTTGATATTTTGCATTTTCAAAATATTGGTTTCCTAAATAGTATCCTATATTATCTCCAGATTTTGAATTATCTGTACTATCTAAATAATATCCACCTTTGTCTGAGGCATCATTTTTTACTATTAATCTTAATGTCCTTTCTCCTGCCCCTTCTATATATTGTCCTATTGACTCATAATCTTCTCCATATGTTATGTCTGGTATACCATCTTGGTTTCTATCTGCACCTGTTTTTAAACTATTGTCTCCAATCAGTTCATATTCACCATCTGATTGATATGCATTTCCTTCTGTTAAAAAGGCTTCTACTTCGATATCATTTAATCTTTTAGATGTATCATATGTATCTTCTGTTGTTAAATGTATACCAAATTCTTTTATTTCGTCATTTAATATTGTTATATTAATTTCGAATTCATTTTTATTATATGAATCTATACTTATAAATCCATTTCCTTTATCTATTGCTGTTTGTGATATTTGTCCATTATTATCGTATGTGACTTTTATTACTATATCTGTATCATTCCATTCATATCCTGGAGATTTTTGCACTTCTTTAATTGTATAAAGCATTACTTCATTATCCAAAGTTCTATCCAAATATGATTGTGTCTCTCCTTTACCATCTGTATATGATGTTTGTGGAGTTCCTGTTAAATTTACTTTGTTTATATTCGCTGAATTTGAATATATTGTATCTTCATCACCATCTTGTTTACTTACAATTTGGAATCCTATATCTTTTATTTTTGTATTAGAGTTCACACTATCTTGTGCTGTTAAATTAAATTGTAATATTGGATTATTTTTTAATTCCAAATCAACTCTGAAATGATCTTCTGGATTAAGTTGATTATTAATATTACTTCTTAAACTTGCATGCTCTATCTTGTTTAGAATAGTATCATTTTTTACTTGAACATTTTTTACATATCCACTACTATCAAATTCTACTTCTATTTCTATATCTGTTCCTAATGTTTGGTAATCTGTTGCTGGAGATGTTTCTTTTACAACATATGTTACAGTTGTATCATCTTTTGTCCTATCTAAATGTGCTGTTCCAAGCCCTGTGCTATCAGTTACAACTCCTGATGTCTGAGTAAAGTCAACTACATTATTATCTTGTTCATATGTAGATTTAACGCTATATTCAGTACCAGCTACTGGATCTGTTCCATTTCTTCTATCTAAGTCTTTAATTAATATTTGAAATTCTGGGTAATGTTTTATTGTTATTGTTACTACCCCTTGTTCATTTTTATTATATTCTGTTAATGTTGATGTTCTCTTTCCTACCTTTACAAATCTATTATTTGATACATCATCTCCATGTTCAGTTACTAATTTTGCATCTTGTATTTTTCTGTCTTGATCATATGTAACCTCTACATAGAAATCCTCTACTGTTGCATATCCACTAGCAGCTTTAGTTTGTCTAACTTTGTACATAACTTTATCATTATTTTGCTTACCTAATATATCTGAATATAACCCTAATATTCCTTGGGCATCTGTTGTTCCTCTAGCTGTATCATTATTTCTTAATGATGTTATTTCAAAACTTGCTCCTTGTAATCCTTGAGTTTCATTAAAATAATATACATCTTTTATTTCAAATGGTACTTTTGGTTCAACATATATTGTTATGGTTACTTCTCTTGTTCCTGTTTTTTGTATACTATCATTTTTACCAGTTGTACCACTAGCTTGACCTTCTAAAGTCACACTATCTACATCTTCATTTTGATATGTTATTGTAAATGTTTTTGGTTCTGCCATTTGATATGAATCTTTTATTTGTGTTTGTGTAATAGTGTATGTTTTAATACCATTTTCTAAAACATATCCTACTTGTATATCAGTTTTTCCAATTGCTTCTAATTGCATTGATGGTTGTACTTTATAATCAACTTCTTGTATTGGTGCCTCTGTTATTTTATCTAATGTTTTTACTTTTACAACTAATGGATCTTGATGATCTACTAAAATTTGTATTCCAATTTTTTGATCTTCTAATGCTATTATGTCCCAAATTTTACCATGTCCAGGATCAGTCTGTGCTGCTTTTGTTTTAGCAAAATCAACATTTCCAAATTGATCAAATTCTACTATTACATGTATTAAACCACTTAATGGCTTATAATATTCTGCAACTTTATTAACTGAAATAGTATATGTAATTTGGTTACTTTCTACACTTCCTCCGACTTTTGCTGAGCCCACTCCAGATGAAGATGTTGTTATTATTTTTGTAGCACCTTTACTTGTATCTACTTTAAATCCATATCCTCCTACAGCACTTTTATCTTTTGAATCTTTTGTTGTTATTTCAAATTGGAATGTATCTAATTGATAATCTACAAATGTTATTTCATAGTTTGTTTTTACATTTCCTGATGCTGTATTAGTTGATGCTTTCTGTTGTAAGTTTAATCTGCTAGGACTATATGATTGATCTTTGTGTGTTAATGTAATTGTTCCATCTTGTGCTATACTTGTTACTTCTAATGTTTCTGTATTTTCATTTACTTCATATCCTACTGGTGCTTCTATTTCTGTTAATTCTATTATACTATCTTGATTTACGTTTACTCCTGATATTTCTATATCTGAGCTAAATTGTCCATTTGAAATTTCCATTTCTTTTCTAACTACTGTACCATCTGGATTTGTAACTTTTATATTATATTTAGCTCCCACTAATTCTTCATTAATATCATTTATCTTTTTGAAATCTAAAGACAAGTTTCCTATTTCATCATAGTTTGTGTATAAATCCAATGTTATATTTGCTAAAAATATTCCTAAAGAATTTTCAAGTTGTTGTCCTGCAGCAGTATCTGAAGAACTTGAGAATATCTTGCCACCATTTTGTGATTTAACTAATAATCTATTTCCATAGATTGTTTCTACATTTGTTAATCTTACTCTACCATCTGCATATCTGAATATTAATCTTAATGTTACTCTTGTTCCTGCTTTTTCAACATATTCACTTGATTGTGGTACTAACTCTGCCTCAGATACATTTAAGTAGTAAACTATTTCATCAGAATCCGTTTTTATTCCTGGAGCTCTAATAGTTTCTTCGTTTATCATATCTTTTAAATATTGAGAATAATCTATAGCAACTGTTCCATTAACATCTGTAGTAGCTACTAATTTTAATTGTTGTTGTTGTTTATCTTGTAATGTATCAGATGTTATAAGTAATGGTATTCCACTAACATATGCTCCATTCATGTCTTGCTTATTTACTGTTAAGTTTATATATGTGTCTTCTGTTGATCTTAGTCTATTCAAATGTTCATATACAACAACATCTGTAGTAGTTTCATGTGCACCTTGATATTTTCCTTTAGCATCTGCTTTAGTATAATCATAAGGTGATTGTGTTATTTTTATATTACTATTATTTAGAAATTGTAATTCTATCTCTTGTGTTGTACTATCCATTGTATATCCAACACTTGCTGATACTTCTGTAACATTAATTCTTAGATTATTACCTTTTACTATACGTGTAGATAGTTCTCCTGAATTATTTGTTTTTCTTCCTACAATTGTTTTTGTTCTAGTTATTCCATTTACTTCCCACTCTATATCAAGATTGTATGATGCTCCTTCAATTGGTGTACTCGCTTCATACTCTTTTAAGTTTACTTTAAATTCAATTGTATTACTTTTTTCCATTTCATAACCAATGTGTATAAATGCTGTATATTCTTTAGTTTGTTGATTATCTACAACTGAACAATATTCTTTTACTACAAGCTTATTATCTATTGTATTTTTATCTATGATATATCCACCCTGATCAAATATTAGATTAAATGTTATATCTCCTAAATTCTCTGTTTTGTCATATTCTGTTGGTATAGTATTATTATCTAATATTAATCTGTATTGATGTGATCCTTCTCCTTTTGTTCCTATTATAAATGATAATTCTCCGTTTCTATCTGAAACTGATGGACCATAAGTAGTTCCTGTCTCTGTATCTTCTAATGTGTAAACTATTCCTGCTCCAACAGCTACATCTTGTTCTTCACTATCAACCAATTTTACTTTTACTACATTTTGTTCTTCTTTCTTTTTGCTATATAAATTAACTTGAAGATTATCTTTATTTCCATTTTGTTCTACATCTAAGTCTGTAGGATCTATACGTAATACTGTTACTTCTCCATTTACTCTATTTATTATTATCTCTTTTGTTTTATTATCTACTAAATAGCCTACTTTTGGTGTTTGTTCTGTTATTCTTACAATTATAT